>JAYOFM010000034.1:0-30692 GCA_038117225.1 Rhodospirillales bacterium
ATAGGCATCTCGGCACCGCTACCTCAGCCAATTGGAACGTGACGTATCGACCATGCACCCATTCTGCCGGCGAACACCGCGTGGGTCTGGGCCCCCGAACCGTGCCGTGATAATGTGGCGTTCAGCGCACAGAATGAAGAAGGACCTAATCCATGGCGGAAGACAGTGACGCCGAGACTCTAAGCATTCAAATTGCCAATCAACTGATCAACATTGCAAACAATCGCATGCAGGAAGGCATTGAGCCGCCGGCCATTGCCGCCGCCATGCGCCACGCCGCGGCTAACTTCACGGCTTTTGTCGAGGTCAATATGAACCCCGGCGGAACGGCGGATCCCAGTCCCTATATCGAGGAATTCGTCAACATGTTCGGCTACTATCTGGAGCGCCATCAACCGCAACAGCCGGCTGGCGGGGCTGGATTGCGTGACATCATTCGCCGGGTCGAGGAAGAATTTTGACACGGGAACGAACAATCCGTCCCCCATCTTCGTCTATGAGATCATGCTAATTTAACTGAATAAACGTGAAAGAAACGGGTACAAAAAGGGTTTCTTGATGCCCTGCCCGTTTCATTCGTGCATCCGCCGCGCGAGCCTTATCACCGGTTTCCGGTGGAAAATTGCAGCATTGTCGACGCTCATGGCCCGAAGCCGGGTTGCGCCTGCAATTCACCGGCGGCCCGGCCGACGTAATCGCGGGTTGTCATGGTTTCGGCGCCATCACTGATGCGCGGAAATGGTGACCCCTACGGGACTCGAACCCGTGTTTCAGCCGTGAAAGGGCCGCGTCCTAGACCGCTAGACGAAGGGGCCACTGGTCATGGAGGCGCTGTCGTAACCGGACCGGGGGGGAAAATCAAGTGCGGTGGAATAGGACTAACCGGCACCGCCTAGGGGGCTTGCGGGGCCGGCAAGGGTCCCTACAATCGCCGCCCGATGTTTCCTGTCTCATTTTCGATGAGAATTCAGTGTATTTAAGGAGAGTGTGGGCATGATTCCAGGCAAGCTTCTTATCGCCCAGGGCGGCGGACCGACCGCGGTTATCAACCAGTCGCTGGTCGGCGCCGTGTTGGCGGCCAAGCGGGTTTCGGCGGTCGATGCCATCTACGGCGCCTTGCACGGGGTCAGCGGTATCATCGGTGAAAATTTCGTCGATCTGGGCGAGGAAACGCCGGGCAACCTGGAACTGGTGGCGCAAACGCCCTGTTCGGCGTTGGGCTCAAGCCGCGACAAGCCAGACCTGGCTTATTGCCAAGAAATCTTCAAGAGCCTGAAGGCGCACGGCATCACGAACTTCTTCTACATCGGCGGCAACGATTCGTCCGATGTCTGCCGCATCGTTGCCGAGGAGGCAGACAAGGCCGGTTATGGCCTGCGCTGCGTGCACGTGCCAAAGACCATCGACAACGACCTGATGGTCAACGATCACACCCCAGGCTTTCCATCCGCCGCGCGTTTCGTCGCCAGTGCCTTTTCCGGTATCAATCAGGATAACCGCGCCCTGCCCGGCGTATATGTCGGCGTGGTCATGGGCCGCCACGCCGGATTCCTGACCGCCGCCGCGTCGGCCGGCCGGGTTTATGACGACGACGGGCCGCACCTGATCTACGTGCCCGAACGAACCTTCGATGCGGATCGTTTTCTGAACGACGTGAAGGCCGTGTATGACCGGTTGGGGCGGTGTGTCATTGCCGTTTCGGAAGGCGTCCACGACGCCACCGGCACACCGATCATTTCCACGCTGCGGGCCGAGACCGAAATCGATGGCCACGGTAACGTCCAGCTATCGGGAACCGGTGCCCTTGCCGACGCGCTCTGCGATCAGATCAAGGCGAAGACGGATATCAAGCGCGTGCGGGGCGATACGTTCGGCTATCTGCAACGTTCATTCCTAGGCTGCGTCTCCGATGTCGACGCGCGCGAGGCCCGCGACGTCGGCGACAAGGCCGTTCGCTTCGCGCAAACAGCCGGGCGCAACGGTTCGGTGACCATTCACCGGGTCGGCGATTATGCGGTCGATTATCGCTTCAATGATCTCACCGACATTGCCGCCAAGACGAAGGTCATGTCGGACGACATGATCAATGTCGAAGGCAACGGTGTGACGGACGTGTTCGAACGTTACATCACGCCATTGCTGGGATCGGACATGCCGCGCGCCTATCGCCTCGGCGATAATCCGGTAGCAAAGATTCTCAACGCTTGAGTTTGATTTCTTCGACTTCGTCGAGGACCTCGGGGTCGATGTAGGTGATCTCGATATCCGCCTCGCCGAACATTTCCTCGGCGATGAGGCCCTGCTCGGCCCACTTTTCGGGTGATCCCTCGGGGCGTGGGCAAACGATGCGCCGGATGCCGGCCTGGATCAGTAGCGCAGCGCAACGCGCGCATGGAGGCAGCGGCGTCACGTAAATGGTGCAGCCTTGCGCCTGGGTACCGGCGAACATCAGCGTGTTCTGTTCCGCGTGGACCACCATTTCGTATTTGACGGCGCGGTTTTCCAGGCGATCAGCGCGATCCTCGACGCCGGCTGGAAATCCGTTAAATCCGGTGGCGACGATACGACGGTTGCGTGGATCGACGAGCACCGCGCCGACTTGCGTCGACGGATCCTTCGACCAACTGGCGATATGGGCGGCAAGGCCCATGAAACGGCGGTCCCATTTGTCCACGATGCCAACAACCTCGTGTATGCGATCCGTCATATCACCACATTGCCGCCGCGTCGTCGATCAAGACTTCGGGGGTTTCTCGCCCCTGCCATGAATTGAGCCGCAGCCGCCCGGCGATATGAAATGTCGCGCCATCACTTTTCAAGAGCGCCTGACCCATCGGCGTATCGGCGACACGAAAACAGATGCCCTTGAGACTGGTACCGGACTCATCGGTCAATCGACAGCGAACGTGATTATCTCCAACGCGGTCGGCATAACCGACACGCACGCGGGCAATGGCAAACCGCGGTTCCGGATTGCCAGCGCCGAACGGCGCCAACCGGGCCAGCGTGGAAATCAATTCATGTGTGGCCGCGCCCAATCCGACGGCGCCATCGATTTTCAGCGTCGGGGCCCAAGCCGCCGCGGCCACCTGATCATCGATGCGGGATTCAAGGAATTTCCGAAATTCGTTGAGTTTATTCATCTCCACCGTGAAACCGGCCGCCATGGGGTGACCACCGCCCTTAACCAATAACCCGGCCTGACGTGCCGCGATAATGCTGCCGCCGAGATCAATGCCACTGACCGAGCGCCCGGAACCGGTGCCTGTGTCACCGTCAATTGCGATCACGCAGGCGGGCCGGTTCAAGCGTTCGACCAGGCGGGAGGCCACGATACCGACGACACCAGGATGCCAGCCGGCCCCGGCAACCACGGCGGCGGCGCCCGGCGGCGATGCCTCAATGGCCGCCAACGCGCCTTCGAATACGGCCGCCTCAAGGGCGCGGCGCTCGCCGTTCAGAGCGTCCAGGCGTTCAGCCAATGGTCTCGCCTGGATATCATCATCACAGGTCAATAGGCGCGCCCCAAGATCGGCCTCGCCGACGCGACCACCGGCATTGATGCGCGGACCGAGTAAGAATCCGGCGTGATAGGCGGTCGGAAACTCTTCCATGCCGGCGACATCGGCGAGCGCGCGCAAGCCTGCGTTGCCGCGCCGTGCCATCACCTTGAGACCCTGCGCCACCAGCGCCCTATTGACGCCGCGTAGCGGCACCACATCACACACCGTGCCCAGCGCCACCAAATCAAGCCAGTCACGCGGGTCCGGCTCAGAGCGCTCCGTATACCAACCAGCGGCACGCAATGCCCGGTTGAGCCCGACAACCAGGAGAAACGCGACACCAACGGCGGCAAGGTGGCCGTGTTTACCATCCTCATCGAAGCGGTTGGGATTTATGACGGCGGTGGCTGCCGGCAATTGCGCCTCGCCAGCGTGATGATCGCAGACGATGACGTCGAGCCCCGCGTCCGCCGCCGCCCGCAGCGGTTCGAAGGATACGGCGCCGCAATCGACGGTGATCACCACGTCGGCGCCCTCGTTCTTGAGACTTAGCAATGCCTCGATGCTGGGTCCGTACCCTTCCTTAATCCGATCCGGTACGTAGATACGCGGCGGCGCGCCGACGGCGGACAGGAAGCGGTAAAGCAACGAGGATGACGTCGCCCCATCGACATCGTAGTCGGCAAATACGGCGATCTTCTCGCCACTTGTGATGGCCTGACAAAGTCGTTCGACCGCTCGATCCATATCCTTGAGGATGCTGGGATCTGGCAAAAGGCCCTTCAGGGTCGGCGCCAGGAAATCGGCGACCTCGTCAGCTTCAACACCACGCGAGGCGAGAACGCGCGCTACCGCTTCGGGCAAATCCAGACGTTGCGCCAACATCAACGCGCCGCGGTCATCGGCGGCCGTCAACACCCAGCGCTTGCCGGTCAACGATTCGTCAATGCCCAACAACGACGCTGCCACCGCGTCGACGGGACTAGGCGTCCTTGCCGTGGACGACGTCATGATGTGCTTCTACATAGCGGAGGGTTCGGCTCTTGGACCGGACAACCATGGAATGGCTGACTAGAATCCCAGCGGACATCCGTCGCACCGGCTCCAGGATGGGGCCATAGGTGACACCCGTGGCGGCAAAAGTCACATCGCCCTTGGCCATTTCTTCGGCCTGGTACTTATGTTCCATGTCCTCGATGCCGCACTCGTGGGCCTTCAAACGGTCATCATCAGTCCGAAATACGAGACGCCCCTGCATCTGCCCGCCCATCCCACGCATGGCGGCGGCGGCAAGCAAGCCCTGCAGGGCATTGCCGATCCCCATGAAGATGTCGACGCCGGTTTTCGGCAGGGCCGTCGAGACGACACCGGAAACGTCGCCATCCAGGATCAAACGTATTCGCGCGCCGACATCACGGATATCACGAATGGTCTGGCCATGGCGCGGTCGATCGAGCATGCAGACGACGACCTCGTCAACCGCCACGCCCTTTGCCTTGGCCACGGCGGCAATATTTTCCGCCGGTGTCTGGTCCAGATCAACGACACCGTCCGGAAGGCCCGGACCGACCGCGATCTTGTCCATGTAGATGGACGGCAGCTCCAGAAATCCGCCTTTCTCGGTCACCGCGATTAGCGAAAGGGCATTGGGGCCGCCGCGAGCGACGATACTTTTTCCCTCCAGCGGCAGCACCGCGACATCAAGGTCCGGGCCACCACCGGCGCCGACGGTTTCGCCAATGTACAAGTGATCCGATTCACCTTCATGGGCCTCGCTGATACGCACGGTCCCGGTTATCGCCAGTCGCGACAGGGACTTGTGCATGGCCATGCCGGCGGCTTCATCCGCCGCCCGTTCGTCACCGCCGCCAAGGAATTGCGACGCCGCCAGCGCCGCTGCCTCGGTGACGCGAACGGCCTCAAGGGCGAGATTACGGTCGCCGACTGGATGATCACTATTAGATGTCATGACGTCATGTTGACGCGTTCGCGCCCATCTGCCTAGCGCGAAGTGTCACAGTGCCTCGATCCGGATCATGCGCGGCGGCTCGACCACCGCATCCAGCGCCTCGAAAGCATCCAAGGCGGCGATCATCGATGATTCCTGGGTCTCGTGCATGGTCATCACCACCGGCACCGGCAAACCCGGATCACGGGAGCGCTGCAACACTGATTCCATGGAGACCTCATGATCGCGCAGGATCGCGGCGATGTCGGCGAAGACACCCGGACGATCGACGACCATCAGGCGAACGTAATACGCGCCCCGATGGCGCGCCTGCGGCCGTGCCACCAGCGGTTTAAGATTCGCGGCGGCAACCGCGAAGGTTGGCGCCTGGTTGCCGCGCGCCACATCAATCAAATCGGCGACAACGGCGGACGCCGTTGGTCCGGCCCCAGCGCCGCGGCCAACCTGGATCACCGTATCGACGAAATCACCCTCCGCGACGACGGCGTTGAACACGCCTTCCACATGATTGATCGGCGCCGCCAAGGGTACCATGCAGGGATGCACGCGCTGTTCGATATCGCCGTCATTTTCGGTCGCGATACCGAGCAATTTGATGCCGTAGCCCAATTCTTCGGCGAATCGCAGATCCAATGGACTGACGTGGCGAATCCCCTCCACATGGACATCGGCGAACCCGACCTCGACCCCGAACGCCAGGCTGGCCAGGATGGCGAGCTTGTGCGCGGCATCGACGCCGTCAATATCGAAGCTGGGGTCGGCTTCCGCATAGCCCAGCTTTTGCGCTGCGGACAACACGTCGTCGAAGTCGGCACCGGTGTCGCGCATTTCAGTCAATATATAGTTGCAGGTGCCGTTCAAAATTCCATATACGCGCCGCAGATTGTTGGCCGCCAAACCTTCACGCAATGACTTGATAATCGGAATTCCGCCCGCGACAGCCGCCTCATAACACAACGACAAACCCGCCATCTCGGCTGTCCGCGCCAGCGATGTGCCATGCTCGGCCATCAATGCCTTGTTGGCGGTCACCACGTGGCGCCCGGCAGCGATGGCAGCATCAACAACGTCGCGCGCAATGCCGTCGGCGCCACCGATCAATTCAACGACAACATCGCAATCGGCCACTTGCGCCATCTCGCGGGCATCGTCGTACCAGTCGATACCATCCAACGAGACGCCCCTGTCGGTGTCCCGATGTCGCGCCGATACGGCGATAACCTGGAGCGGGCGCCCCGCGCGATCAGCAATGACAGCCCCATTGTCAGCCAGCAAGCGAATGACGCCGGCACCGACCGTACCGAGACCGGCGACGGCAATTCTCAGCGGCGCCGTCATCGCGCCACCGTCCGTGGCGGTTGTTCGATCGGGCGATTGACGCCGTTATCGGCGAGGAAACCCTTGATGCTGCGAACCGCCTGGCGAATGCGCTGGACATTTTCGACCAGCGCGATGCGGACATGATTATCACCGTGTTCGCCAAAGCCAACGCCCGGGGACACCGCTACATCCGCCCCGTCCAGCAACAACTTCGAAAATTGCAATGACCCCATGGCGGCGAATGCCGGTGGGATCGGCGCCCAGGCGAACATGGTGGCCGGCGGCGACGGCACATCCCAACCGGCGGCGGCGAGGCCGGATATCAGCACGTCGCGGCGTTCCTTATAGATGGCGCGGATTTCATCGACGCAATCCTGCGGTCCGTTCAGCGCCGCCGTCGCCGCCACCTGGATCGGCGTAAACGCGCCATAGTCCAGGTAGGACTTTATGCGCGCCAGCGCCGCGATGAGGCGAGGATTGCCGGCCGCGAAGCCGATGCGCCAGCCCGGCATGGAATACGTCTTGCTCATGGAGGTGAATTCGACCGCCACGTCTCGCGCGCCGGGCACCTGGAGGATCGACGGCGGCGGATTATCGTCGAAATAGATTTCCGCATACGCAAGATCGGACAGCACGTAGACACCATGGAATCGGCAAAAATCGACGACGCGGGCATAAAAATCGAGATCGGCCAGTTCCGTCGTCGGATTGTTGGGGTAGTTCAGCACAAGTGCCGTCGGCTTAGGAACGGAATGTTCGATGCCGCGCTCAAGCGAATCAAAGAAATCCTCATCCGGGCGAATCGGGATATTGCGCAGAGCGGCACCATTGATGATGAAACCGAACTGGTGAATTGGGTAGCTCGGGTTGGGCGTCAAGATCACATCACCGGGGCTGGTAATGGCGGCCGACAAATTGGCCAGTCCTTCCTTGGACCCGAGTGTGACAATGGCTTCCGTTTCCGGATCAATCTCAACACCGAACCGGCGCCCATAATAACCGGCAATGGCCTTGCGCAGGCCCGGTATTCCGCGCGAGTTGGAATAACGGTGGGTGCGCGAATCCGCCACCGTCTCGATCATCTTGTCGACGATGTGTTGCGGTGTCGGGAGGTCCGGATTGCCCATGCCAAAATCAATGATGTCGCGGCCGTCGGCGCGGGCCTGCGCCTTCATGGCGTTGACTCCGGCGAAGACGTACGGCGGCAGCCGCCTAATCTTGTAGAATTCCTGTTCCATGATCTCTCGCGCCCGAAAATCAGTGATGCCGTCGGCCACACCCGCTAGGAGCGATCCCGCCTCAGGGACAATGGTCGCGACGTCAGTTGCCGAGGTAGATTTCCGTGCGACGGTTGCCCGCCTCGCCGGTCGGCATGACCTCGAAATACATCGGTTGTTCATCACCGACGGCAGCGATCAATACGTCGTCGGCCTTCACGCCGAGCCCGACCAACGCCTTGGCAACTGTATCGGCGCGCTGAATAGAGACCTGGAAATTGACCATTTTATGGCGCACCGGGTCCATCGCTCGCGTGCGTGACGACGCATGGCCGACGACACGCACTTTGCCGCCCCGCTCGCGTTGTAGCTTTGATACTGACGCAAGGATCTGCCGCTCGCGTGCCTGCAGCGATGCCGAGCCGTTGCCGAACTGAATGGTGGCGATGCGGACTGAACCGGCGGGAATTGGCAGGGCCCCGCGATTGTCGATGCCGGCACTCGTAAGTGCCCCCAACGGTGCAACGGCGACCGGACCAGGCGAGGAGAGCGCGACACTGCCTGTCTCAATCCCCCCCGAGGACACGATAACCGTCGACGAATCACCCGCCGTCAATAACGGCGCGTTCGCAACCATAAGCGAGCCCTGAACATTGGAGCGGGCGCGAATCTCAGCCAACCGCGCCTGTAGCCGTTCGGCGAGCGCTTGCTGATCAAGCGGCTCATCCGCGACGGCAGGGTTCGGCGGCGGTGGCGCGGCGGCGGCGACCTGCGTCGCGGGGGCGACAGGCACCGCTGTCACGGGAGCCGCGGGTTGCGCTGGGGGCGCCGGCTGGGACGGAACGGCGGCGGTCACGGAGGCCGCCGGCGGCGCCGGTGGCCGCGACGCCAGCATGGTCGACGGCTCGCCCTGCCGCGCGATCGCCGGCGCATATTGTGGACGCTGTGGATCGGCGACCAAGCCGCCTTTCAGATTGTCACGCGCCTGCTGCTGACGTTTACGCTCGACACTGCCAAGCGTGGGATATTGCTGGTCGGACCCCGGCGGCGCCGTTCCGCGCGCCTTCGTGAGTTCATTTTGTTTCGCTGGGTCGCTCGCGGAAGCGGCCTCACTCTTGTCATCGCCCGTGAATAGATCGACGGTGCTGCGGTACCACTCAGCAGGGTTAAGCGCGTCAGGCACAGACGAACAGGCGCCGAGCGCCAGCGACGCAACAAGCGTGGTCACGGTCATTGCGCGACCGGTGGCGCGGCTTGCCGCCCGAGTAGCGGTCCGTTTTTTCACGTCGTATCCGATTCGGTTCGTGCCATGTTGCATCGGCACGCGATCAGGCCCCAGATCGTTCATTGAATAACGGCTCCCCTCGTCGGTGTTCGTTGGCGCTTTTTGCAAACGCACATTGCACCAAACCCCTTAACAGTTTACAAACCCGCGCCAAACAACTTTCTATGTTGCATCGCAGCAACTCGTGCCGAAATAGCCCCTATGCGAAAGCACCAAGTGCTCCATAGGCCGCGACCGGCGACAATTTCGGCATCCGCGTACCGCAGACGTGACCATAGAGGAAGAACGAATGGACAATCAACCGAGCAGCGCCACCGACAGCCAAGATTCGGCTGGAATCCATATGACAATGGCTGACATCGCCGAGCGCAGTCAGCGCCTGGTGCTCGACTTCGTTACGCGTCACGGCACCGGCAACGTGGACACGCCGAATGACCCGTTGAACATCGGCCAGGCGTTCTTGGAAATGACGGCGCGCATGGTGCAGGACCCGGTGCGCCTGGTCGAGGCCAATATGTCGTTGTGGAACGACTATATGAATCTCTGGCAATCGACCGCGCAGCGCATGATGGGCGCGGACACTGACCCGGTCGCGGAGCCGGCCGGCGACGATCGTCGCTTCAAGGACGCCGCCTGGTCGGAGAACGAAGTATTCGACTACATCAAACAATCTTATCTGCTCACGTCCCGCTGGATGCAGACGACGGTCGCGGATGTCCAGGGCCTCGACGACTCGACCGCCAAGAAGGTCGACTTTTTCACCCGTCAGTTCACGGAAGCCCTGTCACCGACCAATTTCGCCATGACGAACCCTGAAGTCCTTCGCGCCACGGCGGAAACCGGTGGCGAAAATCTTCTCAACGGCTTGCAGAATCTTCTCGAAGACCTGGAAGAAGGCGACGGCAGCCTGAGCATCAAGATGGTCGACAAGGATGCCTTCGAAGTCGGCGTCAATGTGGCGACCTCGCCGGGAAAGGTGGTTTTCCGCAACGACCTGATGGAATTGATCCAGTACGAACCGACGACGGATAAGGTATCGCCGGTGCCTTTGGTCATCGTGCCGCCGTGGATCAACAAGTTCTACATTCTTGACCTGCGGCCGAAGAATTCCTTCATCAAGTGGGCCGTCGATCAGGGCCACACAGTATTCGTCGTCAGTTGGGTCAACCCAGACGCAGAGCTGGCGCAAAAGACCTTCGACGATTACATGCTCGAAGGCCCGATCGCCGCATTTGACGTGGCCACGAAGATAACCGGTCAGAAGCAGGTCAACGCCATCGGCTATTGTATCGGCGGCACCCTGCTCGGCTGCGCGCTCGCCTATATGGCGGCGAAAGGCATTGAGACGGTCAAATCGGCGACGTTCTTCACCACCATGCTCGACTTCGAGGATGGTGGCGAGTTGGGCGTCTTCATCGACGAAGAGTCCTTGTCGAACCTGGAATCCAAGATGAACGAGCGTGGCTTTCTGGAAGGCCGCGAAATGGCAACGACCTTCAACATGATGCGCGGCAACGATTTGATCTGGTCGTTCGTGGTCAACAACTACCTGCTCGGCAAGGAGCCGTTCCCGTTCGATCTGCTGTACTGGAATTCGGATTCGACGCGCATGCCGGCGGCCATGCACAGCTTCTATCTGCGCAATATGTACCTTGAAAATAAACTGAAGGATAAGAACGGCATCAGCCTCGCCGGGGTACCGATAGACCTGAGCGCGGTAAAGGTGCCGACCTATGCGATCGCCACACGGGAAGATCACATCGCGCCGTGGAAATCGTCGTACGCCATAAATCACCTGTTCACCGGTCCCGTGCGCTTCGTGTTATCCGCGTCCGGCCATATCGCCGGTATCGTCAACCCGCCAGCGGCGGAAAAGTACTGCTATTGGACCAGCATGACGAAAGCCGACACCGCCGACGAATGGCTCGACGGCGCCAAGCAGGCGGACGGGTCGTGGTGGCCGGACTGGGACAAATGGGCGAAGAAGCACGCCGGCAAACCGACGGTGAAGGCCCGCAAGCCCGGCAGCGCTATATTCAAGCCGCTCGCCGATGCGCCCGGCGACTATGTTCGGATGCGCGCGGACGATTAGACGTCAAGGACAATCGCGAGCCGGTCGACCGCGTCGGTCAGTGTCTCAACCGGGAACCCCGCGAATCCGAACATGACCCCGGTCTCATCAGGCGCCTCCGCGTAGTAGCGGCCGAGCGCCGTGACGACGAGGCCGGCGCTGGCCGCGCGCCGCTCGATTTCCGTTTCGTCCAATGTAGCCCCGCTGTCGAGCATTGCGACCATGTGCAGACCCGCCTCCCCCAGTGTCGCATCGAATATTCCGCCGAGGCGACTTCGCAGCTTGTCGACCAGCGCATGCTGACGTTCCGCATAGAGACGGCGCATGCGCCGCACGTGGGCAGCGAAATGGCCTTGGTCGATGAATTCAGCCAGCGCCGGCTGAGCAACTATCGACGTCTGATCATCAAGCAATCCACGCATCGCCAACAACGGATCGACCAGACTGTCCGGCACCACCAGGTAACCGAGCCTGAGCGCCGGAAACATGACCTTTGAAAACGTGCCCACGTAGAGCACCCGGCCGGCATCATCGAGTCCCTGTAACGCGGGGACCGGTCGGCCGGTGTAGCGATATTCGCTGTCGTAATCGTCCTCTAGGATCCAGGCCTCGCCCTCGCGTGCCCAGTCCAACAACTCCAAGCGCCGCGCCAGGCTCATTGTCACGCCGAGCGGATACTGATGCGACGGTGTCACCGCCGCCATGCGGGCGTGTGGTGCGCGGAGCCGGCCGGCGGTGACCGATAGGCCTTCGCCGTCCAATGGCACCGCCACGACGTCGGCGCCGGCGGCGGTAAAGGCGCCCCGTAAGCCGGCGTAACCAGGCTCCTCCATCCAAACCGCATCACCGGCATCGAGCAAGGCCCTAACCAAGAGATCGATCGCCTGTTGGGCACCGGCGGTAATGATGATGTTATCGGCACTGCACGCGATACCCCGTACGGCGCCCAGATAAGCGGCAATGGCGCGCCGCAGCGGCGGATGCCCGGCGAGATCGCCGAAGAACGCCAAGTCTCGCGCCGCCGGCCGCCACGTGCGGGCTAGCAACCGACCCCAGACATCAAACGGGAACTCGTCGACTTCGGGTACGCCGGGTTGAAAGGGTGCGAAGCGACGGGTCGGCCGCGGCGTCATGCGCGTCATGCGTTCGGCCAGCGCGGACAGGCGCGGCGGGCGATCCGCCACCGGCCCCGGGGCCGGAGAATCATTGCGCGCCGCCAGAAGATCTTCCGGTAACACCGACGATACACGAGTACCCGAACCGACCTGCCCCTCGACATAACCCTCGTAAAGCAGCTGTTCGTAGGCGGTCAGAACTGTGTTGCGCGACATGCCGTGTTCCGCCGCCAGCAAACGCGTCGACGGCAACCGTGTTCCCGGCCCAAGGCGGCCGGCAAGAATGGCATCACGCAATTGCGCATAGAGCTGAGTATAGAGCGGCTGCTCTGCCTCACGATCTATATCCAGGGCGATCAGCGGTGTCGCCGCGGCGCGTTTTGGCATGATTCTAATGGCCCTATTAAAAATATCGAACCGGCACTTTTTACAAGGCCATTCTATGCCTAGGTTTGCGCCAACACAATCAGCCAGCGAGGTCTCGTCATGCCAGATTCCTTTACCCCGTCCGACCGCTCCCGCGTCAAGCGGATGCACGAGCGCGCCGCCTACGACCAGAAGTCGGTACATGCCGTCGTCGATGCCGGCCTGCTGTGCCACGTTGGCTATGTGATAGACGGCCAACCCTACGTCACGCCGACCTTCCATTGGCGCGAAGGCGACAAAGTTTACTGGCATGGATCATCGGCGAGCCGCATGGTGCGGGTGACCAAGGAAGGCATACCTGTGTGCCTGACGGTGACGCATCTGGACGGCCTCGTCATGGCCCGTTCCGGCATGCACCACTCGGCCAACTACCGCGCGGCGATGCTGTTCGGGACCGCGCACGCCGTCACCGACCCTGAATACAAAATGGCAGCGTTGAAGGCCTTCGTCGATCGCATGGCCGCCGGCCGCTGGGACGATGTGCGCCCGCCCAACCCGCAGGAATTCAAGGCGACCACGGTACTCGCCATGACCATCGAGGAAGCCTCGGTCAAGGTCCGTACGGGTGGTCCCGTGGACGACGAGGAAGACTACGCGCTCGATTGCTGGGCCGGCGTCGTACCCGTGCGCACGGTCCTCGGCACGCCCGAGTCCGATAATCGGCTACGCGACGGCATCGTGCCGCCCGATTATCTGAACTCAATTCAGCTGAGTTAAGCCTCGCGCGACGAATGGATATCCGCGGTTAGTACTTATGTTCGAGTAGACGCGCGGCGGCGGTGCGGGGGTCGATGTCCCCCGCGATGACGGCATCGACGGCGGCGCGCAATCCATCACCACCCATAATGCGCCGACGCAGCAGATCCTCGGCCGTGGTGACGATGCGGGTCTCCAGGATTTGGCGACGCCGCTCGGCGATTTCGCCGCTGTCGGTCAGGTGTTGGCGATGCCGATCAAGCTGGTCCACGAGCGCATCGATACCCTCACCGTTTTCCGCGCTGGTGCGTAATACCGGCACCTCCCAGCCATGGCGATCACGCACCCGCCCGGCCAGTTGCAGCATGCCCTTGAGGTCGGCATAGGTGCGGCTCGAATCTTCGCGATCACATTTGGACACGGCGTGAATGTCAGCAATTTCCAACACCCCCGCCTTGATCGCCTGGATGCCGTCGCCGAGGCCGGGCGCCGAGACGACGACAACGCTATGCGCGGCGCGGGCGATATCGACCTCGTCCTGGCCGACACCGACGGTTTCCACCATCACCACATCGAAACCCGCTGCGTCCAGAACGTCGACCGTATCCAACGCCGCCGGCGCCAAACCGCCAAGCGCGCCTCGCGTCGCCAATGAGCGGATGAACACGCCGTCGTCACCCGCGAGATCGGCCATGCGGATGCGATCACCAAGGATGGCGCCGCCGGAATAGGGGCTGGTTGGATCGACCGCGACGATGCCGACGCTGCGTCCTTGCTCGCGGTAGCGCCGGGCCAACGCATGAACCAGGGTCGATTTGCCGCTGCCGGGAACACCCGTCAGGCCAATAATGTGGGCTCGCCCGGTATGCGCGTAAAGTGCGGCCATGCCATCCGCGCCGACCTCGCGGCCGCGCCCACTGGCGGCCTCGGCGCGCGACATCATGCGGGCGACGGCACGGATATCGCGTGCCAGTACACCGGCGACCAATGCCTCGGTATCGTCAGCCATGTCGTTCATGGCTCGTCGTCGCCCGTCATCGCGCGGAGGTCAAGCCCGGCGGCAATATATTGGTCGGCGAGATCGCGATAAACCGGCAGAATGTAGTCCATCAGGGCACGGTCGCTGTCACCGACCTCGCGTAGGAAGCGCGCTGGCGTGCCAGCCCACAGCTCGTTGGTGCCGACACGCTTACCGGGCGTCACCACCGCGCCGGCGGCGACCAGGGCGCCACTCTCCACGACCGCTTCATCCATCACCGTCGCCTTCATGCCGACCATGCAGCCGTCATGCAGCGTTGCCGCGTGAATCAACGCCATATGGCCGACGGTGACGTTGTCGCCGATCACCGAAGGCTGGGTCCGGCTGTCGACGTGCACCACGGTGCCGTCCTGGATATTGGTATTTGCGCCGACGCGTAGGGGCGCCAAATCGCCGCGCAGTACCACGTTGTACCAGATGCCGCAGTCCGGGCCGATTTCCACATCTCCGATAATCACTGCATTGTGGGCGATGAAGGCGCTGTCGTGAATACGCGGCGTCTTGCCGCCGAGGCTGACGATATTTCGGGACATTGTCACGACAGCCAATAGCGCATCACCGCGCTGACCGCGTGGGGCTGCTCCAAGGGCGCCAGATGGCCACAATCCTCTATCACCACGAGGCGAGCGTTCGGAATGGCGGCCACCATTTCCTCATGCCGCTCGAGCGGCGTCAGCGCGTCTTGCCTGCCGCACACAACCAATGTCGGCTGGGAAATATCGGGGAGCCCGGGACGGCTATCGGGTCGTGCCAGGATCGCCCGCTGCTGGCGCAGGAAGGCGTCCTTTCCGATGGCGCGCGCCGACCCGTTGATGGTCGCGAAGAGTGCCTCATCCGCAAGGCGGTTCGGATGAATGAACATTGGTAGCAGTCTCCGGGTTACGCCTTGAAAATCGCCGTCCTCGACCTGACGGATAAAGGCTTCGCGCTGCTGACGGCGTTCCGGCGGGTCCTCGCCCGGCGCGGTATCGAGCAGCGCCAGTCGCGTCACCCTTTCCGGCGCCTGGCGCATAATCTCGAAAGCGACGTAACCGCCCATGGACAACCCGGCCAGCGCGAATTGATCCGGTGCGGTATCCAAAATTCGTCGCGCCATATCGGCCATGCTGTCGCCGCGGGTCATATCAGCGACTTGAACCTCCGCGATGTCTGCCAGGGTGCCTGTCTGGTGCGCCCACAGGGCGGCATCGCACAACAGACCCGGCAACAAAACGAGAGGAGTCTTTTCCGGCATTTAACCCGGCACCTTAAGCAATCGAGGAGCGAATCACCGACGGTAGCCCAAGGCCGACAGCGGTCCAAGGCCGAAAAACCAAGCAATACATTGACTTCCCCGTGCTTAACCATAATATCCCCGCGCAATTCATTTCCACCAACCTTCCGCGAGAATGCATGGCCGAAAACGGCGTAGACGAGTCAATCGTACAAAGCTTTGCCGACCTGGGCCTGAGCGACGAGCTAGTCAGAGCCGTCACCGACGCCGGGTACACGAAGCCGACCCCGATCCAGGCAAAAGCCATCCCGCAAGTCCTTATGGGGCGCGACGTGCTGGGCTGTGCGCAGACGGGCACCGGCAAGACGGCATCGTTCACGCTACCGATGATCGATATTCTCGCCTCCGGCCGCGCCAAGGCGCGCATGCC
Organism: Rhodospirillales bacterium; assembly: GCA_038117225.1. Classification (GTDB taxonomy): domain Bacteria; phylum Pseudomonadota; class Alphaproteobacteria; order Rhodospirillales; family Casp-alpha2; genus JAYOFM01. Next base: position 16,285 of record JAYOFM010000034.1, read on the forward strand.
CCGATCGTTGATCCTTGAGCCGACCCGCGAGCTTGCCGCCCAGGTGGCGGAGAACTTCGACATCTATGGCAAATACCACAAGCTCAACAAGGCGTTGCTGATCGGCGGCACCTCCATGGATGAGCAGCTGAAGGTGCTGAGCCGCGGCGTAGATGTGCTGATCGCAACGCCGGGCCGACTGCTGGACGTGTTCGAGCGCGGGCATCTCTTGATGAATGATGTCCGTATCCTGGTCATAGACGAGTCCGACCGCATGCTCGACATGGGCTTCATTCCCGATGTCGAACGTATCGTCAGCCTGATCCCGCCGATCCGCACGACGCTTCTGTTTTCGGCCACCATGCCGCGCGAAATCAAGCGGCTGGCCGACAAGTTCCTGATGAATCCGCGCGAGATCTCGGTCGCGCCACCAGCATCCACGTCTGACACCATCACCCAGCACCTGGTGGTTGTGCACGGCGGAAGCGACCGCAGCCCGGGCGGTCCGCAGAAGACCAAGCGGGCGCTGTTACGACGCCTTCTCGAGTCCGAAGAGATCAAGAACGCGCTGATTTTCTGTAATCGCAAGCGGGACGTCGATGTCGTCTGCCGCTCGCTGCAACGCCATGGTTACGCGGCGGCGCGATTGCACGGTGATATGGCGCAATCGGAACGCATGGCGACGCTGGAACGCTTCAAGAAGGACGAATTCAAGCTTCTGGTCTGTTCCGACGTGGCGGCACGTGGTCTCGATATTCAAGGTATGAGCCACGTCTTCAATTTCGACGTGCCGACCCACCCTGAAGATTATGTGCACCGCATCGGCCGCACCGGCCGCGCTGGCCGCGAAGGCCGTGCCTTCATGTTGGCATTGCCGGAAGACGGCAAATACGTCGACGCAATTCAAGGTGTGATCGGCAAGCCGATTCCGCGCATGTCGCTCGCCGGCGAGGACGCCAACGTGGCCCTCGATGATGCGGCGCCGCGTCGCGGCGGCGGCGGACGTGGTCGCGACCGAGGACGAGGCCGCGAGCGATCCGCGTCCGCGACGAACGTGCCAGAACCGGAAAAGACGGTGGCTGAGGCCCCCCCCGTAACGGCGCCGGCAGTTGAGGAAATTGCCGAACCGCAGACCGACACGACGATCCCCATCGAAAGCGTCGCCGATACGGCGAAAGAGGCATCGGTGGAAGCGCCTGTCGAAACGCCGGCACCGGCACCGCGTGAATGGCAACGGGATGCGAAAGCCAAGCCGGCGCGCGAACGTGCGCCGGGAAAACGTGGTGGCCGAGGAGGCCGCGATTCCGGGGCGGATACAGACAACGGTGGCCCGGTGAAGGGCCTCGGCGAACATATGCCGTTCTTCCTCACCCAGGCGGTGCCCAAGGTCGCGGCTCGAAGCGCGGCCGACAAGGACGCCAGCGAAGAAGACTAGAGACCAGGCGAGGAACTGAACGATGGCCGCACCGAAGGCACCGGCCGACGCCGGCATCCACGTCGATCTTTATAGTGATACCCATTCACGCCCGTCCCAGGCCATGCGCAAGGCCATGGCCGAAGCTGAATGCGGCGACGAACAGGCGGGCGAGGATCCGACCACCAATCTGTTGCAGGACATGGTTGCCGAGCTGCTGGGGAAGCAGGCCGCCGTCTACCTGCCGTCCGGCACCATGTGCAACGAAATCTCCTATCGCGTCTGGTGCCGGCCGGGCGATGAAATCATCATGGACAAGACCGGCCACGGCTTCAATTTCGAAACTGGCGGTCCGGCGGCCCTATCCGGCGCCATGTGTTATCCGCTTGACGGCGATCTCGGCATCTTCACCGCCGATCAAGTGCGCGACGCCATTCGCGGCGCCAGCCGTCATCAACCGCGTTCGCGGGTACTTAACGTGGAAAATACCGCGAATCTCGGCGGCGGCCGCATTTGGCCGCTTGAACGTATCGCCGAGGTCACGGCGGTTGCCAAGGAGCACGGTCTCGCGTGCCACATGGATGGTGCGCGGCTGATGAATGCCGTGGTTGCGTCGGGCGTCGCGGCGAAGGATTTCGCGGCGCCGTTCGATTCCGTGTGGATCGATTTGTCCAAGGGCCTTGGTTGCCCCATCGGCGGCGTGCTGGCCGGCGACGCCGACTTCATCGAGGAAGCGTTCCGCTGCAAGCATCAGTTCGGCGGCGCCATGCGTCAATCCGGCATCATCGCGGCCGCCGGTGTCTACGCCCTCAACCACAATGTCGGCCGGCTGGCCGACGACCACGCCAACGCCCAGGCGTTCGCTGACGGCATCAAAGGCATCAAGGGTATAAGGCTGCAAAACGACACGATCGACACCAACTTGGTATTCTTCGATGTTTCCGGCACCGGGCTTTCGGGCGCGGAAATCGGCCAGCGTACCGCTGCGAAGGGCGTGCGTATCGGCGCCATGTCGGCGACCATGATGCGCGCAGTCACCCACCTGGATGTCGACCGCGCCGGTATCGACGACGCCATCGCCGCCGTCGCGGACGCGGTCTCCTAACAACGCTCGGATTCAGTTCGTCGCCATCTGAACCTGACGTCAGTCATCGACTCCTTCGATGTTCGGTCCATTCGAGAACAGGGCGGCGTGAGCCGAACGGTACATGATCCTCGTGGGCATTCCTTTCTTCGCGGTTTGATTTTTATGCGTCATAAATTTTGAACCACTTGGTCCATAATTAAGAAATAATATAGCGAGATGATCGTTTCTCAGTTCAATGGCAGAAGCGCCGTATCAGCGATATCACGCAGGGTTTCGCGTTCCGGATTGGCCTTGCCGATCAATAGCATGCCGTTGATCGCGGCGGTCAGGAACCGCGCCGTGGCCCGGGCATCGCGTTCCTCGTTAATGTGACCTTCAACCTGACCCCGCTTAACAAGCTTGAAGAATGCCGCCTCGATCAACCCAAGCCCGTCGCGCACCGCCCTGCCGGCCACATCATCATGAATGGCCACTTCCGAGGCACAATTGTTGAGAAAACAGCCACGCCGACCCTCGTCGCTGAGAATACGCTCAATGGCGCGGTCGAACAGCGATGCAATGACCCGGCGCGCCGGTGCATCTATTTCGGCGGCGGCAACGACCTGATCGGAAACCGTGCGTTTGTAGTGCTCAATGCTCGACATAAACAGGTCGTGCTTGCAGCCGAAAGTCTCATAAAGGCTGGACTTGGACAGTCCCATGGCCGCCGTCAGATCGCTCAATGACGTCGCCTCATAGCCTTTCGACCAGAACACTTGCATGGCCTGGTCGAGGGCAACCGTCGTATCGAATTCACGTGGCCGAGCCATGTGTTTAGCTTCCTAATTATCGGAAGGCGCCATTTTTACCATGTAACGGACCGCACGGTCCATTATAAAAATGAACGCCTATTTGCATGCGGCCGTAACGGCAATGATCACGTGCTAGATAAGGCCGGCGAGCGGCGATGAGGGGTCGGCGTACAGCTTCTTTGACATGCGGCCGGCGAGATAAGCGTCCCGCCCGGCCTCGACGGCCGCTTTCATGGCGCGCGCCATGCGTACCGGGTCCGAGGCCTCGGCGATGGCGGTATTCATCAGCACTCCGTCGGCGCCTAGTTCCATGGCGATGGTGGCGTCGGACGCGGTCCCGACCCCGGCATCGACGATCACCGGCACTTCGGTCTGTTCGATGATTAGGCGGATGTTGACCGGATTTTGAATGCCGAGGCCGGAACCGATCGGCGCCCCTAGCGGCATCACCGCCACGGCACCCGCCTCTTCCACCCGCTTGCACAGCAGCGGGTCGTCGGAACAATAAACCATCACCTTGAAGCCTTCGTTCGTCAGTTTTTCGGTGGCTTCGATGGTTTCAATCATCATTGGATAAAGCGTCTTCTGTTCACCGAGAATTTCCAGCTTCACCAGGTCCCACCCGCCCATTTCGCGCGCCAAACGCAACGTGCGCAGCGCGTCATCGGTGGTGAAACAGCCGGCCGTGTTGGGCAAATAGGTAAAGCGTTTGGGATCAACGAAGTCGCTCAGCATCGGTTGGTCGGGATCGCTCAAATTGATCCGCCGCATGGCGACCGTGATGATTTCAGCGCCCGATGCCTCCAGGGCGTCCAGATTCTGTTGGTAGGTCTTATATTTTCCAGTGCCAACGATCAGCCGTGACATAAACGAACGGCCGGCGACGACCAGTGGATCATCCGTGAGCACAACACCTGCATTGGGACCATCCGGCGCGCCGCCGCCAATGAAGTGGACGACCTCCAACTTATCGCCGTCGATCACGGAAATTTCAGCGTATTGGGACTTCGGTACGATTTCGAGATTGCGCTCGACCGCGACCTTGCGGGAATCGATGCCGATTTCACCCAGCAACTCGGCCACGCTCAGCGGCGCATCGAACTGGCGTTGTTCACCATTAATGGTAACGTTCATGGGGCCTCTGTATTCACGAGCCCCGCAGCCGGCAATTGCCACGGAGAGTTGAGCAAGTATGACGCCCGCGCCCCGGTATTTCAACGGCGCGCGCACAACAAATCCTGCTGTTTGCGGGTCCCGACGGCGTGTTATACATCGTTGATTCGCATGCCGACATGAAAGGTCGCTCCGGTGCCGACGATTATGATTCTCAACGGCCCCAACCTCAATCTGCTGGGACAGCGGGAGCCGGATATCTATGGCTCGCAGACGCTGGCCGACATTGAGGCCGCCTGTGCCGCCCGGGCCGATGCATGTGGCGTCGCCGTGGATTTTCGCCAATCCAACGGCGAGGGCGAACTGGTCGATTGGATTCACGAAGCGCGCGAGACGGCGGACGGCATCATCATTAACGCTGGTGCCTATACGCATACCTCGGTGGCATTGCTCGACGCTCTGACCGTTTTCGGCAAGCCGGTTATCGAGGTGCATCTTTCAAACATCCTTAGCCGTGACGACTTTCGCCACCATTCGTACATCGCCAAGATCGCGACGGGCGTGATCTGCGGACTCGGCGGCGTCGGTTATGAATTGGCGATCGACGCCTTGGCGCGGCGCCTCGATGGGGTCGGGAGCTAAATCGATGGCCAAATCACCGGCAAACAAATCATCCGGGAGCCCCGTCGACGCCGACGTTATCCGCGAATTGGCGGCGTTGCTTGACGAAACCGGTCTGGCCGAAATCGAGGTCGGGCAAGGTGATTGGAAAGTCCGCGTCGCCAAGGACCGCGGTGCATCGATGATCGCGGCGGCGCCAGCGATCGCAAATGCCAGCCCCGCGGCGCCGTCACCCGCACCAACGAGCGCGGCCTCTCTGACCGATCACCCCGGCGCCATCATCGCGCCCGTGGTCGGCACCGTCTATGTTGCCCCCGACCCGGAAAGCGAACCATTCGTCCGCGTCGGTGACCAAGTGACCGAGGGACAGACCCTGGTCATGATCGAAGCCATGAAGGTGTTCAACCCGATACCCGCGCCGAAAGCCGGCAAGGTCGCCCAGATTCTCGTTTCCAACGGCGACCCGGTCGAATACGGCGAGGTCATCGTGATCCTCGAATAGGCCGATGATCGAAAAAGTCCTGATCGCCAACCGCGGAGAGATCGCGTTACGCATCCTGCGCGGGTGCAGCGAGATGGGCATCCGTACCGTCGCCGTGCATTCCACGGCCGATCAAGACGCCATGCACGTTCGCCTCGCCAACGAACGGGTATGTATCGGCCCGCCGTCTGCCCGCGACAGCTATCTGAACGCCGCGGCCGTGTTATCGGCTGCCGAAATCACCGGCGCCGATGCCATCCACCCGGGTTACGGATTTCTTTCCGAAAACGCCGACTTCGCCGAGATGGTGGAAGAACACGGATTGACCTTCATCGGCCCCAAGCCGGCCCACATTCGCCTGATGGGCGATAAGATCGCGGCCAAGCAGGCGGCGACCGACGCTGGCCTTCCCGTTGTGCCCGGCTCCGCCGGCGCCGTCGACAACCTCGACGCGGCCCGGGAGGCCGCGGAGGCCATCGGGTATCCGGTATTGATCAAGGCCGCCGCAGGTGGTGGCGGACGCGGCATGAAAGTGGCGCCGGATGCCGCTTCTCTCGTCGAATCCTTCAATATTGCCCGCACCGAAGCGGAAGCCGCGTTTGGCGACGGCAGCGTTTACGTGGAAAAGTTTCTCGCGCGCCCCCGTCATATCGAAGTTCAGGTACTGGCCGACGGTCAAGGCGGTGTCGTCCATCTGGGCGAACGCGACTGTTCGTTGCAGCGCCGCCACCAGAAGGTTCTCGAGGAGGCCCCCTCCCCGGCACTGAATGGGGACCAGCGGCTCGCCATCGGCGACACCGTGGTCAAGGCCATGAAGGCGCTCAACTACCGAAGCGTCGGCACGGTCGAATTTCTCTACGACAACGGTGCCTTTTATTTCATTGAGATGAATACCCGCCTGCAGGTCGAACACCCAGTAACCGAGATGATCACGGGCATTGATCTGGTACGTGAAATGATACGGGTCGCGGCGGGATCACCGCTTGGCTTCACGCAGGACGACGTGCGATTTCACGGCCATGCCATCGAATGCCGGATCAACGCCGAGGACCCGGAAACCTTCATGCCGCGCCCGGGCCGGGTCGGTGATTACCATGCGCCAGGCGGATTGGGCGTGCGGGTCGATTCCAGCTTGTATGGTGGCTACACCGTACCGCCATATTACGACAGCATGATCGCCAAGCTGATCGTTCATGGTACCAGTCGCAACGAATGCCTGATGCGAATGCGCCGCGCGCTGTCGGAATACGTCATCGACGGCATGGTGACGACCATCCCCCTGCACCAGATGCTGATCGGCAACGCCGATTTCGTGAATGGCGACTACGACGTGAACTGGCTCGAGAGCCTGTTACGCGACCAGGCTGACGATGGGAGCGACGATCCGTGAATCGGCGCGACGGCGAGCCCGGCCTGACGCCGGACCTGCTGTTGCGTGCTTATGCCGCCGGGATATTTCCCATGGCCGAATCCCGCGACGACGATCATGTCTTCTGGGTCGATCCGCAGATGCGCGGAATCCTTCCTCTCGACGCCGTGCACATCCCGCGCAGTCTAAGAAAGGTCGTACGCCAAGGGCGTTTCGAAGTGCGCATCGACAGCGCCTTCGCCGACGTGATCGCCGGCTGCGCGACGCGGGCGCGTGATCGCCATGACACCTGGATCAACGCCCCGATTGAGCGCGCGGTCATCGCGTTACACGACATGGGATTCGCGCACAGCGTGGAAAGCTGGCGCGACGGTCGACTGGTCGGTGGGCTGTATGGCGTGGCGCTTCGAGGCGCCTTCTTCGGCGAAAGCATGTTTTCCACTGAAACGGATGCCAGCAAGGTGGCGCTGGTTCATCTGGTATCGCGGCTCCGCTGGGCGCGTTTTCGATTGCTCGATACGCAATTCGTCACCGAACACCTGAAACGCTTCGGCGCCATCGAGATCCCAGCGCGGCACTATTTGGAACGGCTGGAAGAAGCGCTAAACCACCAGTGTCTATTTCCACTCGAAATGACGGACACGGAGCGTACCGACGCCTTGAACGATTTCCTCGGTTAGCCGTCGACGCGGACGAAGTCCAACGATTGATTGGCAGTCCGCAGCGCGTGCTTCCGCTTCAGCGGCGAGTTCAGGAAGCGATGGAGCGCCGCCGCGGCCGTTGCTGCCCAAGGGACGTCGGCGCGAGCGCTGAACTCTTCCGCCATCGCGGTTGTCAGTTTCAGATGATGGCAGGCGACGATGTATTCGAACTCGCCGTGATCAATCAATGCCGCTTTCTTGGTGGAGACGAATGCTTTTGGGTCTTCAACATGCCAGGGCGTCGCGTCTTGGTCCGCGTCGACGAATCCGGCATTGCGGCTTAAGAAACAGCCTAATTGCAGCAGACCGGCTGGCCATAATTCTGGCTGACGTTGGCAGGTCCGCCGCACCGCGTTTCCGAAGGTCAACGCATGGGTGAATGACAACCACCCGACGTTCTGCGACACCGGTTTATCAACGTGGGCCTGGTAGCTGGTGTCGTAATGCAACATCTGCCATGCGGCAGCCTCCATGGCGGCGTCATAGGTGGCGAGCGGTTTCGATGATCCGGCGGAAAGGCGCTCAAGAATCGTCGCCAAGCGGCCGAAGTAGAGTTCGTCTGGCGTCGGCGCTAGGTCTCCACCGCCGGTCCATGCCTTCAATGCCGGCGCGTAAGACTTGAATTCGGGAATCAAGTCCTCGCGGCTCGCATAAACTAGGGATCGCGCAAGCATCAGGCTCAACGGAAGGGCAGTATCATCGCTACCCAACCGCTCAATCAACTCGCCGGTTTTCTCGACGTAAATCAGCGCGTGGCCCAGGTCTTGATAATGCGCCAATGCCGCGCGCGCCAATGCAGGCCGAAGATCGCCATATCCAGCGCCGGCGGCATACGCGCCACGGATCATGGAAACGGCCAGCGCTTCGTCTTCTTCCTCCAGCGCCTGGACCAAGCCATCCGGATCGTAGTCTCGACTGTCCTTCCGCAAAATCAAAGGTGGGTTGACGCTGCGAATCCCAGGCAAATTGGGCAACGGCCTCGGTCAACGCCGCTAGCCGCGGGGCATCATCGCTATCGTGATAATCGCGTAACGCCAACCAATCGGCGGCAGCGGGTACCGCATGCGTCGTACCATATTCGAAGCGGTTATAGGTATGGCGGATGGTTTCACGCAGCGCGTCCAACGGGTCGCCGCCCGCTTTCTCCAATCGTGCTATTTCACGTCCCATGCGTTCGTATTCGTGCCGCTCGAAACTATCGAGCAAACCGGCAAGCGCCGACCGCACCAGGGTTTCCGGTGGCGGATCGGTGACATCGATGAAAATGTCGTCGCCGTCGATACGGACAGGATAGGTCCGCAGGGCATCGCCCCCGACCAGTGTATCACCGGAGCGCAGATCGAATTTCCAGTTGTGCCAGTTGCAGGTCAGCACACAGTCGGCAGACATTTCCCCTTCGACCAGGGGGTAGCCCTCATGCGGGCAGCGGTTGTTGCAGGCGACAACCGCATCACCAACAACGAAGAGCACGATACGTTTGGCCTCATGGCGCGCGACGAGGCGGTGTTTCTGGTTCAATTGCGCCCGCGACGCGAGCCGGACCCAAGTCGTAGATGCCGTGGAGTCCATGCCCCCTCCGTCGGATATCATGCAAATATCCGAAATAGATGGGGACAGGTTGCGATTTTTCAAGGGTGGCTAGGGCTTGACCTGATTACGGCAGTCGAGGACCCAAACGTCGTAGACCGGGTGCTCCAGAGCACTCAACGCCGGCGAGGATGCGAACATCCAGCCGCTGAACAGGCTTTTCACGGCTTCTCCGGGGCGCCGCTCCCAGATGTCGAGAAACGCGGCGCTTTCCGGCGTCTCCTCGGGCGGCCGCTTGTCACAGTGGCGGGGAATGATTTCCAGGGTCCCGAACTTCAGCATGCGGCCGACCTTCACCTCGACCGTGGACACCCGCGCCGTCACCTTATCGAGTGTCTGTAGCATGACGGTATCGTGAGGCGTCGCACCAGCCGGCGAGAGTGACAGCGCCACCATGAACGTCGCGGCGACGGCGGGCCGAATTCTGTTGATCACGCGATCTCCACGGCTGCTATTTGCCGCCGGTGGCGAGGAAAATGATCTCACCAACCTGATCCTCAAGGGACCTGAAATCACGCGTCTTCTTGATTCGTCCACCAGCCTTGATCGTATCCTTGGCCTGACCTGGTTCGATGCGCAGGTATTTGCCGCCGACGATACCCTGACTGCCAATCGCGGCGACAGAGTCGGTGGGCAGCGCAACGCTAGATTCCAGGGAAATGGTCACCACGGCCTCGAATGTCTCATGGTCAAGAGTTAGGCCACTGACCGTACCGACCTTGATGCCATTGATACGCGCATCACTGCCCTTTGACAGTCCACCAACCTTATAGAAACTGGCGGTTATGTCGTAGCCGGTGACCGCGCGCACCTCGGCCGAGGTATAGGCAAAGAACAGGAACATGCCCGCGACACACAGGACCACCGCCCCCAACACCGTTTCAATGGCGTTCCGTCGCATGCCTTAATCCTCCCTGTCACTCATCGTACGGCCCATCATCCGCCGGCTTTCTCTTTGGATCGCGCCTCGTTCGCGCGGCCCTCGGAAATGATCAATTCCAACAAATCGCCGACAACGACAGCATCCTCGGTGAAAATGATCCGATGACCGGACTTCATAGATTTCTCGTCACTACCCGGCGTGAGCACGACGAACTTGGAGCCGAACAGACCATCAGTCTGGATCGACGCAGTCGAATCGACCGGCAACTTGACCGTCGGGTCAATGGCGAGCGTAACCACCGCGCGGTAATTGTCGTCCAGGCGCATGGCGCCAACATGACCGATACGTATTCCGGCGAGATAAACGTCGTCTCGTTCGGCCAGGCCATCGACACGGTTGAAGACGGCGTGGATCCGCGCATCCGTCGCGGCCACCTCCCGGCCACCGAACACAAACCCCAAAACGAGGGCGAGGACCACCAATGTCGACGCGCCGATAATGATTTCTCGTGTTTCCCGAGCCATGGCGATGCAGCCTTTTGGGCGATCTCAGGGCCGGCCTATTCCGGCACCCAGGGCTCGTAATCCCCGGTCGCCGCGGATCGCCGACCACCGCGAAAATCGTGCCCCGGCGGACGATAAGCGCCCGCCGTCCCGGTCATATTGGGCTGATGCCTTTTTTGCCAGTTGGGAGCCTTGGCCGCCGCCTCGGTCAGCGGCTCCTCGGTGCAATGGTGCAGCCAGGCATGCCATTCGGGCGGAACGCGCGATGCCTCGACATCGCCCTTATAGAGAACCCAACGGCGTTGCCGACCGTGCAGGCGATCGCTCGTGGCGTGGTAGTAGCGGTTGCCGAATTCGTCGGCCCCTACCTGTTCGCCGTTGATCAAGGTGTAAAGCAGTGTACCGATGGACATCATGACGTGAGTCGCCGAACCGTTGAATGGACATGCCGTGGACGAGTGTCCAACGACGGCAAACTATGGCACCTCATCCCGGCCGGAACAAGACGGGCCAAACATCGCAGCCAACGATCGCGCTTTCCTTGCTTCGGCGAGCGCCGATGCATGATCGCCGGTCCATATGATCCGGCGCTAGGGCAAGTTCTCGGGAATCGGCGGAAATCACACGAGTCAATCCTAAAAGTGACGATATGTGGTGCTATATTTTCACTTCGACCCCAAAATATTGTTGCGGCCTGAATCGATCTACGGCTAGATTTAGCGTGTTGCACCTGGGCAGGCACGACATCTTGAGTCTCGATACGCAGGCCTTCTGATTCTGAAGTGTTCATTGGGCGTTCGGGAACCGTTGCCAGGGTTCGCAACTGGGGGGCCTCACGGGGTCCATAAGAAACCGTAAACCAACCGGACACTCGAACGACCGGGCATACGATGGGGACATAATGCGTATCAGCCGATTTTTTACCACCGAAGGCGCTTCCGCCTACGACTCGATCAAATTCCGCGCCACCGCCAGCGAAATCCGCAATCCGGACGGTTCCGTGGTCTTCCATCTCGACAACATGGAAGTGCCGAAAGCCTGGTCGCAGGTCGCCAGCGACGTTCTGGCGCAAAAATATTTCCGCAAGGCCGGTGTCCCGGCGCGTCTGAAAGCCGTTGAAGAAAATTCAGTCCCATCGTGGTTGTGGCGCAAAGTTCCCGATGACGAAGCGCTGAACGCGTTGCCCGCGGAGGAGCGTTTTGGCGGCGAAACCAGTGCCAAGCAGGTTTTCGACCGATTGGCCGGTACCTGGACCTATTGGGGTTGGAAAGGCGGCTACTTCGATGGCGAGGCCGACGCCCGCGCGTATTTTGACGAAATGCGTTACATGTTGGCGGCGCAAATGGGCGCGCCGAACTCACCACAGTGGTTCAACACCGGTCTACATTGGGCCTATGGCATCGACGGCCCGGCACAGGGCCACTCTTATGTTGATTTCGAAACCGGCAAGCTGGTGCAATCGCAATCCGCCTACGAACACCCGCAGCCGCACGCCTGTTTTATCCAGAGCGTCGCCGATGATCTGGTCAACGAAGGCGGCATCATGGATCTGTGGACCCGTGAAGCGCGGCTGTTCAAATATGGCTCCGGTACCGGCAGTAATTTTTCCGCCATTCGCGGCGCCGACGAGAGCCTGTCGGGTGGAGGTCGTTCGTCCGGTCTGATGAGCTTTCTCAAGATCGGCGATCGTGCCGCCGGCGCCATCAAGTCCGGCGGTACCACTCGGCGCGCGGCAAAGATGGTCGTCGTCGACATTGATCACCCGGATGTCCGCCAGTTCATTCGCTGGAAGGTCGAGGAAGAACAGAAGGTCGCGGCCCTGGTCGCCGGCTCCAGATTAGCTCGAAAGCACCTTAACGCGGTGCTTGAAGCATGTAACGATGACGCCGAAGTCGAAGGGGAATCCCGCTTCGACCCCAAGGCGAACCCGGCGCTGAAACGGGCGTTGTTGGGTTGCCGGCAGGTCATGATCCCGGAGAACTACGTCCAGCGGATGATCCAGCTGGCACGCCAAGGTGCCACCGAGATCGATTTCCCTGAATTCAACACGGATTGGGACTCGGACGCCTACGGCACGGTGTCGGGGCAGAACTCGAACAACACCGTCCGGGTCAACAATGAGTTTCTTGAACGCGTTCTCGCGGATGGTGAATGGGAGCTGACGCAACGCCGCGATGGCGGTGTCGCGGCGACCGTGCGCGCTCGCGAACTGTGGGACGATATCGGTTATTCCGCGTGGGCCTGTGCCGACCCGGGATTGCAGTTCGATACCACCATTAACGAATGGCACACCTGCCCCGCAAGCGGCCGCATCAACGCGTCCAATCCATGTTCCGAGTACATGTTCCTGGATGACACCGCCTGTAATCTGGCGTCGTTGAACCTGATGACGTTCAAGACGGATGACGGATTTAACGTCGCCGCGTTTGAACACGGGGTGACTCTATGGACAATCACGCTGGAAATTTCGGTGCTGATGGCCCAGTTCCCATCGCGCCAGATCGCCGAATTAAGCTACCGTTACCGCACGCTCGGCCTCGGTTTTGCCAACATCGGCGGTCTGCTGATGGCGATGGGTATTGGTTATGATTCCGATGCCGGCCGCGCCATTGCCGCCTCGATCACGGCGTTGATGTGCGGCCAATCCTACGCCACTTCGGCGGCCATGGCAGAGGAACTGGGCGCGTTCCCGGGTTTCGATGAAAACCGCGACCACATGTTGCGGGTCATCCGCAACCATCGCCGGGCCGCACATGGCCAGAACTCCGGGTACGAGGACTTGTCGATACTGCCGGTGTCGTTCGACGCCGGGGCCTGTCCCGATCGCGCGTTGTCCGATGCGGCGGCAAACGCCTGGGATCGGGCGTTGAGCCTTGGCGAGGCACACGGCTATCGCAATGCTCAGGTTACGGTCATCGCGCCGACCGGAACCATCGGGTTGGTCATGGACTGTGACACCACGGGGATCGAACCCGATTTCGCCCTGGTCAAGTTCAAGAAATTGGCCGGCGGGGGGTACTTCAAGATCATCAACCGCATGGTCCCGCAGGCATTGACCACGCTTGGGTACGAACCGACACAAATTGCCGAAATGGTGGATTACGCGGTCGGTCTCGGCAGTCTCAAGGACTCGCCGGGCATTAATCATGATTTACTCATCGCCAAGGGCTTTGACGCGGCGACGCTTGAGAAGGTCGAGTCGTCGCTGGGCGAGGCCTTCGACATTCGTTTCGTCTTCAACAAATGGAACCTGGGCGAGGCCTTCTGCACCGAAGTCCTGGGCATCGACGTGGCGAAGTTGGATGAACTGACTTTCGATCTGCTCGCCGAAATTGGTTTCACGAAGAGCGAAATCGAGGCCGCCAACACCCACGTCTGCGGTGCCATGACACTTGAAGGCGCGCCGCACATTCGTCCCGAACACCTACCCGTCTTTGACTGCGCCAATCCGTGTGGTCGCATCGGCAAGCGTTCATTGGGCACGGAAAGCCATATCCGCATGATGGCAGCGGCACAGCCGTTCATTTCCGGTGCCATTTCGAAGACCATCAACATGCCCAACGCCGCCAGCATCGACGAATGTAAGGATGCCTACATGCTGTCATGGCGGCTCGGGCTCAAGGCCAATGCGCTCTATCGTGACGGCTCCAAGTTGTCGCAGCCATTGTCCTCCGCCTTGCTGGACGACGAGGACATCGCCGAAGCCGCTGATCTGGCCGATGCGATCATCGAGGCGCCCGCGGTAGCACGCGCCGAGATCATTGCCGAGAAAATTGTCGAACGCGTCGTCGACAAACTCGACCGGCAACGCCCACCGGATCGTCGTAAAGGCTACACGCAGAAAGCCAATGTTGGTGGGCACAAGGTCTACCTACGGAC
>JAYOFM010000035.1:0-25304 GCA_038117225.1 Rhodospirillales bacterium
CGCTGGTCGTGGTCAGGGCGAAATTGGAATTCTCAATGCCCTCGGCGATGCCGACACTTGGCACATATATAGCGTTTTCTGACGGAAATTCACGACCGCGTTGCCTGCTCAACGACAAGTGACTCCGCGTGAGCTTATCGAAGAGATGATATCGGTGTGCCTTCAACGATGCCTCGCGGTGTGCCATAATAAGGCCCGAATCGGTTGCGACTCTTGCAGCGAATTACGTGAGCAGGGCCGAAACACGCTGCCCCGGTGGACAACAGACAAAGCGGATCAATGACCGAAGAACTCAGCGATATCGACGATCTCGACGAGGATGCGGACGAACGCGAGGAAATCGACAACGATTACCTGACCGGCCAATTGTTGATCGCCATGCCGGGCATGCCGGACGAACGATTCGCCAAGACGGTGATTTATCTTTGCGCCCATAGTTCCGATGGGGCTATGGGACTGGTCGTCAATAAGCCGCTGGATGATCTCAGCCTGCCCGACCTGCTTGAGCAGTTGGAGATCGATAGCGTCGGCATGGGCGATCCGATCCGTGTCCACTTCGGTGGTCCGGTGGAAACCGGACGCGGCTTCGTGCTGCATTCGCCGGATTACTTCAACGACGGCACGTTGATGGTCGACGAAGGAATCGCGCTGACCGCCACCGTCGATATTCTCCGTGCCATCGCCGACGGCGACGGCCCGCACCACAGCTTGCTCGCCCTCGGCTACGCCGGCTGGGGACCAGGCCAGTTGGATACGGAAATCAAGTCGAATGGATGGCTGCACGTGGCCGCCGATGCGGATTTGGTATTTGGCGCCGATGGCGATGACAAATGGCGACGCGCCATGGCCAAGATCGGCATCGATCCGTTGATGCTGTCCGACGAAGCGGGCCACGCATGAGCCGCAAACCCCGTGGCGGCGCGAGAACCGACAAAGATCTGACCCGCGAGCTGATCGAACGTATGGATGCCTGTCCGGACGCTGACGCGCTTAATGCCCGTGTCCTGGTGCCGTTCATGACGGCCTTGGAAGATGTGTGCGGTGCTCGCGGCTACGTCCTCAACGTCTACGGCGAAACCGCTAATCTGGTTTTCACGGGCGATCCCGGCGATGCCGATCAGATCTATCGCTTGGTCGAGGCATACTTGGATGCCAAGGAAGATTGATTCCGGCGTCTAATCCCCATGCACCGGATCGGTCAGCACCAATTCCACGCGATCACCGTTGATGACCAGTTTGCCGGCGTTTTCGAAATTGACGGTGATGGTGTCGCCGACCACGGTTTGCACGCGGCCCATGCCGAGATCCGGTTGGCCGGGATGGCGGACGAAGCTGCCGGGCGTCAGGAACATGTTGCCAGGTAACATGGCGCGGGGTTGCTCTACTCAGGCGACCTGGCGCGCACGTTCGAGATCAAAGCAAGCTGTGCTGCCTTCGGGGCCGAGTGCGGCTAGGGTCGGCGTCGAGCCGAACAGCCGCCGCGCGACCCTGCGCACGCGCTCGACGTCGACGGCTTCGATGCCGGCGACGATCTCGTCCACGGGCAGCGGCCGACCGAAAACCATCAACTGGCGGGCCAGTTGCTCCGCCCGCGACGATGTGCTTTCCCGCCCCATCAGGATCGACGCCTTGAGCTGCGCTCGTGAGCGGGCTGTTTCCGCCTCGTCGACACCGTCGGCGAGCTTGGCGATCTCATCGCAGATCACTGGCATCAGCTCCGCCACTTCGTTGGCGCCGGTGCCGGCGTAGATACCGAAAACGCCACCATCCTTATAGCTGGAGACGAACGAGTAGATGGCGTAAACGAGCCCGCGCTTTTCGCGTACTTCCTGAAACAACCGCGACGACATACCACCACCAAACAGGGTCGACATCACCGACGCCGCATAGAAGTCCTCGTCGTCATAGGCGACGCCTTCATAGCCGAGCACCAGATGCACTTGCTCCAGGTCTCTCTCGCCACGAAAATCGCCGCCAGCGTAACGTGCGCCCTCGACGACGCCGTTGGTCTGCACCGGCATGGCGTCGAAGGCCTCGGTGGCGAGCGCCACCAGATCGTCATGATCGATCCGTCCGGAGGCTGCCAGCACCGTGTTGGCGGCGGTGTAGTGGTCACGGCGATAGACGATAAGATCGTCGCGGGTGAAGCCGCGCACGGTTTCCTCGGTGCCCAGGACCGGCCGGCCGAGGGCCTGACTGGGGAACGCGGTCTCTTGGAAATGGTCGAACACCACATCGTCGGGCGTGTCGTGCGCTTGGTGAATTTCCTGCACAATGACCGATTGCTCGCGCTGCAGCTCCTCCGGATCGATGGTGGCGTGCTGGACGATATCGGCAATCAGGTCGACGGCGAGCGGCAGATCGTCCTTCAACACTTTGGCGTAATAGGCAGTCAATTCGCGCGCCGTGTAGGCGTTGATGTGGCCGCCCACATCTTCAATTTCGGCGGCGATGGCATAGGCGTCGCGGCGTTCCGTACCCTTGAACACCATGTGTTCCAGCACATGCGATAGTCCATTGATGCGCAGCGGTTCGTGCCGCGCTCCGACGCCGATCCAGGCCCCCACCGAGGCGGTTTCCACTGTCGTCATGGCGTCAGTCGCGACGCGCAGTCCATTGTCGAGTGTCGTGACGCGCACCGTCATGGTCGCGAGTGCCTCCCCAAGCAAATCTCCCGGGGGGCTCGGCGAATATTGTTTTTCGCTCGGACCGGGCCACCCCGTCCATGTTCATTGACAGGATAGGACGGCGAAGACAAGGGCATGGACTACCCGAGGGTGTTGTCGATCAGCGTCTCGACGGCGGCCAGCTCGGCCGGCAGCCGGGTGCAGCGTTCCTCGCGCAGCATCAGATCGGCGAGGTGATCCGGCAGGGCGGGACGCTGGCCGATGGCCGCCTCGACGGCATCGGGAAACTTGGCCGGGTGGGCGGTGGCGGCGATGATCATGGGCACCGTGTCATCGCGCCGGCAATCGAGCGCCGCCTGGGCGCCGACGGCGGAATGAGGATCGAGGATTTCGCCGTGGGCCTCATGGAATTGACGGATTGTCGCCTTGGTTGCCTCGTCGTCGTAGGCGGCGCCGTCAAACAGCGTACGGGCCCGCGCCAATGTGGCCTCGGAAACGGAAAATGCGCCGGTTTCGCGAAACCGGGTCATGGTTTTGGCGCAGGCGGCGCCATCACGATCCAGCAGGTCGAATAACAGGCGTTCGAAATTTGATGACACCTGGATGTCCATGGACGGACTGAGCGTCGGGTGCACGTCGCCCATGGTCATTGAGCCGGTGTCGAAGAACCGCGTCAGAATGTCGTTGCGGTTGGACCCGACCACCAGTTGTGACACCGGCAGACCCATCTGGCCGGCGGCGTATGCGGCCATGATATTTCCAAAATTACCGGTCGGCACGGCAAACGCGCACGGCTGGTTGGGACCGGCAACCCTGAGCGCCGCCCAGACGTAATAGACGATCTGCGCCACGACCCGCGCCCAGTTGATCGAATTTACCGCCGACAACGGATGGCGGGCGCGGAAGGGCGCGTCGTTGAACATCGCCTTCACTAGGTCCTGGCAGTCGTCGAAGGTGCCGTCGATGGCGATGTTGTGGATGTTGGGCGCCAGCACCGTGGTCATCTGGCGGCGTTGCACCTCGGATACCCGGCCATGCGGGTGCAGCATGAAGACCTCGATGGCATCCCGATCGCGGCATGCCTCGATGGCGGCGGAGCCGGTATCGCCGGACGTTGCGCCAATGATGACGACCCGTTTGTCACGCGCCTTCAGCACGTGGTTGAAGGCGTGGCCGAGGAACTGCATGGCCACGTCCTTGAACGCCAGCGTCGGTCCGTGGAACAACTCCATCAGATGCAGCCCACCGCCGAGGTTCTTGATCGGCGCCACGTCCGGATCGGCGAAGGCGCCATAGGCCTTGTCGATGATGGTTTCCAGATCGGCGTCGGCGATGGTGCCGCCGATGTAGGGGTGCAGGACGCGAAACGCCAATTCGCGATACGATAGATCGGCCCATGCATCCAGATCGGCCGGTGAGATCTCTGGCCAGGTTTGAGGCACATAGAGTCCACCGTCGGTGGCCAGCCCGGCCAGCAGCACGTCATCAAACGGCAGCGTCGGCGCCGTTCCCCGGGTGGAGATGTAGTTCACGGGTGTTCACTCCAAATTTTCGCAGGCAACCTACGCCGCCTCGGTAACGCCGTCCAGATAACGTGCTCGTAAATGCGATTTGAATGCGTTGGCGTCGAGGGGCTTGCCCGTTGCCGCCGTCACCAGTTCCGTTGCCGAGACCGACCGCCCCTTGCCGTGAACATTGGCGCGCAACCAGGCCATGAGCGGTTTGAAATCGCCGGTGGCAATACCGGGAACAATGGCGGGATCCTGAATGCGGGCGGCCTGATACAGTTGCGCCGCCGTCATGGCGCCCAGCGTATAGGTCGGGAAGTATCCGAGGGCGCCGGCGTACCAATGAATATCTTGCAGGCAGCCTTCCCGGTCGCTCGGCACCGGCACGCCGATCAGCGCTTCGAAGGCGTCGTTCCACGCTCCCGGGATATCAGCTACCGCGAGATCGCCAGCGATCAACGCTTTTTCCATGCGGTAACGCAATATGACGTGCAGTGGGTAGGTGACCTCGTCAGCCTCGACTCGGATGAAGCCCCGTTCCACCTTACGGTAAAGGCGGCCCAGATTGGTCGCCTCCCAAGCCGGTCCGTCGCCATCGAAGGCTGCACGCATGATTGGCGCCGCCCACGTCAAGAATTCGGGTGAACGGCAGACCTGCATTTCGATGAGCAGCGATTGGCTCTCGTGGATACTCATGCCGAGCGCTTCACCGACGGGCTGCAAACGCCAGTCCATGGGTAGTCCGCGTTCATACATAGCGTGCCCCGTTTCGTGCAGCACACCCATCAGAGCCGACGTAAAATCGTCTTCGTCATAGCGCGTGGTGATGCGCACGTCGTCGGGCACGCCGCCACAAAACGGATGCAGGCTTTCGTCGAGGCGCCCGTGGTCGAAATCGAACCCGAGCGCCGTCATCAGGGTCGTCGCGAGATCGCGCTGCGCCGCCGTCGGGAAGGGGCCTTCCGGTGTGATCAGATCAGTTCCGGCGGCCTGTGCCGACAGGGCTTGATCCAGGAAACCAGGAAGAAAATCGGCGAGATCGTCGAACACCGGATCGATGTCGATGGCCCGAGCTCCCGGTTCATGGTCATCCATCATGGCGTCGAAGGCGTCAACGCCAAGCCGTTCAGCCTTGGCGCCGCCGGCCTCTCTGGCCAGTTTCAGGACCTCGCTCAGTGACGGCACGATGGATTTGAAATCGGCATCGGGACGGGCCTGGCGCCACACTTGTTCGCAGGTCGAACTCGCCCGCGACAGGGCGACCACGAGATCCTCCGTCAGGGCGCTCGCCTTGATCCAGCGATCGCGCATCTCCTTGAGATTGGCACGGCGCCAGCCGTCCAGATCAGCGGCATCGGCGGCGTCGAGCAGATCGCCCATGTCGTCGGCGACCAACATGCCGTGACGCAGGGCTTCCAGTTCCGCCAATTGCGCCGCGCGCGTTTCCGCGCCGCCGGACGGCATAATGGCCGCCAGATCCCAGTGCAGGACGCCGGCTACTTGATCGAGCGTGGATAGGCGCCGGAAGCGGTCTTCGAGCGAGGTGTAGGCGGAGGCTGCGTTCATGGGATCTGGAGAGCCGTGGGACAGTGATTTGGTCAAGGCTGATGTTCTATGCCGCGATGTGGGGTACGGTCAAAGCCGCGAATCGTGAGAAGCCATTCCTTGACAGATATGTTATAACATTACATTACTGCCATTAATCATTGCAGGGCACCGACGGGACCATGCCGCACGAGACATCATTTGCTGAGCTGTTGCCGCCGGATGATCATCCATCACCGGATGACGGCAACGCTCATATTTTCGGTTGGTCGCTGTTGCGTGCCGGTACCGGCGCGCGTCTGGCCGTGGCGCTTGGTATTTCCATTGTCGTATGGACCGCCGTCGCCTGGGCGCTCGGGTGACGGCCATGGTCGGTGCTATCACACTTGATGATCTGACGCTGGGGTATGATCGCCATCCCGCCGTCCATCATGTCACGGGGACGTTCTCCGACGGTAGTCTTACTGCGGTCGTCGGCCCCAATGGCGCCGGAAAATCGACCCTCATGAAGGGCATCGTCGGCGCGCTCAAACCAATCGGCGGCCGCATCGATGTCGCCGGTGTCGGGCGTCGCCACATGGCCTACCTGCCACAGCAGATACAGATCGATCCCAGTTTCCCCATCTCGGTGCTCGATTGCGTGTGCTTGGGTTCTTGGAACCGGGTCGGCGCGTTCGGCGGCATCGGCAAGGATGAAGTCATGGAGGCCCGGTCAGCATTGGCCGTCGTTGGCCTTGACGGGTTTGAGGGTCGCGCCGTCGGCACGCTGTCGCGCGGCCAGCTCCAACGTGTGCTGTTTGCGCGGCTGCTGGTCCAGGATGCGAGTATCATCCTGCTGGATGAGCCGTTTACGGCCATCGACGAACGAACCTGCTGTGACTTGTTAGTGCTGGTGAAGCGCTGGCACGCCGAGAACAGGACCGTCGTCGCCGTGCTGCATGATTTCGAACAGGTTCGCGAAAACTTTCCCGAAACCCTGCTTCTTGCTCGCGAAACCTTGGCTTGGGGCGATACGTGCCAGGTGATGACCGAGGGCAACCTGATCCGCGCGCGTGCCATGGCCGAGGCTTGGGACGAGGCGGCGCCGGTTTGCGACGCGGGCGACATGGCATGACGCCGATGGAATTCCTGATCGATCCTTTTATCGAATTTGCCTTCATGCGTCGGGCGTTGGCGGCGTCACTGGCCATCTCCGTCGGTTGTGCGCCACTCGGCGTGATTCTGATTCTCCGGCGCATGTCCTTGACGGGCGATGCCATGACTCATGCCCTGCTGCCGGGCGTCGCCGTCGCCTTTCTGCTGACGGGATTCTCGTTGCCCGCAATGGTTCTTGGCGGCTTCATCACCGGATTGACGGTGGCTTGGTTCTCGGGCGCTGTCGCCCGGTCGACGGTACTGCGCGAAGACGCCAGCCTCGCGGCATTCTATCTTATCTCGTTGGCGCTTGGGGTACTGATCGTGTCAAGCAAGGGGTCCAGCGTGGATCTAATGCACGTGCTATTCGGCACTGTCCTGGCGGTCGACGACACGGCCCTATTCATCGTCGCGACGATCGCGACGTTGAGCGTGCTTACGTTGGCCGTGATCTATCGTGCTCTGGTCGTGGAGTGTTTCGATCCTACCTTCCTGGCCTCGGTCCAGGGGCGCGGCGCGCTGGTGCACATGGCTTTTCTGACCCTGCTCGTGCTCAACCTCGTCGGCGGATTTACCGCACTCGGAACGTTGATGGTGGTGGGCATCATGATGTTGCCGGCCGCCGCTGCGCGCTTCTGGGCGGTGGAGGTTGGCCGCCTCATGGTGTGGTCCGTCGCCGTAGCCGTCGTGGCCTCAGTGGCCGGCTTGTTGGTCAGCTATCACGCGGGCCTGCCGTCTGGCCCGGCGATCATCCTTTCGGCCGGCGTCATCTGCGGGTTTTCTATGGCCTTCGGCCCGCGCGGAAGCCTTTGGACACGTTGGCGCACCGCGCCTCATTTCGTGCGATGACGCGACGGAGAAGAAAGAAAAATTGTCGGAGATCGGGAATGACCACGTATAAAGCCTTCATCCTCGCCATCGTCACCACATTGGCGTTTTTTACCCACCTTCCCGTTCAGGCGGCGGAAATGTTGCGGGTCGTTGCATCCTTCAGCATTCTCGCCGATATGGCCAAGCGGGTCGGGGGCGACAAAGCGACCGTTCGCGCCCTCGTTGGGTATGACGGTGACAGCCACGTCTACCAACCGAGCCCGGACGACGCCAAGGCGGTGGCGCGGGCCGATGTGATGGTCATCAATGGCCTCAAGTTTGAGGGCTGGCTCGAACGGTTGATCAAATCGGCGGAATATGAGGGCCCCGTCGTCGTCGCCACAGACGGGGCACGCTTGCTGGAAGTGGAAGACGACCATGGGGAAGACCATTCGAAGACCGGTCAACACAGCCATGATCATGGCCTATCGGATCCCCATGCCTGGCACGACCTTCGGAATGCCGAGGTCTACGTGCGCAACATTGCTCGTGGATTTTCCCACGCTGATCCCGGTAACACGCGTTTCTACGGAGCGAATGCAGACGCGTATGTGATGGAGATTCGGTCCCTTGAGGCCGAATTTCGACCGCGAATCTCGGCCCTGCCGGCAGATCGTCGCCGCGTGATCACTACCCATGGTGCATTCGGTTATTTCGCGCGCGCCTACGGAATCACCTTCCGCGCCCCGGTGGGCATGAGCACCGAGTCCGAGGCCTCGGCCAGGGACATGGCCAAGCTGGTTCGGCAAATCCAGAAAGAGAGCATCGCGGCCGTGTTCGTGGAGAATATTACCGACGGCCGCCTGCTGCGCCAGATCGCGACGGAGACCGGAGCCGTGATCGGTGGAACACTCTATTCGGATGCCCTCTCCGGCCTGGACGGGCCAGCCTCCACCTACCTGGACATGATGCGTCACAACCTCCGCACGATCATCGGAGCCCTCGGCAGCTGACCGTTCCCACCTGCGGTTCCGTGATTGTATAACACGCGATCCATGTCTTAAGCGTGGCGTCATGAGTGCCCATTGCGGCCATGATGACAATAACTTCGACGGTGCCTCGCCGGCTTTCCGCCGCGCGCTGTGGTGGGTCGTCGGCATCAACGCCACCATGTTCGTGATCGAGATGACGGCGGGCGTCGCCGGGCGGTCGCAAGCCTTGCAGGCCGACGCCCTCGATTTCGCCGGCGACACGGCGACCTATCTGCTGTCGCTACTGGTCATCGGGCATAGCCTCAAATGGCGGGCGCGGGCGGCACTTCTGAAAGGCCTCAGTCTCGCCGCCATGGGCGTGTTCGTACTCGGTGCCACGTTCTACCGCATCATCGTACTGGGCTTGCCGAGCGCGCCGATCATGGGTGGCATCGCGGTGATGGCGCTGGTCGCCAATCTGACCAGCGTGGCGTTGCTGATGAAATACCGTGACGGCGATGCCAATGTGCGATCGGTGTGGCTGTGTTCGCGCAACGACGCCATCGGCAATGTCGCCGTGATGATTGCCGCCGTTGCCGTGTGGTGGTGGGTGTCGCCGTGGCCGGATTTGATCGTTGCCGCCGGCATGGCCCTGCTGTTCCTGTCCGGGGCCGTCAGTATCATCCGCCAGGCCAACGCGGAACTGCGCCACGTCAGTGCCGCCGAAGTTGCCGCAGAATGATCTAGAGCAGCGCTACGAACGCAAGACGATCAACCAGAAGGCCGACAAAGATCGCGAACAGATAGAAGATCGAGAAAAAGAACAGGCGCTTGGCGGCCTGCTCTCGTTCGCTTTCGGATTCGACGTCACGCCAAACATTCCACACCCGGCGCCCGAATTCGACCCCGAGGCCCGTTGCGATAACGGCGTACACGGCACCGGACATGCCGATGGCGACGGGCGCCAGGGTGATGGGGATGAGGATCGCCGTATAGATCACCATCAGGCGCTTGGTTTCGTGTTCGCCGGCGACGATGGGCATCATGGGCACGCCGGCGTTGGCATAATCGCCGCGCCGAAACAGGGCTAGGGCCCAGCTGTGTGGGGGCGTCCACAGAAAGATGATCATGAACAGCGCCACCGCACCGAGGCCAATATCGCCCGTGACCGCGGCCCAGCCGATGACCGGCGGCAATGCCCCCGACGCACCGCCGACGACGATATTCTGCGGCGTGCGGCGTTTCAGCCAAACCGTATAGATGAAGACATAATAGAGAATGGTGATCGCCAGAAGCGCCGATGCGGCGGCATTCACCAACACCGCCATCATCACCACGGAACCTCCGCCGAGCACGCTGCCGAATACCAATGCTTTATCCGGCGCCATGCGACCAGCGGGAATCGGTCTGTTCATGGTGCGCCGCATGTGGCGGTCGATATCGCGGTCGTACCACATGTTGATGGCGCCCGCCGCACCGGCGCCGATGGCGATACACAGCACGGCTGCGATTCCGGTCAGTAAATCGATGGAGCCGGGGGCCAAAACCAAACCGACGGCGGCCGTGAAGACCACCAGCGACATCACGCGCGGCTTCAACAGCACCGCATAGTCGGCAACGCTGAATCGCGGGTCTTCTGTGATCGCCGAAGCGGTCCCGGTTTCGATGTTTCCCTGAATTTCGATGGGCGCGTCGCTCAAGGCGCTGGCCTCCGTATCGCCTGGGCTCTTAATACAGGGGGAATGGCCCAGGCTTCAAGCACGGCTTCACGTGTCACGGGCGGGTCCTAGAAGCGCACGGCCGACGACGACAATGAACATGATGCCGCCGATGACCGCGATAATGGCCCCGACGCCCATGCCGTAAAGGCCGATCTGAGCCCCCAGCGCCTCCAGGCCCTCCGCGCCAGCGGTCTTGCGGGGCGCCCCATAGCCGCCGGCGAGGAACAGGCCGCCGCCGTGCAGGACTTGGCCGACCGCGTACATCCACAGCATTGCCGACAGGGCGCGGCCGCGTTTCAGCGGGCGATCCAGCAACGGTAAGATAAAGGCAATGAACAATCCCATGAAGGCGAGGTTCACGCCACCGATGACGCCATGATAATGCCCGGGCGTGCGCGCATCACCGCCATCGACGAACAGCCCGAGCAAGCCGCCGACGGCAAATACGGCGAACGAGGTCCAGAGCGCCAGACCGGCCAACTGATCACCGTCCGGTGCCGTCGTGCCGGCGCTCAGCAGCGCTCGGGCACCGATCAAGGCCACCACCAGCGTCGGCGGCGCCAATAAATACTGAAGGTTGGTGATCCACTGCCGATGGTCGACGCTCAACGGTTCGGCGACCATGCCGGCGGCACCGACACCGATCAAACCCGCGAGCAACAGGTAAACGGCAGCCGCCGCCAGCCAATTCGGCTTCATCATCGGCGTGCCGAGACGGGCGCTGCCGAGCACGTACCATGTGATTAGCAGCATCGTTACATTGACGAACTGGAGCAAATGGCCACCGCTCCAAAATACGGTTTCATGGAAGACCGCGTCCGCCGGCCCGCCCACCGCAAGGGCGTCGAAGATTACGGAAACCACGGCGGCGCCGAACAGCAGCGCCGCCGCCGATGTCGCCAGCACCACCGGTTCGACAATGCCGCGGGGGAGCGCGAGGTTGATCAGCAACCTTATTGCGACCAGCACCATGCCCAGCGTCAATAGGCCGAGACCCGCATGGAAAAGCGGATCAATAATCACGGGAACATAGTTGTTGAGCGACGGCTCACCGCGGTCGAGCAGGGAGGGTACCGCGAGCAGCAGGCAACCGAATATGCTTAGCCATACGGCAACGGGACCCAGCCGCCGCGCTCGCGGCGCGCCGCCACCGGCTCGGTAAGCGGCCGCCGTCGCCAGAGCCGCCATGACGCAAAGGAACCAGACGACGAACGAGAACACCACGTGGATGACGAGGCCCTTCTCGAAGAATCGTACGGGCCACGCGAACCAGGTTTCCGCTCCGGGCAGCCGAGACAGCGCCAACAGCAGCGCGAACACACCCGCGATGGCGAGGGCGCCGACGGCGATTAGGCTCCAGGCGCGCAATTCCCATTGGGCGGCCGGTGAACGCAGGGCATCGGCATAGGGCGCGACGAGGCTCCAGCGCTGCCGTTGCGCGGGGTGCAGACCGTCAACCACCGCCCGGTGTTCCGACGAAGGGAAAGAGATGCACGGCCATGACATAGACAACGACGCCGGAAACGCCGACGTAGACCCAGAGAGGCCAGGTCAGGCGGGCGATTTTGTTGTGGCGGTCGAAGTGGCCCCTCAGCGCCCGCCACGCGGTCACTGGCACCAGGAAGGTTATGGCGACGGCACCGATCACATGCACGGCAAGGATGGTGAAATAAATCGGCCGCACCACGCCTTCGCCGCCGAATCTGGCGAATCCAGAATTCGCCTTGTAGATGACATAGGTGATCAGAAAGGCGCCCGACACGACCAGCGCCGCGATCATGCAAAGCCGATGACGTTCGCGTTGGCCACTCTTGATGAAGACGTAGCCAACCACCAGGAAGGCGACCGATATCGCATTCAGGGCCGCGTTAACATGGACGAGATCCTGTACGGTCATCGAAGGAATCGAGCGCTCGACAGAGCGTCGGTCAGCTCAACTTGATGAAGATCGAGGCGTACATGAATAATGCCACGCCGCCGAGGATCAGCGCCAAAATCCAATTCTTTCTCGTCATTGATAATTGTACTCCCGGAAATACACGGATAGGCGACCTTGGTGTAAGGCGGCACCGGTGGAAATGCACGCAAATTCCCGTGTAAGTGCGCGCACGCGGCTTCAATTTCCGACTTCCCACCACGGGTATTCGAAACGCCAACAAAGGGTTACGCGGGCCTTGCCCTTGTCTGGAGGGGCGGATAAAAAGGCGTACCGAACCGGAGTCCATTGCGATAAGCGCATGAGGACAATCCGGTCGTCAGAGGGATTTCAGGTGGGGCCGATGATCAAGCGTATCCTTTCCGTTTTGCCCGTTTGGGCGGTCACAATGATCGCGCTGCTGGGACCGGCCTTGGCCGAATCAGACCAGGTGCGTTCGAAGCCCTGGCAAATGTGGTTTCAGCCAGCGGCGTCGCCGACGGCGGAGCGTGTGTTCGCGTTCAACGCGCAGCTGCTGGTCATCGAAACGTTGATCACGTTGTTCGTGCTCGGTCTGATGGTCTACATCGTCATCCGCTTCAACGAGAAAGCCAATCCGACGCCGTCGAAGACGACCCACAATACGGCGTTGGAAATCATCTGGACGGGGTTGCCCATCCTGATTCTTATCGGCATCGCCGTGCCGTCGTTGAAGCATCTCTATTTCGCCGACAGGACGACGGACGCGGAGATGACCCTGAAGGTCATCGGCAATCAATGGTACTGGTCCTATGAATATCCTGACCAGGGCGGCATCGCCTTCGATAGCCTGCTGGTCCCGGATGATGAGTTGAAGGCGGGGCAGCCGCGGCTGCTGTCCGTCGACAATGAAGTGGTGTTGCCGGTGGAGACAAATATCCGGTTGCTGCTTTCGTCCAAGGATGTGATCCATAACTGGGCCATGCCATCGCTGGCGATTAAGCTCGACACCGTGCCTGGGCGGACCAATGAGACCTGGACCCGTATCAACAAGGAATTTGCCGGCAAGACCCTTTACGGCATGTGTTCCGAATTGTGCGGCGTAAACCACGGTTTCATGCCCATCGCCATTCGCGCGGTGAGCAAGGAAGAATTCGCCAAGTGGGTGGAGACGGCTAAGAAAAAATTCGCCTCCATCGACGGCACCCTAGTTCCGGTTGCCGGCGCGACGATGAAACAGACTTTCCGCGTGGCGGAGGCGGTGCGCTTAAGCAGCAGCTTCGGCGACGCGCATAGCGAGAGGATCGAATGATGGCGTATTCAGCGGACGACGCGCACGGGCACGACGACCACGACCACAAACCGCCGTTCTGGACACGGTGGCTGTGTTCGACCAATCACAAGGATATCGGCACCTTGTATATGGTGGTTGCGATGATCGCAGCGGTCATCGGCGGCGCCATGTCCTGGTACATTCGCCTTGAGCTTGCTCAGCCGGGTATCCAATACATTCACGACTTCCAGTTCTATAACGTGCTTGTGACCGCGCACGGTTTTCTGATGGTGTTCTTTGTCGTCATGCCGGCGATGATCGGCGGCTTCGGCAACTGGTTCGTGCCACTGATGATCGGCGCGCCGGACATGGCGTTCCCGCGTATGAACAACATTTCGTTTTGGCTGCTGGCCGCGGCGCTGGTCTTGATCGTGATTTCGACGCTGGTCGATGGTGGACCGGGCACTGGCTGGACCGTCTACCCACCACTTTCCGGAGTTGATTATCACCCAGGCGCCGCGGTTGATTTCGGCATTCTATCGCTGCATCTGGCAGGCGCGTCGTCGATCCTCGGCGCCATCAACTTCATCGTTACCATCTTCAATATGCGCGCGCCCGGCATGACCTTGCACCGGATGCCGCTATTCGTTTGGGCCATTCTGGTAACGGCGTTCCTCTTGCTGCTGGCGTTGCCGGTATTGGCCGGTTGTCTGACCATGCTGCTGACCGACCGTAACTTCGGCACGTCGTTCTTCGTGCCGGCAGGCGGCGGCGACCCAATTTTATGGCAGCACTTGTTCTGGTTCTTCGGTCACCCGGAAGTCTACATCATCATCATCCCGGGCTTCGGTGTGATCAGCCAGATCGTCTCGACGTTCTCCAAGAAACCGGTGTTTGGTTACCTCGGCATGGCTTACGCCATGGCGGGTATCGGTGTCGTCGGTTTCGTCGTCTGGGCGCATCACATGTTCACGGTCGGTCTCGACGTCGACACGCGAGCCTACTTCACGGCGGCGACCATGGTTATCGCCGTGCCGACGGGAATCAAGATTTTCAGTTGGCTGGCCACCATGTGGGGCGGATCGATCAAGTTTGATGTGCCGATGTTGTATGCCTTCGGTTTTATCTTCCTGTTCGTGCTCGGCGGCGTTACCGGCATCACGCTGGCCAACGCGTCGGCTGATCTGCCGTTCCATGACACGTATTTCGTGGTTGCCCACTTCCATTACGTGATGGCCATCGCCGCCATTTTCTCCATGTTCGCCGGTTACTTCTATTGGATCGGCAAGATGTGCGGTCGCCAGTACAATGAGTTTTGGGGACGCGTCCAGTTCTGGGTATTCTTCATCGGTGTCAACGTGACGTTCTTCCCGCAGCATTTTTCCGGTTTCGCCGGCATGCCGCGACGCATCCCCGACTACCCGGCGCCTTACGCGCCGTGGAATATGATTAGTTCCATCGGCGCCGCCATTACCGCGTTCGGCACGTTGTTGTTCTTTATCATCGTGTGGCGGACGTTCACCAGCGGCGAGAAAGCCGAGGCCAATCCATGGGGCGAGGGCGCGACGACGCTGGAATGGACCGTGGCCAGCCCGGCGCCGTTCCATACCCACGAGGACATGCCCGACATGACCGGTAAGGCACCGGCCGAATAAGGGCCGGCGGTATAGGGAGCGAGACGCAAGATGGCAAAGCCTAGAGCCCGGAACGCCGCGACCGCGGGGGTGCTGTTCGCCTTCGTCTTCGGCATGGTCGGGTTGGCTTACGCGTCGGTGCCTCTCTACAAGCTGTTTTGTCAGGTTACCGGCTATGCCGGCACGCCGGTGGTTGACAAGGCGGCGCCGACGGCGGTGTCCGACCGGATGATCACGGTGCGTTTCGACGCCAACGTCAATGCCCAACTCCCGTGGCGCTTCAGCCCGGATCAGCGCGAAATGAAAGTGCGCCTCGGTGAAACCGCGCTCGCCACGTATACGGCGAAAAACGTTTCGGCTGGTGCCATAACCGGCACCGCCAGCTTCAATGTGACGCCATTCAAGGCCGGACCTTATTTCGGCAAGGTCGACTGCTTCTGCTTTACCGAGCAGGTGCTGGCGCCGGGCCAGGAAGTGTCCATGCCGGTATCATTCTACGTCGATCCGGAAATTTTTACCGATATTGATACGCAGGACGTCAACACCATCACGCTTTCGTATACCTTCCACCGTATGCAACACGACGCATCGGTGGACGTGGGCACGCGAACACCGTTGCCGCGCCAAAAAGGCTAAGCACCAGGACCAGGGGCGCCCGCGCCCGAGAGAGGATCAGAATATGTCGTCAGACGCCGCAAAAACCCATCCCTACCATATGGTTGAACCGTCGAAGTGGCCGTTCCTCGGCGCGCTGGGGGGGTTCGTCAGCGCCGTCGGGCTGATCATGTGGGCCAAGGACGGTCCGTCGTATGTGTTTTTCGCTGGCATTGCCCTTTTGCTCTACACCTGCTTCGGTTGGTGGAGGGATGTCATCAACGAGGCCAATAATGGCGTCGATCATACGCACGAGGTGAAGCACGGCCTGCGCTTCGGCATGATCCTGTTCATCACCTCGGAAGTGATGTTCTTTTTCGCCTTCTTCTGGGCCTATTTTAATTCGTCCGTGCCGGCGCTGAGCTTTGCAGCCAGCCCGGTGTGGCCACCAGAAGGCATCCTGCCGCTGCATACGTGGACCATTCCGTTTCTTAATACGCTGATTCTATTGACCTCGGGCGTGACCGTGACATACGCGCACCATGCAATCCTGAAAGGCGATCACCGTCGATGCGCTAACGGCCTGATCCTGACGATTCTTCTTGGGGTGATTTTTACAGGTTTTCAAGCCTACGAATATTCCGTCGCGACCTTTACCATCAAGGACGGCATCTATCCCTCGACATTCTACCTGGCAACCGGGTTCCATGGCGCTCACGTCATCATCGGAACGATTTTCCTGTTCGTCTGCTTCTTGCGGGTGCGCAAGGGCGACTTCACGGCGAAGACCCACATTGGCTTCGAAGCCGCGGCCTGGTACTGGCATTTTGTCGACGTGGTCTGGCTCTTCCTGTTCTGCGCCGTCTATTGGTGGGGTAATTTCGGTTACGTCTTCCCGGAATGACCTTCGCGCCGGTCTTGCCCGTCGCATGACCGGTCGCATGCCAAGAAAATGACTACTCAACCATCGTTCCCCGAGCGAACGACGTGGCACGTTCTTCGCCTGGGTTTCGCCGGCCGTTGTCCGCGTTGCGGCGTTGGACGGTTGTTTGACGGTTATCTGAACGTGGCGGAGAAGTGCGAGGTCTGCGAACTTGGGCTGGAAGGCCATGATAGTGGCGACGGCGCCGTGGTGCCGGCGATGCTGCTTCTGGGCGGGCTTATTGTCGGCGCGGCATTGGTTGTCGAAATTCGCTACGAACCACCGGTGTGGCTGCATATGGTGATCTGGTTGCCGCTGGCGACTTTGTTGACTCTCTGGATACTACCGCGACTCAAGGGCATGGGTATCGCCATCCAACATAGGGTCCGCTCGACCGATGAACCGGGGCAACTCGGCGGCGTCTGATCTCAATGACTGCAGCCGGCGCCAGCCTGTTCGGGAGGGCATTTGACGTCGCCATAGCTGCAATAGACACAGCAGTCGCCCGCCAACGGTTTCAGTACCGCGCCGCATCCCGTGCAGTCATAGAAGTACTGGCAGGCATCGGTTGGCATCTGTTCACGCGCCGCGTGACCGCACTGCGGGCAGGTCAAGGTGGAGAATCGATCTATCGACATGGTTATTCACCAGTGTCCCGGCGATCCCGGTAAAGCGCAAAACCTGTCAAGCCGATGAAAAAAGCGAGCGCCGGAAATAGTACGAAGTCGAGCCAGGCCACGAGTGCCGACAAACCGACGGACGCGAACACAATGACGAGAACTGGCGTGAAACAACAGATCGCCGTTATGGCGGTGCCGATGATACCCGTCCGCAGCAGTGTTTTATGCCGTGCCATGATTCAGCCGAAATATCCCAACAACCGCCACCAGAAATAGTTCAACGGCGTCAGGATCACTAGAGTCACGGCGGCGATGCTGAGGGTTACCCTCGCACCGTCGCGCAACGGCACGCCGCCCAGCCGCATGGCGATGATTAGCGGCGGTACCTGATAAGGCAACAGCACCGTCGAGTGACCGATGACCAGTGACATCAATACTGTCGCCAACGGCAACTCGGCGCTGGCGGCCAATTCCGGCGCCAGCGGACCGAGAACGGCGGATAAGCCTGGCGCCGTGGTGACGGTACTGATCAATGTTCCCAGCGCTGCCAACGACATGAAATTGGCGAGGTCCTGCCCGGGGGTCAGCGGGAGATAGGCCAGCAGAAAACCGCCCAGGGCCTTACCCACGCCGGTCTCTGAAATGACCACGCCAAGACTTAGGATGCCGGCGACGTAGATGGCCGAGGCGAAATTGACTCGCTTGAGATCATCCGCAGCCACCACGCCGACGCCCGGCATCAGGCAGAACACGGCGGTGGTCAAGGCGATCCAGGCCGGCGAGACGCCATGCCAGAAATCAGTGATCCAGAAGCCCAACGTCAGCATCAGGGCTATGGCCAACCGCCGGCCGCCGGCGGTTAGTGGTGCCGAAGCCGAAACGCGCTCAGGTATCGCGGATTCCACCGGTCGCGCGTCGTCCTTGAACAGGGCGACGACGACGGCATAGATCAGCATCGCCCGGGCCAATCCCACCGCCGGCAGGTGCAATAACATGTAGTCGCCGTAATTGAAGCGGATGTCGAACAGCGTTTCGGCGACCCCGACCAGAACCATGTTCGGGACGTTGGAGGGTAGTACCGCCGATGACGGCATCCAGGTTCCGCAAACCATGGCCAGGATCAGACCAGAACGGCCGCGACTGCCGGGCTCGAACCCCAGCCGGTCGGCCAGTGCGGTGACGATGGGAATCATGATCAAGACACGCCCCAACGTCCCCGGCATGACCAGCGTCAGCAACATACCGACGATGATCAGGCCGCCAACCATGGCCCCATAGGACGTACCAAGCCGTGCCGTTACGACGGCGGCCAGCCGGGCGCCTAGACCGGTGCGTTCGACCGCGACGCCGATAATCAGGCCTCCCGTGGCCAGCCACATTGCGGTCGTCTGGAAGCCCTGGAACACTATTGATGCCGGCGCCACCTGGAACAGCATGGCGATGGCAAAAAAGGCCAACGCCGTTACCGCCTCGGCGACCACACCCGTGGCGTAAAGCCCGATGGAAAAGATCGCGAGCGCGGCGCCCCGCATGAGCTCTGGCGTGACGCCGTCCGGGGCCGGCGCAATGAACATCATTAAGGCCGCCACGGTCGTCGCAAGAGCGATTCCGTGCGGCGCATCCATGCGTACCGAGTTGGTCGGGCCGGGGGGCGGGGGCACGGGCTGATTCATGGTACCCCTGTTACCGTAATCGTCGTACCGGAGAAAGGCCGCGTTTCTTGCCTCCGGTTGGCAGCGACCTGGGCCGGGGGTAAGCTGTTCCGATCAATAATGGTTTCATCGCAATGTTCCCCCGCCCGGGAGGAAAAGACCATGACCGACCAGCCGAGCAACGAAAATCCAGCCATCGACGCCGAGCGCCTGACGCGGACCATGACCGAGTTCGCCGAACGCAGCCAGCGCATCGTCAACACCTTCTTGGAACGTCAGCAGTCCGACGACGGTTTCAAGGTGGCCGATCCGGCGGTCATCGGCCGCGCGTTTCTAGACCTCACGGCGAAAATGTTGGCCGATCCGGCAAAACTCGCCGAAGCCCAGGCACAGTTATGGACCCAGTATGCCAACCTTTGGCAATCGACCGCCAAGCGGTTGGCGGGCGAAGAGGTTGAACCTGTCGTCGAGCCGGCGCGTGATGACAAGCGTTTCAAGGATGATGCCTGGAACGAGGAAACGATCTACGACTTCATCAAGCAGTCCTATCTGCTGACCTCAAATTGGATGCAGTCAACGGTGCGCGAGGTAGACGGGCTTGATGACAAAACCCGCGAGAAAGTGGATTTTTATACCCGTCAGTTCGTCGATGCCATGGCGCCGAGCAACTTCGCCGCCACTAATCCCAAAGTGGTCAAGAAAACCATCGACAGCGGCGGTGAGAACTTGCTCAACGGGCTGAGTAATCTACTGAGTGATCTGGAAAAGGGTGAGGGTGACCTGCGCATCTCCATGACCGACGTGGAGGCATTCACGCCGGGTCAGAACATCGCCGTTTCGCCTGGAAAGGTGGTATTCCAGAACGAATTGATGCAGCTTCTGCAATATGCGCCATCAACTGAAAAGGTGTTCCGCCGTCCGCTGCTGATCGTGCCGCCCTGGATCAACAAATTTTATATCCTCGATCTGCAGCCTCGGAACTCATTCATCAAATGGGCCGTCGATCAGGGGCATACGGTGTTTGTCATTTCGTGGGTCAATCCGGATGAAAAGCTGGCCCATAAAGGATTCGACGACTACATGATTGATGGTCCGCTTGCCGCCATGGATGCCATCGAGCAGGCCACCGGCGAGCGCGAGATCAATCTCATCGGATATTGTATCGGCGGCACGCTGACAGCCTCGACTCTCGCCTACATGGCGGTGCACGGGGATGACCGGGTCGCCTCGGCGACCTATTTCACGACCATGATTGATTTCGAAGAGCCCGGCGAACTCGGCGTCTTTATCGACGAGGAGCAGTTGGAAAAGTTGGAGGCGCACATGGCCAAGACCGGCTATCTGGAAGGTCGCCACATGGCCCAGGCCTTCAACATGATGCGCGACAACGACTTGATCTGGTCATTCGTCGTCAACAATTACCTGATGGGCCGCGAACCGATGGCATTCGATCTGTTGTACTGGAATGCCGATTCGACGCGCATGCCGGCAATGATGCACGGCACCTATCTGCGCAAGATGTATCTGGAGAACAAGCTCAAGGATCCGGGCGGCATCACCCTGGCCGACACGCCCATCGACCTTTCCCGCATCAAAACACCGACCTATATTCTGGCGACCAAGGACGACCACATCGCCCCGTGGACGTCTGCTTATCGATCCTGTGGGCTCTATAGCGGCCCCGTCCGGTTTGTGCTGGCCGCATCGGGCCATATTGCCGGTGTCATCAATCCACCAGTCGCCAACAAATATTGTCATTGGACGCGTACCGGCAAACCGCCCGCCGAGGCCGGCGCGTGGTTCTACGGCGCCAAGCGGCACGATGGATCGTGGTGGCCGGATTGGCAGAATTGGGTAAAACGACGCGGTGGTGGCCAAGTGGCGGCGCGTCAGCCCGGTGACGGGAGGTTGAAGGCGATCGAGGATGCGCCCGGTTCATACGTGACTGTGCGCCTTGAATAGGATTCAATGCCGCATGAGCGCGTTACGGGAATCTGGCTCGGGGGTAACGGAGGCGAGACGCCATGAGCGGGACGCAACCAGCTGAAATGGCGGTGGTCGCGGAAATGCCGTTAGACGACGGACCCGACCCATCAAAAGTCGTTCTCAATCATCTAGAACTGCTGTCCGAATTGCACCACGAGTTCGTTTCCACTCGTGATCTCAACGCCACGTTGGCTCGCGCCGTAACCATGATCCGCGACTACCTGAACGCCGAGGCCGGCGCGCTGTTCCTGCTTGACCGAGAGAATGATGAACTATCGTGTCAGGCGTCGAACGGGCCGGTCGATGTCACGGGACTGACGCTACGGTCGGATCAGGGAATTGTCGGCCGTTGCGTGACCGGTGATTGCGCGCGAATTGTTCGCGACGTCTCCTTGGATCCCAACTTTCACGCCGACGTGGACGAACAGACGGGATTTTGCACGCGATCCATCTTGTGCGCGCCCATGAGCGTTCAGGGCGAAGCCATCGGCGCCATCGAACTGCTTAACAAACGCGGCGGCGACGGCTTATTCAATGAAGGCGATTTGCAACTGTTGCAGGTTCTCGCGACCGCCGCAGCCATGTCGATTAAGAACGCTCGCATGGCCGACGAATTGGTCGAACAGGAGCGCGTTGCCCGTGAGCTCGAATTGGCGGCCGAGATTCAGCGTTCGCTGCTGCCCGGGGAAACGCCGGAAGGTTTCGCGCTGTTCGGCGTCAATTACCCGGCTCGCGTTGTGTCCGGTGATTTCTTCGACTATTTCCCGCTCGCCGACGGCCGGGTGATGTTCTCCCTCGGTGATGTTTCCGGCAAGGGGATGAACGCCGCGCTGATGATGGCCAAGACGGCCAGCCTGCTGCGCTGCCTAGGTAAATCCATCAACGAACCCGGCCGCTTGTTGGCGCTGGTCAACGATGAGATTTGCGAGACCGCGACGCGCGGCATGTTCGTGACCCTGGTGAGCGGCGTTTACGATCCGGCGACCGGTCACGTGCGCCTCGCCAACGCCGGCCATGAACCACCGTTGGTTCAGGATGCGGCGGGTAACTTCAGGGAAATTCCGGCCGATGCGCCGCCACTCGGTATTGCACCAATCCTGGTCGATGCGGAAGGATTTCCGGAAACCGAGTTTCACCTGGATGGCGGAGCGCTGTATCTTTTCACTGACGGCATTACCGAAGGGTACACGGCGCCAGACCGGGAACTAGGATCCGACGGGTTCAAACGGATCGCTCTGGATAAATGGGAAGACGGCATGGCCGTGGTCCTGAAAACGGTCGCCGACACCATCTATAACTCCGGCGTGCCGCTGCGCGATGATGTAACGGTGATGGCCATTGATGATCGTGTGCCCGAACGGAGCGGTCTGGTCGATCGCCATGATGCCATCGAGCCAGGCGCCACTGATCCGCTGGGCGAGAAGCTGATTTCCATGCGGGTCACAGCTGACGCCAGCCGGCTCAAGATTATTCGCAACAGCGTTCGCGAAACGTCGCTGTTCTGCGGTCTTTCGGAGTCCGACGCGGGGGACGTGGTGCTGGCCGTGGACGAGGCGTGCCAGAATATCATCCGCCATGCCTACGGCGGTCGCCCCGATGGTGATATTCAGATGGAAATTCGTCGCCGTAACGACAAAATGGTTATAACCTTGCGTGACTTCGCGGATGTGATCGATGTGGCGCGGGTGAAGCCGCGCGACCTTGACGACGTTCGCCCGGGCGGCCTGGGGACACACCTGATGCGTGAAATCATGGATGCGGTGGATTTCCTGCCGCCGCCCTTCGATGGCGGAAATTTGTTGCGTATGGTCAAAAAACTGCCCGGAACCGGGAATTGAAGATAGCGAGGGAGGGTTAGAAAAAACATGGAGCATCAATCTATTGAGCAGGGTGGCGTCATGGTGGTCGCCTTCACTGGAGATGTCGACTTACAGAGCTCGCCCGAGGCGCGTAAGGCGTTGCTGGCCGCCGTCGGCGGCGGCAAGAACGTGCTCGTTGATCTGTCCGGTGTCGGTTATATCGACTCATCCGGAGTCGCGTCATTGGTCGAAAGCCTGCAGACGGCGCGAAAATCCGGCAATTCGCTGGCCCTCGCGGCGGTCAGCGAGGGCGCGACGCGGGTCCTGCAACTGGCGCGTCTGGATAAAGTGTTCACCATCCACGATACCGTCGAACAGGGTTTGGCCGAGCTCGGCTGATCACGCGTTATGCAGGCCAGCCCCCCAACCGCCGCCCTAACCCAACGGCTCGAACGACTGGGCCGTGGCGCCGTGCATTTTATCGAGGCGATCGGCAACGGCGGAATTTTGGTCGCGGAAAGCTTCTATTGGGTGGTGTTCGGCCACCGCGATCGCCAGCCCGTACGGATGACGGCGGTCATCGAGCAGGCAATGGAAACGGGCATTCGGGCCATCCCCATTATTGCCATGTTGGCGGGAACCATCGGCATCATGCTGGCCATCCAGGGCATTCACACCCTGCGCATATTTGGCGCCGAAAGCCGGGTCACCATCGGCATCGCGTTTTCCGTGGTGCGTGAGTTCGCGCCGCTGATCACCGGCATTCTGGTCGCGGGACGATCTGGCTCGGCCCTGGCGGCGCGCATCGGCACCATGAAGATTAATCAGGAAATCGATGCCCTAAAGGTCATGGGCATTAATCCGACCCGCTTTCTTGTGGTGCCATCCCTGATTTCCATGCTGGTGATGGTGCCGGCCCTGACACTGCTTTCCATGTTTGTCGGCCTGCTGGCGGCCGGTCTTTACGTGGGGGTTGATCTCGGCATCTCCATCGCTGCCTACACGCATGATGTTCTCGACATTTTGAGCGTCGATGATCTAGGCCACGGCCTCGGCAAAAGCGTGATCTTCGCGGTGCTGATCGCCGTTATCGGCGTCGTCAATGGTGCGAGCGTACAGGGCGGTGCCGAAGGCGTCGGCAAGGCGACGACACGAGCCGTGGTGCAGGCAATTTCGGCCATCGTCCTGACGGACATGCTGTTTGCTTTCGTGGCCACCCGTTAACGGATCGAAAGGGATGGCGATATGAGCGACCGTTTCGATCAGCAACGTGACCGCCCGCGGCCGGTAACCGGTCCTGGCCGCGTCATCGAGGTGCGTGATCTGGTAACCCATTACGGTGATCGCGCCATTCTTCAAGGTGTATCGCTGGAGGTACTGGAAAACGAAATCATGGTCATCATGGGCGGCTCCGGGTCGGGCAAATCGACCCTGTTGCGCCACCTGATGGCGCTAGAGCACAAGACCTCCGGTACCATGGAAATCCTTGGCGAGGACATCGATACCCTATCGCGTCTGGATTTTCAGGACCTGCGCAAAAAACTCGGCGTCGCCTTTCAGGGCGGTGCGCTGTTCAGTTCCATGACGGTTGGCGAGAACATCATGCTGCCGCTCTACGAACACACGGATCTCGACCGTTTGACCATGGAAATCATGGCCCGCATGAAACTCGAGGTGGTCAGCCTCGCCGGGTTCGAGGATCTGATGCCGTCGGAGCTATCTGGCGGCATGATCAAGCGCGCTGCGTTTGCTCGTGCCATCGTCATGGATCCGAAAATCCTGTTTTGTGACGAGCCATCTGCAGGCCTCGATACCGTCGTTGCCTCGGCGCTTGATGATCTCATTCTCGACATGCGTGACGCCATGGGCATGAGCATCGTCGTCGTCACACACGAACTCGACAGTGCTTTTAAAATCGCTGATCGCATCACGATTCTGGATCGCGGCAAAATTCTGATGATCGGTACGCCCGACGAGGTCAGGCGTTCGCCGGTTGCGCGGGTGCAGAACCTGCTTAATCGCGAACCCGAGGATGAAATGGTGGATCCAGACGAATATCTGGACCGCCTGACGGGCGCACCAACAACTATCGGGACGGCTCAGCTATGAGAAGCAGTAAAATCAACTATCTGATCGTCGGTGTGTTCGTGTTGGCGAGTATCGTCGGCCTGGTGATTTCGGTGGCGTTGCTGACTGGCCGTACCGGCGCCACCGACGGATACCATGCCTTCTATTCCAACGTGACGGGGGTCAAGTTTGGCACTCAGGTGGTTTACGAGGGCTACCCCATCGGCCAGGTTACCGAGGTCGAACCCATGGAGGCCGACGGACGCATGGTGTTTCGGGTCAATTTCGACGTCTCCAAGGGTTGGAAGATTCCCGCTGACAGCATGGCGGAAATCGCTGCGCCCGGGCTCTTGGCGGCAATTACCATCAGCATCACGGCGGGCCAAAGCAAGGCCCCCCTGAAGCCAGGTGCCCGGGTGCCGTCGGCGGAGCGCGCGGATATTTTTGCCGTCGTGTCGTCCGCGGCGGGTGAATTCTCTCGGTTGACGGAAAGCCATATCAAGCCGCTCATGAAAAACGCCAATAAGGCACTTGGCGCCGCCGCCGA
>JAYOFM010000035.1:25314-29889 GCA_038117225.1 Rhodospirillales bacterium
CGATGTGCAGAAGTCGGTGGAAGAAGCGAGATTGCTGATCGCTGAAGTTCGCGACACGGTGGCCGAAGGCCGGGACTTGGTCGGTGATTTGCGCGGCCGGCTTCCCAGCGTTGTCCGGAACCTCGACGAGATGACGACCGACCTTAAGGCGTCAGCGCGCGAAGTCCGTGCCTTCGCTTCGCCGGAAAATCGCAAGAAATTGGAAAATCTCGTCGGCAGTGTGGAGTCGACCGTCAAGAATATGGACACCGCTCTGGTGACCATGAACAGCATCCTCGCCGATATCGACGATATGGTGATGAACGAGGAGAGTGACGCGCTGGTCACTGTCCGGCAGGCCCGTTACGTTGCCGAATCAGTGGCCCGTCACATCGATTCCATTAATCAGAACATGGAAGGCGCGGCGCGCAACATGTACGAATTCAGCCGCCAGATCCGCCAGAACCCGGGCTTGCTCCTCGGCGGTACGCCGGCCGCAGACGCGGCGCAGACACAATAGCCGAATGGGGGCGGAAACGATGGCGAGCCAGGAGTTAAGGTCGATGACGAGGATGAGGATTAGGCGATGGGCGCGCGCGCTGCGTTCCGGCGGTGCCGTGGGACTGTTGGTCATAACGCTCGCGGTGCTAAGTGCGTGTGGATCGGCGCCGCCGGTGCCAGCCGACAATTACTACCGATTGCAGGCGGTTCCGGCGCGGGACGCCTTCGCCCAGCCGTTGTTCAAGGGGGTGTTGGAGGTCGACCGCTTTTCCGCTGATGGCCTCACGGCGGGTCGCCCGATCATCTATTCGGACCGCGATGCCCCGATCCAGTTGCGTGAATATCATTATCATTTCTGGACCCAGGCGCCGGCGCTCATGTTACGCGACGAACTGGTCAACTACCTGCGCGTCTTAAAAGTCGCCGATCAGGTCGTGTCGCCGGAGGTGCGTGCCAATCCCACCTATGTCCTGACGGCTCGAATCAAGCGATTGGAACGGATCATTGGGACTCCGGCCGCGGCGGTTCTTGAGATCGAATTCGCGGTGCGTCAGGAAGCGAGCAACAGACTCGAATTCCTACAATCCTATCGCGCCGAGACGACGCCGCAAGGCAGCAGCGTGGGCAGCGTCGTCGAAGCGTTGAACGAGGCGCTTTCCATCGTCTACGCCGACTTCGTCGCCGGCCTCGAAAATCGTTAAGGGTATGGGCGCGGGGCGCGCCGGGAAGCGCCAACGGCCCCCGGCCCGGGGACAATCCAGGGGAAATGCCGGGCGGCGGTCCAGTCGCGAGCGGCCGGCCGAGGTGATCGAACTCGCCATCGACAATATTGGTGGAGGGGGTGATGGTCTGGCGCTTGGCCCCGACGGCCGTCGCTTCTTCGTGCCGTTTACGGCACCCGGTGACCGGGTTCGGGTGACCACCGGTCGGGCGCGTGGCGATGGCCATGTGGCGCACTTGGACGCCGTGCTGACACCTGGACGACGGCAGCAACCAAATTGCCCGCATTTCGGTCGCTGCGGCGGCTGTGCCACCCAGCATCTCTTGCCCGATGCGGAAGCGGCCTGGAAGCATCAACTGGTGTCCGGAGCTCTGGCGCGGCGCGGCATCGACGTGGCGGTCGAGCCAACAATTTCGGTGCCGCGCGCGGCGCGCCGACGGGCGACCATGACGGGGATCCACACCGCCGCTGGCATCGTGTTCGGTTTCAATGCGCCGGACAGCCATCAGGTCGTGGATATCGAGAATTGCCCACTGTTACGCCCCGCGTTGAACAACGCGTTCTCGAATTTGCGGGATCTTGCGCGCGGCCTCCTTCAACCGAGCGAACGGTCGCGTTTTAGCGTGACCGCGCTGGGCGGGCCTGCCGACGAAATTTCCGTCGACATTGTCATCGAGCGGCAACGTCCCATCGATCTCAGCGAAAGAGAAGCCCTGGCCGCGTTCGCCGACCGGCATGATATTGCCAGAATCGGCTGGCAGGCGGGCGACGGGCATTCAGAACCCGTTTCGGCGCGCCGGGCCGTCGTGGTTCGGTTCGCCAATGTGGACGTCGCTGTATCACCGGGGTCGTTCCTGCAGCCGAGTGCCGAGGGCGAGGCGGCGATTGTCACGGAGGTCAGGCGCGGTCTCGACGGCGCCACCCATATTGCTGATTTACACGCTGGCCTCGGTACGTTCACGCTCCCGCTAGTCGGCGAGAAGGGGCGGCACGTCCATGCGGTCGACGCGGATGGCGCCGCCATCGCCGCCCTGGCGACCGCCGCCGGGCGAGCGTCTCTCGGCGGACGTGTTTCGACCGCAGTTCGTGATCTGGATGCCCGGCCGCTGACGGTGACTGAGCTCGCCGCTTACGATGCCGTGGTCTTTGATCCGCCCCGCGCCGGTGCCCGTGCGCAGGCAGAAAACCTTGCCGATGCACCCAATGTGCGGCGGATCGTGGGCGTGTCGTGTAATCCGTCGACCTTCGCCCGGGACGCGCGAACCTTGATTGACGGTGGTTTCCGGCTTTGCCGGGTCGTGCCGATCGATCAATTTCCGCATGCGGCGCATATCGAATTGGTGGCGGCCTTCGAGCGTAGTTAGCCGATAAAAAACATTTCGATAACGTAACGAAATGTGATGCTTGTCACTGAAATTTCCTCCGCGCCAGTCCAATAATCGCCTCGAATACTAAAAAGGGGTCGACGATGACGGACAGAGCAAAACCCATCGGTAAGGTAGAGACGACGCGAGGCGATGTGGTGGTGGAACACCCAGACGGTCGCCGTCAATCGTTATCGCCCGGAGACACAATCATGCAGGGCGATATCATTGAAACCGGCGACGACGCCAGCGTTTCCATGGTGTTGGCGGATCAAAGCCAATTCTCGCTCGGCGCCGATGGCAGCATGACCATGGATGAGATCGTCTTCGACGCCGATGCGCAAGAAGGCAACGCCCTGATCTCGGTGACCGAGGGCGTGTTCGTCTTCGTCAGCGGCATGATCGCCAAGACCGGTGTCGATGCCATGGTCATTCAGACGCCAACCATGACCATGGGTATCCGAGGCACTAAATTGATCGGAAGAG
The DNA here is from genome assembly GCA_038117225.1 of Rhodospirillales bacterium. GTDB lineage: Bacteria > Pseudomonadota > Alphaproteobacteria > Rhodospirillales > Casp-alpha2 > JAYOFM01. The sequence goes on from JAYOFM010000035.1 coordinate 28,366, forward strand.
CCGGTCCGGAAGGTGTCGACAATGCCGTCACCCTGCTTGAGGAAGCGGCCGGTCACGTCGGCGAAATTACCGTATACAACAACGTCGCCGTGCAGGTTCTCAATCGGGCCAACGAGACGCTGCGCGTCGCCAGCATCGACTCGGATTTGCACCAACCCATGATTATCACCGGCCATGTCATCGACGACATGTACGGAGCGCCCGCCCTGTTGGCACCTGATGTACTAACGGAAGGTCATTGGCCCGCGTACCGTAGCGACAAGAACGAAGATGCCGTGGACAGCGAGACCGAAACGGACGCCGGCGACGCGGAAAGGGTGCCAACGGAGCAATCAGGTGTCCTGATCGACGAACCAAGCAACACGTTCCACCTGGAATACGGTCAGGGGTTCGTCGCCAACTTTAGGTTCGTCGATAGCGAGTTTTTCGCTGACGATGAGCGGGACGTATCGTTGGCAAGGCGCGGGGTGGACGACGCGAGTGCCCCGCGCGCTCCCGATGAGGCGGAAACTAAGGTTACGAGCCCGCTGCCCGGTCGCGTGAATGTGGATTTGCAGCCGAATGACCTACTAGCCATGACGATGGCGGTTGAACCGGTCGCGTTACCTGACGCCGACGATTTATTGCCCACCGTTAATCCGTTCGCATCGCCGAACGGGCCGACGTTCGTTCAACTTGACCTCATCGCCGATGCCTGGCGCCTATATAAGCCCGACCTCGACCCCGCATTGGCGCCGGAGCAATGGCTCCTCGAAATGATCGAGGTGGGTGCGCTCGATTTTGGTGAGTACAACCCGGTTGGTGAAGAGGATGCGCGAGTATTGTTCACGGCGGCGCAGGTCACGGGTCTGGAAGATGAAAACTCCATCATGCCGGACGCGGACCCGGGCTACACGACGATCGGTCCCGAGGATGATGTCTCGGCCCCGAACCTCGACGTCGCCGCTTAGACGCCGGTTGCGGGTCTCGCCCCGAGGCGATACAAGGGCGCCACTCAATCTCGGGGGATAACCATGGCACCCGCGTTAAACCGATACTTTGACGATCCAGAATTGACCGATGCCGAACGTCAACGTGCGCAAGGGCATCGCGGCGGCGTGTTGTGGCTGACCGGGCTCTCGGGAGCCGGCAAGACGACATTAGCGATCGGGCTTGAACGTCGATTGTTCGAGCAGGGTATGCGGGTCATCGTGCTAGACGGCGATAATGTCCGCCATGGTCTCAATGCTGATCTCGGTTTCTCACCCGAAGATCGCGCCGAGAACATTCGCCGAATTGGTGAAGTCGCGGCGCTTTATGCCGATGCCGGCCTGATTGTCATCACCGCCTTTATCTCCCCCTATCTTGAAGATCGCGACCAGGCCCGCGCCGCGGCTGGCGACGGTTTCCATGAGGTTTACCTGTCGACCTCCCTTGCCGATTGCGAGGGGCGTGATGCGAAAGGCCTCTACACCAAGGCTCGGCGCGGCGAAATTCCCGAATTTACCGGTATCTCGGCACCCTACGAGGCGCCGCCGGCGGCGG
>JAYOFM010000036.1:0-29432 GCA_038117225.1 Rhodospirillales bacterium
ATCAGATCGAATACGGCGCCGTAGGCCCCGGTTCTGGGGCCTTTGCCGCGTCCGCGGCTATTGTGAAACGCTGAAATAGAAACGACCCCGCCAAAATCGTGCATTGTCGCGTTAGTGTATTCTTTTGATGTTTAGCACAACAAATCATGTCGAACGCCTCTTCTCCAAAGCCGTATTCGGCGCCAATCGATTTTCCGACAAGTTAACGTGACAATGCCATGTGAGAATGTTTCGCTATGCGATGGTTGCCGACCTTACGGACGGGAGTTCATGAGTGGACGGTATATCGACGACGGTGATCGTGGGAGTTGCGGGGCTCTCCATTGGATTGGCCTTCGGCGCGGTGACGCGGCTGACGGACTTCTGCGCGCTTGGCGCCTTGGCGGATATCGCTCTTTATCGCGATGACCGGCGCCTCAAGACATGGCTGCTGGCGATTGCCACGGCGATGCTGGGCACGCACGGGTTACACTGGTCGGGTGCCGTCGACATCTATCGCTCGATCCATCTTTCAGCCGATCTCGGGTGGTCTGGAGCCGTTGCCGGTGGGTTAATCTTCGGGTATGGCACGGTCATGGCGCGTGGCTGTGGCGGACGTAGCCTGATCCGCCTCGCGGGCGGTGATATGCGCGCGCTGGTTACGCTGCTGACACTGGGCATCTTCGCCTACATGACGTTGCGCGGCATGACCGGGGTCGCCCGGATCTGGCTCGAGGACACCACGACCTTGGATCTCGCCGCCCGCAACCTCGCCAGTCAGGGCATCCCGGATATTCTGGCGCGCGGTCTGGACATTGGCGTACCGGCCCTGCGTGCCGGATTGGTCACGGGATGCGCGTTGGCGATCGCCCTTTATTGCCTGTGCGATGCCCGCTTTCGATGCTCCGTTTCGCATGTGGTGGCCGGCCTTTCAATCGGCCTGCTGGTCAGCGCCGGCTGGGGGGTCACCGGATGGTTGGCGGCGGATGAGTTCGAGCCCGTCGCGTTGACGTGGCTGAGTTTCGTTCGCCCCATCGGCGATTCACTGCAGTATCTGATGACCTTCACCGGCGCCACCGTGACCTTCGGCGTCGCCGTAGTTGGCGGCACCCTGCTCGGCGGTTTTCTAGCCGCGCTGGGGACTGGCGGCATCACCTTACAGGGTTTCGACAGCCGCGGCGAGATGACCAATTATCTGATCGGCGGCGCGTTGATGGGCATTGGCGGCGTGATGGCCCTCGGCTGCACCATCGGCCAGGGTGTCACCGGCATCGCCACGCTTTCGCTCGGCTCGCTGATCGCGTTGCTGTCCATCGTTGCCGGCGGCGCCGCCGCCATCGCCCGGCTCGGCCTGGATACGGCGGACGCCGGGCTGCATCCCGCCCCCGGGGAATAATGTGAAGTCCTACGATTTGGCGAAGCATGAACAGATACCCGTCGGGAGTGCGAGCTGGTCTCGGCGGCGCTTCGGAGCGGCCGCCGCGGCGGCGGCTGTCGGTGGGTTCGCGGCACCGAGGGTGCTGGGACGGGGTCGCGCGCGCGTCGTCATTATCGGTGGCGGCGCGGCGGGCGCTACCGCCACGCGCGCCCTGGCCGCCAGTTTTCCATCCCTCGACATCGATCTGATCGAAGCCAACAGAGAATACGTGACACCGTTTTTCGCCAACCGCTATCTCGGCGGTCTGGCGCCACTCGAGCGGTTCACGCACGGCTACCGACAACCGGCCCCGAATTCGCTGGTTCGTGTTCTGCACGGTCGCGCAGTCAACATCGACAAGGCGGCGCGAACCGTCACCCTGGCGGATGGCGCCCAGGTTCCGTTTGATCGATTGATCGTTGCGCCGGGGGTGGCCACGACGCCATCCGACGAGTCCGGCGGTCTGGCGGGCTACGATGGCAACGCGGAGGCTCGCATGCCGCACGCCTATCTCGACTCGACGGCGGCGCAGTGGCGCAACCTCGCGGCACGCTTGACCGAGATGCCCGATGGCGGCGTGGTCGCCATCTCGGTTCCCAAACGGCCCTATCGCTGCCACCCGGCCCCCTATGAACGGGCGTCGCTGATCGCGGCGCGGCTGACGGCGACGAAGCCGAGAAGCAAGGTGTTGATCCTCGACGCCAATACGTCCTTTCCACTGATGGACGCCTACCAGGATTACTGGGAGCGGCATTTCGGTGCCCTCGTGGAATGGGTGCCGGGTGATTTCGGTGGCACGGTCACCGCCGTTGAGGCCACCAGCGCGACCCTGATCACCGAGGATGACCGCCACACCCCGACCGTCGCCAATGTCATTCCGCCGCATCGCGCGGGTTTGCTGGCGCGAACTCTCGGTTTGGTGGATGCCAGCGGTTGGTGCCCGATCGACGCCCGTACCTTCGAATCCTCTCGCGCGGATGGCGTCCACGTTATCGGCGACGCCATCGACGCCGGCGACATGCCGAAATCGGCTTTTGCCGCGAACGGCCAGGCGAAGATCTGTGCCGCCGCCGTCGGCGCGGCGTTGACGGGAGACGCGGCGCCGGCGCCGGCTTTGCGCAACGCTTGTTATTTCTTGCTGATGGAGGGAGCCGGTTTGGTCGTCGGCGGGCGCTACACGGTCACCGACGGGCGCATCAAGGGGATCGAGGGTCACGCCAGTCAGTCTGGGGAGGATGCATCGTCGCGCGCCACCACGGCCGCCGCCGCCGAACGTTGGTATAAGGAGATGATCGCGGACATGTTCGGATGATTGGCGCCTGTCGGGCACGCGGCCGGAACTCCACACGAGACAAACATATTCGATTTTGATATATTGTGCTTCACATGGCGGTCGGCAAGGTACGTCGGCACGACCGGAGATGGACGACACGGCATGAGGTTTCTTTCGGCATTTTTCATTTCGGCGATCCTGTGGGTGCCCCGAGTAGGCTCGGCGGCGGAACTGGTGATTTTTGAGTCGACGCTGTGTGAATGGTGCGACATCTGGAACCAAGATGTTGGCAACGTTTATGCCAAGACAGCGGAAGGTGCGCGGGCGCCATTGCGCCGGGTCGATATGGATGAACCCCGCCCAGCATCCCTGCGACATATCCGAGGTGTCGTCTATACACCGACGTTCGTGCTACTGGACGGCGACCGTGAGGTTGGACGCATCACCGGCTACCCGGGCGAAGCAAATTTCTGGGGCCTGCTCGCCGAGCTGCTTGATCGCCTGCCCGCCACGATGCCGGGGTGCCCCCGCCCGCCGACAACGGCGATGCTACCCTTGCCGTCCGAGAATGGAGGATCATCTTGTTGAAACCGTTGCCCCCGCTGTATGTGCTCCTGGCGCTGTTCGCACTACCGCTTGCCGTCCACGCTGACGACGAGGCTCTGGCCACGTTCAAGGTGATGACGCCGAAGACGGCTTTGGCATTGGCGCAAGCGACCCTCGCAGACTGTCGAAAGCGCGGTTATCAGGTTGCGGTCAGTGTCGTTGATCGCTTTGGCAACCCGCAGGTCATGCTGCGCGATCGGTTGGCCGGCGCGCACACGCCGGAAACGGCCCGGCGCAAGGCCTGGACGGCTGTGAGTTTTCGTACCGACACGCTGGAAATGGTTGAACTGACCAAGGCGGGCGAGCCACAGGCGGGCGTACGTTTCGTCACTGGCGCGCTGATCATCGGTGGCGGCGTTCCGGTCGAGGCCGCCGGCTCAATTGTTGGCGGCGTCGGTGTCTCCGGCGCACCCGGCGGAAAGGCGGACGACGAGTGCGCGCGCGCTGGCATCGAGGCCATTAGCGATGCCCTCGCATTCTGAGAACAGCGCCGGGCGTAACGTCTGCGTGATTATCCACCACGGTTTCGCCAATAAGGTTGAATACACATTCGATAATTGTTTATTGAGGTTATCACTGGGCCACGGTCGTGATTAAAAAGCGGAGCATCATCGAATGGCATCCCCCGAAACGGCTTCCTCCTCGGAGCAGATGTACGAGAACGCTAGGCGTGCCAGCCAGTTCCTGAAGGCGCTGGCGAACGACAATCGTCTGGTCATCCTCTGCACGCTGGCCGACGGTGAGAAAAACGTCGGTGAGTTAGAGGAAATCCTCGGCATCCGCCAACCGACTCTGTCGCAACAGCTGGCGCGCCTGCGCGCCGACGATTTGGTGACGACGCGACGTGATTCCAAGCAGATCTATTACAGCCTCGCCAGCGAGGAGGCCAAACAGATCATTGGCCTGATGTACGAACTGTTCTGCGATCAAGGCGCCGCGGCCGCCAAAACAGCCAAGGCGCAGAAGGCGGCCTGACGGAACACCGGGTCTCGTCCCGAGGCGCGCCGGTCTCACCAACTCGGTATGGATTTGCCGGCGGCCTTGATGGCCGCCGTTTTCTTGTTCAAGAACGAGCGGAAGTCCTCCCGCGCGTAGGCTTCCTCGCGCACGAACTCAAACATGGAAAGAAAATGGAAGGGCCGGAAATAGCCTGGCATGCGCACCACCTCGGCGTTGGCGCCGATCTTGCCCGCGGCCGCATCGGTGCTCGGTGGAAAGAACTGAATGGTCGGCGTAAAGCGAACACGGCTGCGTTTCGCCAGTTGCTTTTCGGTCAGGGTCTCGCCGTCGAAATCCTTCGTCGCCCGCCCACCCCAGATATCCAACTGGACGATCTCAAAGTTGGCCTGGATGTAGGCGCGGATTTCCGGAATGGCAAAATTGACCATGTGTGTCTCGCGGCAATAGGGGCAGCCGTCCTGTTCCCATAGAATGGCGAAACGCTTTCCTTTGGCCGTTGCCTCGGCGAGATCGTCGTTGAATTCCAGGAAGCTTTCCAGGAACCAAGCCTGAGTCAGGCCGCCGCCTTCCAACTGAGCCGGTGCAAGCCGTTCGGCGGCCTCCGCTGACCAACCACCAATGCCCGTACCAACCGCCGCAGCCATTGACAGAGCCGTGAACCGACGTCGGGAAATCATTACACGTTGCCTCCGTCGCGTATGCGCACGCCGCAAAATAACATATTCCATTTTTCATAAGTATCCCCTATTTCTTGTTCATGAGGAATTTTTTGATGAGCGTGTTCGCGGTGCTCATGGCCATCGGCCTGATGACGCCTGCGACCGCGCCCCGCGCGGCCGACGCCAACGATTTTCACGAGGCTGTCGCGAACGCCTATGGGCATTACCGTGAATCGGAATTTTATCTACGGACCGGCAATTCAGGTGTCGCCGGCTTCGAATTGGAGGCGTTGGAGGTTAAGTGGCGGGCGATCGTTAGTCGCTTCGCCGCCCATCCGCCGGCACCCTATGCGGCCGATCCCCACTGGGCGGCGGACATCACCCAGATAACACAACACATTATTGACGGGCGTGCCCACGCCGATCGGGGAGATACGAAGGCCGCCCGCACCGCTTTGCGGCCGGTGCGAAGTATTCTCGGCGCGCTGCGCCGGCGTAACGGAATATTCCTATTTTCCGATTGCGTCGATGAGGCCAATAAGGCCATGGCGGCGTTGTTCAAGTTCCGCCATGCGCCACCGAATTTCGCGCAGCCAGACGGCGTCACCGCCGCCCGGCGCGCGGCGACCAAAACCCGTAATTGGTACGCTAAATGCCGCGACATGGCCTCGCCGGCCATGGCCAAGGAAGACGAATTCAAACGCCTGATGGAAAGCAGTCTTTATTCGCTCGACCGTATCGGCGTCGCCCTGGACACCAAGAATGAACGCATGTTCATCAACATTCTGCGTGAACTGCGATCGTCGGACCGAATTCTGTTTCTGCGATTCGGCTAACCGACGCGACCGAGGGCGGGGAAGGTCTCGAGAATCCAGTAGGCCATGGTCGACACGCTGCCGGTCAGGAACATCACGCCCGTCAGCACCAGCAATCCCCCGATAATCCGCTCCACCACCAGCATGTGGCGTTTGATCCGCGACATAAAGCCCATGAAAGGTTTGACCGCGAAAGCGGCCGCAAGAAACGGAATGCCGAGCCCAGCTGAATACACTGCAAGCAGGCTTGTGCCGTAGGCGATATCCGTTTCACTGCCGGCGACCATGAGGATCGCGGCCAACACTGGTCCGACACAGGGGGTCCAGCCGAAGGCAAAGGCGAGACCAATAACGTAAGCGCCGACCAAGCTCGCCGGTTGGGCACTGCCATGATAGCGCGCTTCGCGGTAGAGCAACGGTATCTTGAACAGGCCGATAAAATGCAGACCAAGAATGATGATGACCACGCCGGCAATTTGCGCCAGCAGTTCCGCGTGATCGGCGATGGTCTGGCCGATTACCGATGCCGTGGCCCCCAGAGCGATGAACACCGTGGAGAAACCGAGCACGAAAGCAACGGCCGCCATGAAAACACGACGCGACAGTTTCGGGTCCGTCGTGCCGTCACCGGCGACCTGATCCAATGTGACCCCGCCCAAAAAGCATAGATAGGGCGGTACCAGCGGCAGCACGCACGGTGACAGAAAACTCAGGATGCCGGCCCCGAAGGCGCCGGCGTAGGAAACATCAAACCCACCCATGCCGCGATACGCCCTCGCCCATCAGGTTGCCATCAAATTCCAGTAACGCGAATATTGACGTTCTCGGGAACCGTGACGACCTTCGCGTTCTCGATATAGCGACTCACCAGATCATAGACCGGCGGCCCCTCGGTCGTCTCGTTGACCGAAGCCCAGCCGGCAACCACGTATTCCCGAGTTGCCTCGATACCTTTCCCGGTCTTGAGTAGCGTCATGTCCGAGATGCGCGAACCAATCGGCTTTGAAACGTCGATGCGGTAGGACATGCCACCGACCCGCACCATGTCACCGCCCTGCTGATAGTAGGGATCGACGTTGAAAAGATTGTCGGCGACGTCCTCGAAAATCTCCTTCAGGAAGGCGCCGGTCATCTTGGTCCGATAGGCGGCGGGATAGGTGATGGCCGTCTGGTTATAGACATCCTCGACGGTGATATTCTGGCCCGGCAGCAGCGTCGCCCCCCAGCGGAAGCCCGGTGACAGCGCAATCTCGGCGTCCCGCTCCTGCAGGAGAGCGGCGCAGATCAAATCATCAAAGGTGCCGTTAAAGTTGCCGCGCCGGTAGAGCAGTGAATCGGTTCGACCCAGCACGTGATCCAGGGTTTTCTTGTGCGGCGCCCTGATCTTGTCGACGACCGCCTTCATTTCCGGATCAGGCGAAATGGCATCGGCGAATACCGGGATCAGCTTGAACCGGTAATCGTTGATGCGACCGCCATCCATATCGAGATCGAGACGAGCGAGAAATTTGCCGTGCGAACCGGACGCGACCAGCAACGTCGCGCCAACCTTGACCACATCCGGCAGGGCGTCATGGGTATGGCCCGTCAGGATGACGTCGATGCCGGCGACACGAGCGGCCAACTTGCGGTCGACATCGAAACCGTTGTGGCTCAGCAGAACCACCAGTCCAGCACCCTTGGCCCGCGCTTCCTTGACGCGTTTGCGTATCAGTTTCTCGCGAATGCCAAATGACCAGGTGGGAATTTTGTAACGCGGGTTGGCGACCGGCGTGTAGGGAAAGGCCTGACCGATGACGGCGATACGCACACCGCCACGATCGAACCATGCGGTCGATTCGAAAACCGCCTCCTGCCATTCCGTATCGACCACGTTACCGGCAAGGAACGGAAATTTGAGCTGCTCGGTCAGTTCCTGGACCCGGTCGGTGCCGTAGGTGAATTCCCAATGCGCCGTCATGGCCTCGACACCAAGCGCGTTCATGGCATCGACCATGTCCGCTCCTTGCGTGTGCAGCGCGGTGTAGGAGCCCTGCCAGGTGTCACCGCCGTCGAGCAGCAAGGTGTTGTCCGGTCGTTCGGCGCGGATCGCCTTGACCAATGTCGCCATGCGATCGAGTCCACCGACTCGGCCGTAATCCCGGGCTAGGCCGGTAAAATCCTCAGCGGTCAGCGCATGGGCGGCAGGCGAGGTCGCCGGAATGCCGAAATGCCTGAGCAATGCATTCCCGGTCAGGTGCGGTGGCAAGCCACGGACCTCACCGACGCCGATATTGATCGATGGCTCGCGGAAATGAATGGGCGCCAGCTGGGCGTGGCAATCGGTGAAATTGAGCAGCGTCACCTGGCCGACCGGCGAGAATTCAAGCAACTGCTTCTGCGTAATGGCTTGGCGCGCCGCCGCTTGGGCGAGACGTCCCGGCGTACCGGTCAAAACGGCGGTAGCCGCCGCGACTTCAAGAAACTGCCGCCTGTTGAGCACCGATCGGGCCCTCCGATATAAAGGAGGGGGATGCGATCCGTCGCATCCCCCCGCCTTAATTCACCTCAATGGTCATGCCCGCCGATTTAGTTGCGAACGGCGGGTGTCTCCACCGGCAGGCCACGGCCGCGCCAGTTGACGTAGAGTTCCAGGTTCACGTATTCGTCGGAACCGTTCTTGAAGGGCTCGGCCCGCACCTGCTTATTACACCCCCGGAAGCGGCGATGCAGCGAGCCCGGCTTCTGCCATTTCAGGCGATAGGTGGGAAAGCCGTTCGACTGCCCCTGCGACAGAATGTTGGCTCGAATCTGGCCGCCAGCATTGTCTTCGTGGCAGTGCTTGCAAGCCATATCCAAGAGACCGCGGCGTTCATTATAGAACGCCTTACCCTTCTCGAAGTACGGCGCCATTTCACCATCGACCTTGACATTCATCGGCATCCCACGGGACTGGTTGCCCACAAAGGACGTCATGGCCAGAAGATCATGGGATTCCCATTTATAGGGCTTCGCCTTCATGCGTTCCGTCCGGCATTCGTTAATCTGCTGTTCCAGATTCTGGGGTTTGCCGAGCTTCTTGTCCATTTTGGGATAGCTGGCGCTGACCCCCTTCATGGAGGTCGCTGCTGCGTTGTGGCACGAGGCACAGGACTTGCCGGCCTCGCCGTCGACCTTGTTCCAAAGCGCCGCGCCGTCGTCGACCCAGACCATCGCTGGGTTTTGGAAGTCGTCGTCCTGCATGCTGCGGGTTTCGGGCTCGGCGTAGGTATAGCCGCTGCGCCGGTCATCAACCTGTTTGCCCCCCCACTGCCCAGCGAAACCGGAGGACGTCCAGGCACCCACGACGAGCGCCGCCGTGGCGACGGACGCGAAGGCGATTGTGGTCTTTTTCATCTTGCCCTCCCCTAAGCGGTGACGTTGATGTTGGACGTCGCCTCGATGATTTTTCCACCGTCATCGGTCCATTTCATGACCAGCGGACCGCTCTTGTCCGCCCTGACGAAGAAGGCAATGTACGGATTGGCCGAAACTGCCGGATGCCATTCGGATTCGAGGACCATGGCGCCGTTATAATTGGCGGTGAACTTGTTAATGATATCACGCGGTATCTTATTGCCGGTCTTTTTGTCCTTGCGCTGGCCGGTTTCCATCTTGTGCTTGATCAGGGCTTTGACCTCAAAGATCTCACCCTTTTTCACCGACTGTGGCACTTTGACGCGGGGTTTTGCCATTGTCTTTCTCCTCTGCCCTGATCAGCCGCCGCATCCGCCGATGGTCACCTTGACCGTCGACTTCGACAGGTGGACCGTACCGTCGCTCATTTCAGCGACGGCGACGATGTTTTGGGTCTTGGCTAGGCGGATGCGGGTGGCAACCCGTGCACGCCCGGACGCTGGCGAAAACCGGAAATTGGCGACATCGGGGTTCGGATTTTTCTCGGCGAACAGATGCAGCCGCGTGACGTGGCTTTGTTCCGTCATCGGGCTCTCGACCTCGGCCGCGACGGGAACGGTACGCCCGTTTTCAGCGATCTGCGGTAGTTCGAGGGTAATTTTGCCCGGAACCGTTTTTTTGTCGCCGATCAATTTCTTGATCGCCGCCGCAGTCGCATTGGCGTCGGCCGCCGCCAATCCCGGCATCAGGCTGGTAGCGACAAAGGCAGCAGCACCGGCGCCGGTCAACTTGACGAAGGCGCGCCGTCCGAGCGGTGTCATGTGGTATTTTTCAATCATCGGAAACTCCTTGGCCTTCGGGGTGTCACTTGAGGGTCATCATATAGGCGACCACGTCCTCGACCTCGGCGGCCGACAGCACAGTCTTGCCCTTGAACTTCTTCAACACGCGATGCAAGCCGTCGTTCTTGTAGAACGCCGGCATGATGGTATCGGCGTTGACGACCTTCGGATTGACCACGCGAAGGCGAATTTCACCTTCCTTGTAGCGCGAGGCCACGCCATTCAGATCCGGTCCGATTTGGCCGTGATAGGCCTGTTCCGGAATCGGCAGCACGTGACAGGCCAGGCAATTGCCTTTCTTGCGATTGATGGCCGTGGCGCGCCCTTTCTTGGCATCACCGGGCTTGCCGGTCAGCGATTTCGGTATGCTGTGATCATCGACCACGGTGTATTTGACAAGCTTCGGCGCCTCACCGGCCGAGGCCACGGACATCGTCGACGCCAGCGCCGCGACGACGACTAGGGAGACGCCCGCAAGGGCGAATGCGAATAGTTTCACGAATGTTTCCTCCGTCTCCGTTGTGCCTTACCGCCTCTTGCCGTTGCGGAGCTTACGCCCTCTTCGCCAGCTTGCGGATATTCGGCACGGAAGCCAATCCCAATAAGCATCATATTCATCTATTATAAAATATCAACAATGAACATGACCTTCCCGACACTCTACGGTTCTTCAATTCATATCAAGCGCAGCCGTCAAAACCGTCGGCCGCCATCTTCGCTTCATAGGGTGCCGCGACCTCGGTGCCGGGAACCAATGCTCCTTTTCCGCCCTCCCAGTCATCCGGTCGCACGACGACCATCCATCCCTCGCCGTAGGGATCACTGTTGGCGGTATCCGGAGAGCCCGAGAGGGCTTCGTTAACGGCGACGATCTCGCCGCCGAGAGCAAGTTTCGCCGGCCCTACCCATTTCCCGGATTCGATAGTGGCGCAGGACTTTCCCGGTTTGACCTCACGACCGACCCGTTTCGGCGTGAAGGCAACGAGCTGGCCCGCCATGGCAACGGCGATCGCCGTCATGCCGGCGCGCACCGTGCCGTCGCCCAGATCCTGATACCATATGTTGTTCTCCACATCGTAGAGAAGCTCATCCGGCAGATTGCATCCTCTCACCACGGCCATGTTGTCACCTCCGTCGAAATAGCCATCCGTTCACGACGCCGCGGTGGCGCGAAGCGGTCGCGCGGCGCAGCAGAATTCCCCCAGTTTCGCATCCTCCATCTTGCCGCGCACGAACAGACTGAGATGGCGCGCAACCAATGCCGCCAGCCGTAACCGTCGCACAGTATCCGGATGATCCGGTTCAGCGGCAATAACGTTTCGACGATAGATCAACTCACGACAGGTTTCGCGACAGGCATTGAAACTGGGGTCACCCTTGGCTCCTTGCCGGTGCAGCGCCAGCAGGCGGAAACCTTCGTGGGTGTCCGCCGTCGGTGTTTCTCCTCGCGCGCCGACCCAGTGCTCCAGTACTTCCTCGCCAAACACCAAGAGCGCATCCGCATCGGCCGCCGCATCAATGGCCTGCTCGATCTCGTCGAAGGACCTCATGCCAATCCCCGTTGCTTTAAAAGGGGGAGTGAATCGGAGATATTCTCGTGAATTCCCAACTTTCGAGGCTTGACCCCCATGGCCAGGCCGAGCAGTTGGGTAAAGTAGAGGATCTTCACCGTCGTCTTCTTGCCCAGCACTTTCTCGGCGCGCACCTGATGCATTTCCAACCCGGAATGGCAGGTCGGACACTCGGTGGCGATGACGTCGGCGCCGGACGCCTCGGCGGCGTCCAACAGGTTGAGCACCAAACGAGTCGAGGTATCGGAATCCGACAGCGTGTGAGCGCCGCCGCAACACGCGGTCTTGAGTGGATAGTCGACGATTTCCGCATCCGCGGCGGCGAGAATATCGTCCATGAAATGGGGATTGGACGTCGACTCGCTGCCGGCTCCCTTGTCCTTTTCCGGAAAGATATGGCGCGGTCGCGTATACATGCAGCCGTAGTAGTTGGCGATCTTGAGACCTGAGAGCGAGTTCTTGACCCGTTCGCGAATGCCGTCCTCCCCGATGGTCCCCTTGATCCAGTCGAGGGCATGGATGGTCTCGATCTGACCGGGCGCATAAGTTTCGTGGCCGGCCTTGGCCGACAGGCGTTCGGTGACGGCGGCACTTTGTTTGTCATTCGCCAGATCGTATTCGGCTTTCTTCAAGTTGTGATAACAGCCATTGCAGGGCGCCATTACCGTCTTGTGGCCCATTTCGTTGGCGGCGATGCTCATGACCCGCGACGACAGATAGGTCTGCAAGTGCGGATCGATATTCTTGACCTCCATGGCCCCGCAGCAGTTCCAGTTGTCGACTTCATGCAGGCGCAGGCCCAGCTCCTTGCCGACGGCACGAGTCGAGCGGTCATAGGCATGACCCGTCCCTTCCAATGCGCAACCCGGGTAGTAGGCGACGTCGCGGTATTTGTCGTCAGCGCCGTCCATGGCGTGTTCTCCCTGTTATTCCGCCGCTTGGCGATCACGGTCGAGGCCGAGCGCTTCACGGTGATGTACCTCGCGTTCGGCCGCGTATTCGGTGATTGCCGCCTGTGCCTTTCCCCAGTTGCGCGTCCTCGGTCGCATGATGGCGGATAGCCCCATGCGCATCATCAGCTTGGTCGGCAGCCGCCAAACCAGACGGCGCACCATCTCCACCAGCCAATCCTGCAACAGCGGCTGGCCGGTGCGGCCGAAAAAGTCGCGGATGATACGACCTTCCTCGATGCGCCCGGTTTCAAACACCTGCTTGGCGAAGGCCTCGTCGAAATGCATGGACGGCGATTTGGGCGTATGCCCCTTGAGCTCAAGCCAATGGCTAAGCGATTTCATCACGCCTTCCGGGTTGACGTCGCGCGGGCACGCGGCGGTGCATTTGTTGCACGACACGCACTGCCAGATGATGTCCTTGTCGCGCAGCAGTTCGCTTTCCATGCCGACGCGCACCAGATAAATCCAGAAGCGTGGATTGAAATCGGGGTTAAGGGCATTGACCGTACAGGCATTGGTGCATGAGCCGCACTGCCAGCAGCGGTGGATGTGTTCGCCGCCAGGCAACGCCGAAATTTCTTCTTCCAGTTCTTCGTTGTAGTCGGTGACCACGCGCGACGTGATGAAGGTGCTCCAATGGCCAGAAACATCGATGCCGTCGATCTCCAGCGACTCGTGGCTGACGATGTTTTCGGGCCGGATCAGGTTTTTTTCATGGATTGGCATGGTCTCAGTTTACCTTGTCCAGATCGCCGACCCGGAAGCGCGAGCCATCGGCCAACCGCACCCGTGTGCGCCCGCTTTCGGCATCGATACCGTCGAGACCGAGCATGCGCCGGGTAAACTCCAAGGGATCCATCTCGGAACTGAAGTCGGTGCGCAGAAAACTGCCCCCCTGCTCGGCGATATAGTCGCCGTAGATTTGCGCCATCAGCAGGTCCATATAGAAGATCATGTCGCGGAAAACGCCGTTGTCGGCGAGGAACTGGCTCAACTCCTCGCGCAGCACGAGGAACGTTTCGTGGTCGTCGGGGACATCAAGAGTCAAAGAGTCGATATCGTCGGCGAACCAGATTTCGCGCAGCACGCCGGTATTGGCCTGGCGGTCCCATATCCAACGCGCCATCAGCGGGCAGCGTTCCGGATCAACGAAGTGCAATACCTCGGCCGCCAGATCGCGAACCCAGCGGTACTTGCGGCCACCTGGAAACGCATCCACGAACGTGGCGAGGCGCACGTCCACATCACTGCCGTCACCGTCGAGCAACGCGGTCAGCCGTGCCCGCAGGGTCTCGATATCGCCATCCGCCAGCCAGCCGCCGATGCGCCGACGCACCGGCGCCATGAAGGCACAAAGGCCGATGAACGTCTGTTCATCGAGGCTGTCGATATTGTCCGGCCCCAGTGCTTTCTGGAACAACTCCGCCTTGAACCGCAGGCCGGAGATGTATCCCTCGATACCACCGTGAGCCTCGCTGGCATTGACCAGGCGCTCCAGGCTTCGGGTCAGGCGCGGCCCGCTCAGATCAAGCACTGGCCGCGACGGCGGCGCCCGCTGTATCGACGGGGATGAAAATATCGACATCATTCGCCTACTCGGCCGCCGCCACCGATGGACAGGAAACGCCAAGCGCCGCCATGGCGGCGCTTTCGCCCTGGGCGATGGAATCGTCGATGGTTTCCGGTCCCGTCGCGGCACCGGCGACGAACACGCCCGGGCGCGAGGTGCGCGCCGGACCGCCGTAAACATCGAGACGCTCCACATGGCCGTGCTTCTGCAGTTTCACGTCGAAGATCGACGCCAGCAGGACGTTGTCGATATTCGGGTCCATGCCGATGGCATGCACCACCAGATCGAAGGGAATGGTGATCGGCCGCTTGACCAGCGTGTCCTCGCCCTTGACCACGAGGCGGCTACCATCGGACGTCACCTCGGCGATGCGGGCTTTGATGTACTTGACCTTATATTCTTCCTGGCTGCGCCAGTAGTAGAGGTCCTCGTTTAGGCCGAAGGTACGAATGTCCATGTAGTAAATGTAAACATGCGTCGCCGGCAGTTCTTCGCGGATTTCCATGGCCAGATTGGATGAGACGGTGCAACAGATCTTGGAACACCACTCCCGCCCGATCTGACGATCGCGCGACCCAACGCAGAGCAGGATGGCTACCCGTTCAGGCTTGCGGCCGTCGGACGGGCAGCGCACGCCGGCGCCTGACGAAATCATCTGTTCCACCTGCGTCGTCGTCACCACATCGGGATAGGTGCCAAAGCCCCATTCAGGCTTGTTGACGGAATCGAAATGCGTGAAGCCCGTGGCGAGGATCGCGGCGCTAGCCTCGACGGCCTCACCGTCGGAAAGCCGAGCGATAAAGTTGCCCGGTTCGCCGGAAAACTCCGCCACCGTGCGCTCAAGCCGGGCATCAATTCCGTCCATGGCCTCGACCCGCGTCACCATGCCGCCGATGGCATCCTTGGCCCAGGCACCCGATGGCACCAACTTGGCGTAGCCGGAAAGGATCGGAGCGCCACCCAGGCGGTCGGCCTTGTCGACGATGACCGCCGACTTACCGATACCGCCCAGAGCCTGCGCCGCCGCCAGGCCCGCCGGACCGCCACCGATGATCAGAATGGGTTTGCTCATGATGCGACTAGCCCACCGCAGCCTGCGGCGGCTTCACGAAGCCGGGGCCGGAGGTGATCTTGAGGCGGGGATCGTAGAGACTCTCGCCACGCCCGGCCTTGACCTCTTCCAGATAGGATTCGAATTCGGCCTTCTTGGCGTGCCAGTCAATGCCCATTTTCTCCAGCAGCCCCTCGAACGCCGAAGCGTGCCAGTGCAGCTGACAGATGCGATAGGGATCGGCGCCGCAGCTCAGCGCGGCGAACTGGCAGTCGGCGAGCACCGGCAGCGACACCGGTTTGCCGGCGGCTTGCCCAATCCACTGATTCTTGTCCAGCGTCGTGATGCAGCCGGTGTCGTGGCCGATCATGACGTCGGCATTGGCCTCCTCGATGGCAACCCTGATCTTGCGATCGATGGCGAATGAACGGGTGAATTCCCGTTCCGAAATGATGTGACGGAAACCGAAGCCGCAGCAATCGTACCAGGTCGAATAATCGATCACCTGGGCGCCCATTTCCTGTATCAGGCCGGTCGACACGGCGACTCTGTTACCTTCCAGAATGCTGTCGTCGTAGATGGCATCTTCGGGAATCATCTTGTAGACGTGGCATGCCGGATGAATGGTGGCGCGAATGTGGTCCACGTCGATCTCGCGCATGGCGCGGATATCAGACCGCATGACATGCAGCCACTCGGAGTAGTGCACGATTTCTTCCGGGATCAGCAGCTTGCCGTCGACCAGGCGGCCGAGTTTGCCAAGCACCGCCTTAACCCGTTCGCGCAATTCCGACGAATGCAGCAGAAAGGAGCGGATTTCCTTGTAGTTACCGAATGACGTGCCGCAATGCACCAGCGGATAGTAATGGCCGTCATCCAAGCCCTGCGCCTGGCCAGACACATAAGCCTGGTGGAAGTTACGCAAGAATACCGCGGCCAGGCTTTCCACGTTGCCGATGCCCGACCCGTGGTAGTTCCAGGCCGTGCAGGAGGTCTGGTCGGTTTCGTCTAGATACGATGTGCCGAGCCGGTTCTGCAGCCACAGCAACGATGTCGGATAGCCCGGAATGTTGCCGCATTGGCCGCACGATTTATGGTGCCAAAGCTGCGTCGTCGGGATTTTCTTGTCCCAGCCGTACAGCGTCTTCACCATTCGTGGGTGGTTGGCGTCCGAGACCCGGTGCACGACGATCTCACCGTCTTTCTCCAGCTGCCACATGATGTCGCGCACATCTTCGACGCGATCCTTGTTGGTCAGCATGGACCGTTTGTCGACGCGGGCCTCAACCCAGGACGTGGCGGTCTTGGCATCTTCCGGGTTAAGCGCGGCGTTGTTCCATTCCGCCCCATGCCCGGTCAAGCGTTCGCCACAGTTGGAATCGGTCATTCGTCATCCTCCTCGTCGTCGTCTTCCTGGTCTTCGAGCCAGTCCTCGTAGTCCTCGCGCTTCTCTTCCATGATGTCGCTGATGACATCGAACAGATTCTCGTCAATCGTCTCGAGTTGGTCGAGCACACCGGTCATTTCCCAGATCGTGTAAAGCTCGATGGAGGTCTTTAGATTGACCTCCCAGGCGGTTTCGATGGTGTTCAGGGTTGGCATGGGGATAGCTTGGCGCAGCAACGCGAGGGGCGCGTCCACCTTGCTCAGGTTCGGGCCCCAGTCGGCAAAGTGATCGGGGTTAATCATGTCCGGCGAAAGCTGATTGCCGGTGGAAATCAATTTCAGCATGACGCGGGAAAACGGCCGCAGCACGTCCTTGGCCGATTGCATGCCGTGTTTGATGGCGACCTCGCGCATGATCATGATCAGGCCTCCCGGCGAATTGCCGAAGGGGCAGCGGGCGGCACAGGTGTAGCACTGGGCGCAGGACCAGATTTTTTCCTGCATGGCGTCGTAGACACCATCCAGGTTCTCGGTCCACAGCAACTGCACGATCTCGCGCGGGCTGAAATCGTAGTAATGCGCCGCCGGGCAGGTGGCGGTGCAGATGCCGCAGTTGAGGCAGCCGTTCAGTTCATGATCGAACCGGATGTCGGCCTGGATATCGTTGAAGATAACCTGCAGCTCGTCGCGCTTCATCACCGGCGAGTCCGACTGAGGATCGCCGATGTGCGCCTGTATCCGCGTCGTCGAACCGTCCATGCCGGCGCCTTTAATAGGTCAGGACGCGCACGTTGTCGTCCTCCATCACCTGCTCGATGACATAGGCGCCGCCGACGATGCCCTCGCACTCGGGAATCAGGTCGTCCTCGCTCATATCGAACAGATCGAGATTGGGCGAGCAGCAATAGAACTTCACGCCGGCTTCGTGGGCATCCTTGATGAACTCATAGACGTTCTTCGGTGAGCCTTCCTTGACCACCAACTTCTCGGCCACACCCTTCTTCATGAGCTGGCCGGACGTCGCCGTACAGACGACTTCCACTTCGTAATCCATGGCCGCGGCGACCGTCGCCTGGAAGAACGGCGCGCCCAGTTCCTCACCGTTCTTGGGATCGGTGTTGACCATGATGATGACGAGTTTCTCGGCCAAGATGTTGCCTCCCCGTTTGACGCCTCCGGGCCCATTATTGGGCTCTCGTTGCTATTCGTGATGCGTCAGGTCAATCTATCGAAAATTACATTATATAATTATCGAATATGTTACAACCCTGCGCGATTAGGGGTTTTTGGGTGCATCCATCCAGCCGGCGATGCTCACAACGCCGGTCATAATGCGCACCAACGCGTCCTCGAACTCGCTCTGGCGGCGGCGCAATTCGGCGAGACTCGGTCCAGGGTCCGCGGGCCCTTCCTCGAACTCCATGATCAGGTCCTCGATAATTCCCGCCTTGGTCCCGGGATGGCCGACAAATCCGAGGCAATTGGGCGCCGGCTGGAACAGCAACGCCCGCCCTGCCGCATCGTTGGCGAGAATATCCGCGTGCGGTGGCGGCAGCGGCCAATCCCGCATATAGACGGCGACGGGAAACGCTTCGGGCAGGAAGCCACCAAGGGCATCGTCGCGAGTCCGGCTCGCCTCGATAATCTCGAAGCGCAATTCCGCCGGCTCCACTCCGCCGCCGCTCGCCAGTGCCAGAATTTGCGCACCGAGACCGAACGCGATCACCGGCACGCCGCGCAGCATGCAATCACGCACCAGCGCCACTTCGTCGGCCAACGTCGGCACGTCACGCCCACCCGCCGCGCCCCACGGGCCGCCGCCGAGAACAATCACGCCGTCCGTATAGGCGACGGTTGCCGGCAGCGTTCCGCTGGTGGTGTGCGGTCGCATATAGGTGAAACGGATATTGCGGCCTTCCAGGTGATCTTCGAGATGGCCGAGGTGCTCACCGTCGGTATGCTGAATGACATAGAGTCCCCGTGTCGGTGCGACCATGGAGCGCTATCCGGCCGTGCCGGTGGCGGTCGGCGCCCGTGCCGCATCCGCCGCCGAAAGCACCGCCGTCTTCAGATCTTCAGGCGTCAGGCTCAGGGCATCGATGGCAGTGGCGGAGAAGAAGTCATCGATAGCACTCGACAATTCACCAACGCGAACGCCACGCAAGCTGGCCTCCAGGTCGAACAGGCGGCGCGGCGGCGTTATGACGAAATCACCGGTGATAAGCACCTCGCGTATCCGGTCGCTGGCGGCTCCCTCGAGCCGAGCATAAGCGGTGACGATACCGCCGGCGCCATGATGCGTCGCCTGACCGAGGCCGCCAGCGCGACCCGGATCATCGATGGCGTGAACGAAGTCATCACGGCCGATTTCATCGACGCGGATAACCTCGGCGCGAGCCTCCTCGTCGGTGGTCGTCTCTCCCCACGCGGCATCGATGTCGAGGCCGCGTCTGAATCCGTAAAGAAGCGCCGCCTGAATTGCGTTTTTATCCGGCAGCCCGTCACCAAGCAGTTCACGAAGTGTCACCACCCGTCGACGCACATCGTCGAGACCGCGCTTGACCAATTTGGCGCGCGGTACTTTGAGCACCTCGGCCATGGTAGTGGGATCGGTGTCAATCAATAGGGTGCCTTGATAAAACAGAACATCGTCCTCGAAGAACCCACCGGTGCCGCACAGTTTGCGGCCGGCCACCTCGATATCGTTGCGCGGCCGGAACTGGGCGTCGATGCCGAGGGTGGAAAGCCCCATCGCCGCCGCCTCGCAGATCGCCGCCGCCGCCGCGCCCAGATCCGTGAAAGGCAGGTGCCGGCGGCGGAACACCAGTTCCCAACCCAACTGCCCCTGATCGAAATAGATGGCTCCGCCACCGGTGATGCGGCGCGCCACCTCAACATCTCGCGTCTGGCAACGTTGCAGATCGACTTCCAAGGACAGATCCTGGTGCCGCCCCACCAGCGCCGACGGCGTGAACGCGAGAAATCGGATGCTATCCGGGATGGCGTCGTCGAGCCGTGCCTCAATCAACGCCTGGTCGAAGGCAATGTTGGCGCGGCCGCCGCGCAGCCCGGTATCGATGACCCGAAAGGGAATGGTCATGAAGGATTCACTTGATTGCCATCTGGCGCCGAATCTTACGGATGTCGGACGTGTTCGGCTGGAACGGATAGCTGGCGATGTTGCTCGGTGGTGAATCGCCGTAGGGCCGGTCGCAGGCCGACACATCGTCTTGGAATTTTCCCGGGCAGCCCGAGGTGCGAAAGGCGATGCCCGCATCGATGACCGCATCGACCTCGCTCGAGGGCAGGCCGAAATCAATGACGCGGCCGATATCGTCGAAGCGCATGTGCTCGACCCGAACACCGGCATAATCGATCAAATACCGGCCGAGCTGCACGCGGCGCCATTGGTCGCGCGGCGTCGCCGGCAGGTGATCCATCAGCGAGCCCTTTTCCGGGAAAAAGCAGAACATGTGGCTGTGCCCCCCCAGATCGACCAGTTGCTGCACCAGGGTCAGGCTGTCGTATTCGGTTTCACCCATGCCGACGATGATGTGGGCACCAAATTTCTGCGGCCCGAAAATTTCACGGGCTTCGCTGAGGATTTCCCAGTACTTGGCCCAGGTGTGCGGCGAATTGACGCCGCGGCCCCGCGTGCGGTCGAAAATATCCGGCGTCGCCGCGTCCAACGCGACGGTAAAGATATCCGCTCCCAGATCATGCAGAGTCTGAACGTCGCCCCGGGTCATCGTGGTCGGGTTGGAAAGAATGGATATCGGAATATCGGCGGGATCGATGCGGTCGGTCCATTTCTTCAGCACCGACACCGTGTCCTTGTCCGACCGGGGATGGGTGATCATGGATATGCACATGCGATGGAACGTGGAATCGGCGCCGTCCTTGGCGACGATATCGATGATCTGATCCATCGGCACCGCCGGCCAGTCGACGCGGATGAAGTTGCGGTCGGCGTAGTCACGATCCGCCTCCCGGTGGCGTGCCAAGCCGCAATAGGCGCAATTAGCGCGACAGCCTTCTGGATAGGTCAGCAACAAGTTCAAACAACGGGTGCAGGCGCAGCGATACATCTTGCCGCCCATGATGCCGAGGGTAATGGCCGCCGCCGTCGACATCTGCACGTATTCGGGCGAGCGCATGTGCGGAGTCAGGATGTTGTAGTTGGGCTTGTAGACACCTTGAGGCGCCACATCGTTGGTCTTGACCCTGGCGCCGTTGCGGCTGGTCTTCGGCGCCTCCGACGGCAGCCGTGGCTGCATGGCCGATGCAAGATTGACGTCGCCGCCGCCCGCCCCCGTTTCTCCGGGCGCCGCGGTCTCGGGCTTCAAGCAGGTCATATGGTCGTTTCCTTCATTCAGGCGGCCCAATATTCAGGATAGGCGATCCAGCCACGGCGCAATGCCGCGGCCGACGGTGTCCGCCCGGCATCATAGCCGGCAAGCAGCTCTCGCCGGCGGTGCAGCGCTCGGTCGAGTGCCGGTTTGAAAAGATCTCGCAGTTCCTCGGCGTAGTCATCGCTCGCGCTCTCGTCGCCGGTTACCCGACGCGCCGCCGCTTCACCGGCAAGCTCGCCGGAAATCACCGCCGCAGAGATGCCGGCCCCGGTGACCGGGTTGGCGAGCCCAGCCGCGTCGCCGGCCAACAGCACTGGTGTGTTCCCGAGCCGCGCCACGGTGGCTCCGAGGCCACCGACGGGAATGGCGCCACCCGTAAGCCCCATCACCTCGGCGCCGACGCGGCCGGCGTCGATCAAAGCCGCGTGCAGCTTTTCCAAGATGGGCTTCAGACTCTGGCGCGCCGCTGGCGCCACGCCGACCCCCAGGTTGGCCACACCGCCCTTAGGGAACAGCCAGCCGTAACCACCCATGATGTCGGCCGCCAGGAAGATATCGGTGGACGCCAATGGCGCCACAAGCGGGACCATGATCTGGCGGGTTTCGACGATGTCCCGGTTGACGACGCCGCAAGCGGCGCCGACCCGCGACCGGGGACCGTCGGCGGCGATCAGAACGGCGCCTCGCATCCGATGACCCGCCGACGTGACGACCGTGCCGTCGGGTTCGATGGCGGCGACCAGGGTGTTGGCGCGGCAATTGGCGCCGGCTTCTTTCGCCGCCGTGACCAGCGCCGCATCGAAACGGCCGCGGTCGATCATGCGGCCGGGAAACTCCGGTTTCACATGAGGCGCCGCATCCTCAACGAAGGTCTGCATTTCGACGATGCGTTGCGCGGTGACATGTTCCAGGCCGGCCAGTTCCTGGCCCAGCAACGCCGGCACGAATTCGGCGCATTGTACCGGGAACCCGGCGCGCCGGCGCCGATCAAGGGCGATCACCCGGCAACCCCGCCGGGCCGCCTCGGCGGCGGCGCGACTGCCGGCGGGGCCCAAGCCGACGATCAGGACGTCCGTATGTTCGATGACGCTCACGCGGCACACGCTTTCGTCTCGCCGCCGAGCTTGATTGAACAGCAGGCGTGTTCTTGATGGTAGGGCCGGCCGATGGCGTCGGCCACCGCGACCATGCCATCGGCGGGAAAGGCGATGCCGTCAAGCCCCGCCATCACCGCATAGGCATCAATGACGCGCCGCGCCATCCCCGGCGGACGGGCGCAGCCGAGCAGTACTTGCCGGTCCGGCAACATTTGGCGCGCCTCGGCGAAGATGCGCCCGACATCTGCCGGATCGGTGGCCGCATAGAATCCCGACTTGGCGTAATAGGGCATGATGACGACCAGCACCAAGGCGTGGATGTCATGTCGCGAACAGATATCGAGCGCCGCCGCCTCGCCGAGGATTTGGCCGTAATGCAGGCCGATGACAATGTGCGGCACGATTTCCATGCGGGTCGCGCACAACGCCGCCAGGGTCGCCTCGAAATCCTCCACCGGCCGCTCCAGATGATAGACATCACGGATGGTTTCCTCGGCGCCGATGACATCCATCATCGCGGTATCGACGCCGGCGGATTCCATCAACCGGGCGCGCGGCTCATCAAGCAATGCCGTGTGCACGGCGATGCGAAGATGGGGGAAATCGTGCTTCAGTTGCTCGACCACCGGATAAAAGCGTTCGTAGGCGATTTCGTTGCGGCGGTTCGAGCCGCCGGATAGCAAAAACCCTTGCAAATCCTGCAGCATCACCAAGTCGCGCACCTTGCGGTCCAGCATCTCGGGCGAGGTCGCAGGAATCATCGGTTCGAGGATATTGGCCTGACAGTGATCGCACATCAGCGCGCACCCGCCTGCGGTAATGGAAAATGCCGGAAAACTGTTCTTGGCGCACCCCTTCAATTCGCTTGATGTGTAGTCGCGAAAACTCGGTGTGGAAAAACGGATCGGCCGCCGGGCCGCGGCATCGGCGCGTTCCAAGGTAGCGACGAGGCCGGCATCGAAGGAAGCGTCCTCCAATTCCTCAAGGTCGGTGATGCGATCCAGCCAAGTCATGGCGCGGCCTCTTCCGTGGAAATCGTTGGTGTGCGCAACACGCCGCTCGCGGCCAGCAGATCCAGTGCCGGCCGTGCGCAGGCTGCCGCTAGGCGCCGCCGGTCGGGGCAGGCGCGGGCTCGCTTGGCCAGGGCACTTGGTTCGGAAAAGCCGGCAGCGGCGAGACTCGCCGGCGTCGGAAACAGAGTGGCATCCAGGAATCGACCGAGCAGAAAACGGAGCGTGCGCGCGAACATCATGTGACGTGGTTGAGTCATGCGGTCGAGGCGGTTTGAGAGAAACACCCGCGACGCGGCAATGTGGCGCGCTTCGTCCCGGTGATGCAGTTCCAGCACCTGACGCGCAACCGGACAGATGTCGGCATGGCCGGCGCGCACTGCCTTCAAGACCCGCAGGGCGAAGGCGTCGGTCACCGTTTCACCGATGTAGACCATGGCCCAGAATTCGGCGCCGGACGGCTTCAATCGTCGCGCCACCCAGCTCAACAGGCCGGTATCGCCCAGCAGCGCCACGTCGGCGACACCGGCGCGCTGAATCATTTCGAGGAACATCAGACTATGGCCCGATTCCTCGCGAATTTCCTGCAAAGCCACCCGGGCCTCGTCCGATCGCAGGTCGAGAAATCCGTCAGCGCTGACCCGATTGATCAGCAGGCCTTCGAGCCACATGCCGGCGGCACACAAGCGGGCGAATTCGATGCGGCTGAAACGCGTCACCGCGGCCGAGGACATTTCCTCGCCCTCGGCAAGACCATTCAGGCTGAGCAGCGAGCGCGGCAGCCAAGGTAACGCCGGATCGGCGGCGTGCCAGTCGACCGCGGCCAGCGGGTCCCTATATTCGGCGGCATGATCACCGATGCGCGCCAGCATATCCGTCATGCGGGCACCCGATCGTTCGCGGGTTCCGTGGCAACGGCGGGCTGAGACCGTAGGCGGGGCATGACGTCGCGATTGAGGCGTTCCAGACAGGCCACCTGTTCGCCGACACTCAGATCGCCGCCGCCGATGATCAAACTGACCCGGTCGAGACCGGCATCACGCAGCCGACATAGCCGTTCGGCCACATGGTCGGCATTTCCGACCGCCGCGAGGCCCATCAGCTCCAACGTCGACAGTCTCAACATGCGTTTAAGGACCGGCACCAGCCATCCGAGCCGGCGGTAATGCTCATAACCCGTGACCTGCTTCGACAGCACGCCCTCGGCGACTTCGAAGACCCGGCGATAGGCCCAGACCAGGCCACGCTCGGCACGCGCCCGCGCCGCTGCGTGATCGGCCTCGCAATAACAGGCGAGGGTGAAGGAGGCGCGCCCGTTCGGTCGCAGTCGACGATACCGCTTGAGATCGGCCTCGATCATCGGCCACGGCTTGAACGGCCCGGTCATCACGTCGAGGTCCAGTTCGGCGGCGAGATCGAAGGTTTCCGGGCTCACCGCCGCGATCGATCCCCTGCCCAAGGTCGCCGAAGGCCGTGGATTGAGGCGATAGGTCCGGCCGCCACGGTCGTAACACCCATCACGCAACAACAACCGCAGTTCCTCGAAACGTTCGAGAAAGGTCTCGCGGCTCGCCGCCGGCTCTTCGCCGAAACCTTCCAGTTCCGTCGTCGTAACCCCGCGACCGACGCCCCACAACACGCGCCCGGCGGACAGCGCGTCCAGCGTCGCCAGCCGTTCGGCGACACGGACCGGATCGTGGATCGGCAGCGGCCAAATGGCGACACCCAGATTGAGCCGCCGGGTTTCCCGCGCCGCCGCCGCCAGCAGGAGGTCCGGCGCCGGACAGGCACTGTAATCGCCGAGGAAGTGATGTTCGGGCAGCCACAGGGCACCAAAGCCAAGATCGTCGGCAGCACCGGCGACGGTCAGCAGATTAGCGTAAATCTCGCCGATACCGGCAGGTCCGCCCCCCTCGGGCGAAACGGGCGGCTGTGCCAGTTCGCAAAACAGATCGATTTCCATGACGACGCGGCCCAGTCTTTCCGGAAAACTGTCACCCAATGTGGCACACACTTTACATAGTGTGAATATGTAAAGTACGATATTTTATCTTATCTATGGTTCGATACCGTGAAACGGGAGAGCCGGCATGCTTGATTTCAAACGAATCAGTATGGCAATGGCGATTACGGCGGCGGCGCTTATGGTTGGCGCATCGGGCGATGCCCGCGCGGCGGAAAAAGCGAAACTGCTGCCGGCGGTCGAGGCCAACGACGAAGGGGTCTACAGCCAGCCTTGGTTCATTCAGTCGTTCCTCGATCTGCGAGAGGACGCGGCGGAGGCCAAGACCCAGGGCAAACAACTGGTGATCCTGTGGGAACAGCGGGGCTGCCCCTACTGCCGCGAAATGCATCAGGTCAACCTACGCATTCCGGAGATCGTCGATTACATCAAGGGCAACTTCAACGTCGTGCAGCTGAACCTTTGGGGCGACCGCGAAGTCACCGACATCGACGGCGAGGTGACGACGGAAAAGAAACTGGCACGCAAGTACCGGGTCCAGTTCACGCCGACGTTGCAATTCTTTCCGGCCGATCTGCCGACGGGGAAGGTCGCCGGCCATGACGCCGAGGTGTGGCGGCTGCTTGGCTACTGGAAGCCTTTTCACTTCCTTAATTCATTCGTCTATGTGCGCGACAAGGCCTACGCCAGCGAACCTAATTTTCAGCGTTGGCTGCAGGCCCACG
The DNA here is from genome assembly GCA_038117225.1 of Rhodospirillales bacterium. Classification (GTDB taxonomy): domain Bacteria; phylum Pseudomonadota; class Alphaproteobacteria; order Rhodospirillales; family Casp-alpha2; genus JAYOFM01. The sequence goes on from JAYOFM010000036.1 coordinate 25,605, forward strand.
CGGAAAAGCTACGGGCCGAAGGCAAGGACGTGACGCTTTGGTGACGCCGCTCGTCGGCTAAATCATGAGCGCGCCAGCAGCGCGCCGATGGCGCCGCCGAGGGTGCCCTCCTCGAGATACTTCATGCCGAGCACGCCGCCGAGAAGAATCGAGGCCAGCGCCAGCACCGATCCAAACGCCAACGTCGACATGCCGGTGATCCCCTGACCGATGGTGCAGCCCAGCGCCATGACCCCGCCGATACCCATGATGGCGCCGCCGATGACATGACGCACCATGTCGCCGGCATCGGTAAAAGCCTCAACGCGGAATTCCCCAGAGGCCTTGGCGGCGACGAAGGCTCCGGCGATGACGCCGCCAACCACCGCGATCCCAAAATTGATGGTCGATCCGGTAAAGGTCATCAGGTATTGCAGGCCGTCACCGACGGGCGCGACGAAGGTGAACGAGGCCAATGGTGTCGGTTCGAATTCATCGTTGCCGATAATGCCGGTCACCGCCCAGGCGGTGGGAATCAACGCGCCGATGACAATCCCGCCGACAATGTCGCGGCGAGACGCCCGGAAATCAGCGTCCTTGAAGCAAAACCACAGTAGTCCACCGGCGACCAATGCCGTCACCGCCACGCGGGCAACATTCGGCGCGACGCCGATGGCCGCCAGCAGGTCGGGCAACCCCTGGGTCGCGAAGCCGCGCGCGGCGAGGTCGATATTGGTTAGCGCCTCCAGTTCGACGCGCACGATTCCGGTCAAGCCGCGCAGGGTCATGTAGGCGAAAATCCCAAGAACCACGGCGACCACCAGCGATTTCAGATTGCCGGCGCCGAGGCGGACCAACGTCTTGTTGCCGCAGCCGCCGGTCATGGTCATGCCGAAGCCGAACAGCACCCCGCCAATGATTGCGCCGGCCCAGCCCAGGTTGGCGGTCAGATAGATGGAGCGCGAAAGATCGAGCATGCCCGACGCATGCAAGCCCTGGCTGCCGAGAATGGCGACGGCGATGGCCAACATCCAGGCGCGCATGCGGTTCCAATCTTCCATGAAGACGACATCCGAGATGGCGCCCATGGTGCAAAAATTGGTACGCTGCGCCGTGCCGCCGAACACCATGCCCAGGACAAGGCCGAGCGAGGCCACCACCAACCGGGTCGGATATTCTTCCATGCATCACACCTTTCATGGTCGCGGGCGGAAATGCCATTTGAACACTTTACAATAATGTATATTGTTAGGCCAGCATTCGAAAATTCCGAAGGGACGACCGACCATGGCGACGCAGACACTGGATACCAAGGGCCTCAATTGCCCGATGCCCATACTTAAGGCGAAGAAGGCAATCAACGCCCTCAACCCCGGCGATACACTGGAAGTCCTCGCGACGGATCCAGGCGCGGTGCGCGACTTCGAGGCGTTTTGCAGAGCGACCGGCAATGAACTCGTCGAATCCGACGAGGCCGACGGCATTTTTCGGTTTCTCCTCAAGCGGGCTTGAAACCTCGGCGATGCCGAGCGTGAACATTTTAAACATTATTGAATACACAACCGACATCCGTCATCCTTTTACCGTAAATTAGAAACGGGGGATGGCCAGCCCGGCGATACCTCTGTGGTTTCACGGGAGGAAACGATGCAAAAAATCCTCGGTATCATCGCGGCATTTGCCGTTCTCATTTCGGTGATGACGACAGCGGACGCCAACGAACGCTATGGCAAGCAAAAGGTCGTGTATCACATCAATTACTCGGGCGGTGACAAGGACAAGCTGTATCGCGGCGCCATGCGAAATATCCAAAACCACATCAACGCCGTCGGCGCGGAGAACATCGACGTCAAGGTGGTGCTTCACGGCAACGGCCTCGGTGTGCTCAAAAACGCCAAGAGCAATCAATCGTTGCAGGGCGCGGTGGCGAGCCTGAAGAGTCAGAATGTCGGCTTCCACGTCTGCAATAACACCTTAAAGGGGCGCAAGATCGACTATCAGACCGACCTCTTCGACGTCTATAAGGAGGACATCGTCCCAAGCGGTGTCGCCGAAGTCTCGCGACTGCAGCAGATGGGTTACACCTATATCAAACCTTAGGGCGCGGCACCTGGGTGGCCTGACGCACCCCGAGACGCAGCAGGATCACAGGCGTGATTGTATCCGTTTATACGGCGATCGTATTTCTGACCGCTGCGGGGGCCTTGGTCCTGGAAATCGTTGCCGGGCGGCTTATCGCGCCCTATATCGGCATGTCACTCTATACCTGGACGGCGATCATCGCCGTCGTGCTGGCCGGACTATCGGTTGGGCACTGGATCGGTGGGCGCCTTGCCGGTCGCGAGATTGATGACACCGCCGGCGCCAGGCGCATCGCATGGGCGCTTGCCGCCGCCGCGGTCAGCACGCTGGCCTCGCTGGTACTGTTGCGCGCTCTTTCGGGTCTGCTGCTGGGGTCCGGATTGAATCCGATCGCCGCCGTGGTAACGCTAACCACGGCGTTGTTCTTTCTGCCGAGCCTGTTCGCCGGCATTGTCTCGCCGATCATCACCAAACTGGCCATTGATCGTGAACCGGAGGCCATTGGCCGTGTCATCGGCCGCATGTTCGCCGCCGGGGCGTGCGGCAGTATCGTCGGCACGCTGGCGGCCGGCTATCTGTTCATTTCCTGGATCGGATCGACCGGCACGGTCATTGCCGTCGCCGGGCTTTACGGCGTCATCGCGCTAGCCTTCGCCGCATGGTCGCGACGTTTGGCCGCGCTGGCCATGATCCTCGTCGTTCCCATCGCCGGGCTGGCGGCCTGGGGCGGCGCGCTGCAAGCCTTCCGCTCGCCATGCCACGTGGAGAGCGATTATTTCTGTATCCGGCTCGATGATTTTTCACCACAAAGCGGACGCCCGAGCACGCTGATGGTGCTCGACCATCTGGTCCACAGCATCAATGACCGCGACGACCCCGGCATGATCTACAGCCCCTACGTCCACTTCGTCGATGAGGTGACGGGTTTTCGCCGCGCAGGCACATCGCAACCGCTCGACGCCTTCTTTATCGGTGGCGGCGGCTACACCCTGCCGCGCGCCTGGGCGGCCGTCGGCGGGCACCTGACGGTGGCCGAGATCGATCCCGCCGTGACCCGGGTGGCGCGCCAGTCCATGTGGATTGGGCCGGAACGATCTGGCCTCCACATCATGCACCAGGACGCCCGGGTGGCGCTACGCGGACTGCCTCCGGAACGCCGGTTCGACGTTGTCTTCGGCGACGCCTTCCACGACATCGCCGTACCCGCCCATCTGGTGACCAGGGAATTCCACCGCGAAATCGCCGCACGCCTGACCGCGCACGGGTTTTACGCCGTTAACGTGGTCGACCTGGGATCGGCGCCGCATTTCCTGTTGGCATTGGTGCGCACCCTGCGCCTTGATTTCCCCATCGTCGAAGTATGGAAATCGTTCGATGAGATTGACGAGGCCGGCCGCGTGACCTTCATCGTACTCGCCGCCGCCGCCGCCACGCCTACGGATCGCCTGGCATCCTTGCGCGGCGTCCCGCGCCATTGGACCCGTTGGCCCGACGCGGAAATCAATCGCCAACTGGCGGCGCACGAGCCGCCGGTCCTGACCGACGATCATGCACCGGTCGATCGGTTGATGTCGGCGCTATTGCGGGCGACCGAGCCGTGATCTCGTGAATTTCTGGCGGGACGCACTAGGCACATATATTAATTACAGCGACCCTCGCCTTGTTCGAGAATTTCGTAACCGGAAAGTAATTCACATGTCTGAGGGTTTTGGAAACTTTTCGCCGGATGGGACGGCGCCCTTGAAAGGGTCATCCATCATCGCCGCG
>JAYOFM010000036.1:29442-29823 GCA_038117225.1 Rhodospirillales bacterium
TCAAGGATGGCGGTGTCGAACATGTGGTCGCCTTGCCGGATATCGTCACCTGCGATGGTGTGCTGTGGCCGTTGACGCATGATCCCGACGTCCGGCTCGTCTCCGTCTGCAAGGAAGACGAAGGCGTCTCCATTTGCACCGGTCTTTCCTATTGCGATAAGCGGGCGGTATTGCTGATGCAGCACACCGGATTTCTTGATTCCGTTAATGCGGTGCGCGCCATTGCCGTGGAATATGGCCATCCAGTGGTCATGATTGTCGGCTTGCAGGGCATGGAATCTGATCGCCAGCCAACGGAATCGGATCAGTACGGCATCCGAATCCTAGAGCCGATTTTACAAGCCATGGGGATCAACTACGATCTGTTGGTGGAAGACGGTG
>JAYOFM010000037.1:0-9658 GCA_038117225.1 Rhodospirillales bacterium
GTGACTCACTCAGCGCCTTCGAGATGATGAACCGGCTGTCCGTCGAGATGTCGACGACTTACATGCCGGGAACCCGTGATCCCCTTGCCGACCCGCACGCCGTCTACGTGCTGATGGAGCTGACCAGCCCGCGCGCCGGCGATGACATGCGGCGCGCCCTAGAAGCAGTTCTGGAAAAGGCGTTCGAGGACGAGTTGCTGGGTGACGCCGCCTTCGCGGAAAGCCAGGGCCAGACCGATGACTTCTGGCGCATCCGTGAATCAATTCCCGAGGCGCAGGGCCATGCCGGCGGGTCGATCAAGAGTGACGTGGCGGTCCCTGTCTCCAGCGTCGCCGATCTGTTGAAACGCCTGGATGTCGCCGTCGCCGCCGTCGTGCCGGGTTGCAGGCCGGTGGCGTTCGGCCACATCGGCGATGGCAACATCCACTACAACGTGTCACAGCCAGCGGCCATGGATCATGATGCCTTCATGGAACGCTGGCATGATCTGACAGACGCCATCAACGACATAGTGTTCGACTTCGGCGGCAGTTTCTCGGCGGAACACGGCATCGGCCAATTGAAGCGCAAGGAATTGACTCGCTATCGCTCCGCCGTCGAGGTCGACCTCATGCGTACCCTCAAGAAGGCCATAGACCCCAAGGGCATCATGAATCCGGGCAAGGTGCTGTAAGAGTCAGCGCCTCCCCGGTTCACTCGTGCGTAACGTATTCGTAGGTTTTCGAAATGACGCGCCAGCGTCCGTCGGTCTTCAGCATGGTCAGAAAGTCGGTGTAAAAGCGAGGCGCTACCGCCAATTCCACCTTCACCATGGCCGTCGTGGGGCCGGAAAAATCGATGGAAACGATCCTGTCGTAGCGTTTGGCGCCAAGGCTGGCCGGCGAAGCCCGACCGCCGACCAGTTCGAGGTATTCGGCGAGCGGCTTGTCGACAACGACGCCCTCCGTCGATGAATAAAGGTGGGCGCCGGGCAGGAACACGGTTCTGAGTTTATCCAAATCGCCTTCGTGAATTCCGTCGAAATAATCCGACAGTGCTTGCGTGACTTCGTTGAACCGAGCGTCCATGGAACAGTCCTCTCAATTATTTCACGAGTTGCGCGAGACGCGCCTGCTCATCGGCCTTGAAGCCGATGATGACCTCGCCACCAACATCAAAGACCGGTCGCTTGATCAGCGCCGGGTGGGCGAGCATCAACGCCTTGGCACTGGATTCATCAATATCGGCCTTGGCGACATCGTCGAGTGCGCGCCATGTCGTGCCACGGCGGTTGAGCAGGTTTTCCCAGCCAATCGTCGCGGTCCAGCGGTCAATCGCCGCCGCGTCGAGGCCATCGGCGCGAACATCATGGAACTTGTGATCAATGCCCTCGGCCTTAAGCCATTTCAAGGCGTTGCGGCAGGTATCGCAGTTCTTTAATCCATGCACGTTCAGCATCACATCCTCGCGGGCCTGACTCCGGTTGTCCGAAGCCCATTGCTTCCTATATGTATGGGATCCGACACGAACTGACAACGGAGAGGCACAGGCCATGCTGGCGGTGATTTCCCCGGCCAAGCGGCTGGACTTCGAAAGCGAACCCCGTATCCAGCGGCATACACTGCCGGATTTCCTGGACAAATCCGAAACCATCGTCAAGAAGGCCCGCTCGTTGAGTCGTGGCCGGCTGGCCGGGCTGATGAATCTTTCCGACACGCTCGCAGACCTCAATTACCGGCGATATCAGGATTTTTCGCCACCGTTCAATCTCGGAAATGCCAAGCAGGCGGCGCTGGCGTTCATGGGCGACACCTATGTAGGTCTCGACGCCGCGACGCTGGGCGAGGACGATCTCGTCTACGCTCAAGACCACCTGCGCATCATCTCGGGCCTCTACGGCTTGCTGCGCCCGCTTGACCTGATTCAGGCGTACCGGTTGGAAATGGGCACCAAGTTCCCGGTCGGCCGCAAGGTCGATCTCTATGATTTCTGGAACGGTGCGCTGGCGCCGGCGCTGGACACCGTTACCACTGGTCACGCCGACCCCAGCATCGTCAATCTGGCGTCCAACGAATACATTAAGGCGATTAATACCAAGGTGTTGAAAAGCCCCGTCATCAATACCGTGTTCAAAGAAATCAAGGACAACCAAGCCCGCGTCATTGGTATGTTCGCCAAGCAGGCGCGCGGCATGATGGCACGTCATATGATCACCGCCCGGGTCGACCGACCGGACGGATTGAAGAATTTCACCATGGGCGGTTACGAGTTCCGCGACGATTTGTCGGACGCGGCGACATTCGTCTATACCCGCCAACAGCCGCCACCGCCCAAGAAGTAATTCTTCGCTTCAATTGACCGAACGGCGGCAACGATGGTAAAGGACTCCCCGTCGGGCTGGTGGCAGTCGCCCGACAAGGACAAGGCGCGGCGCCGCCCAAGCACTGCCCTCGACGGAACCTCTTAGACGAGGCCTGAGGAGGGATATCATGGGCAGCGAAGTCACTTCCGAAGCAAATGCCAAACAAACAAATTCTGTTGGCGATGGCGCGACGACGGCACCGACCTTCGCCGAGGCACTCGGCTATTGGATCAAGCTCGGTTTCATCAGCTTCGGCGGACCGGCTGGCCAAATCGCCATCATGCAGACCGATTGCGTCGATCGCCGGCGCTGGATCGACCAGGGCGCGTTCCTGCGCGGTCTCAATTACTGCATGCTGCTGCCAGGACCGGAAGCGCAGCAATTGGCCGCCTATATCGGCTGGCGCCTGCACGGGGTGAAGGGGGCAGTCGCCGCTGGCCTCGCCTTCATTCTTCCGGGCCTGGCATTGATGATCGGCCTCGCGTGGCTGGCCGCGGCGCACGGAGATCATACCATCGTCCGCGCCGTCTTTGCTGGTATCAAGCCGGTGGTCGTCGCCATCGTCGTGCACGCGGTCTGGCGCATCGGCCGCAAGGCCTGTGACACGGTAGCCGCCGTCTCGCTGGCGGTTCTCGCCTTCGTCGCCATCCGCTTTATCCACATCCCGTTCCCGTTGCTCGTCCTCGGCGCCGGCGCGTTGGGCGCGTTGCTACCGCAGATTTCCTGGCACAAGGGCGGCGATGGGCACGGCGCGAGCCCGGAGTCCGTGCCGCTGCATACGACATCCACCGGCGGTATCGCCCGCGTGGTCATGCTGACGGCGCTTTTCGCCGTGTTGTGGTTAGTGCCGACCATCGCGGTGGTGGAACTGTTGGGCGAGGAGCCCTTCGCCGACGTGGCACGGCTGTTCACCACCGCCGCCTTCGTAACCTTCGGCGGCGCCTATGCGGTGCTGCCCTACATCGCCGATGCCGGCGTTAACACCTACGGCTGGCTTTCGACCGGCGACATGATCAACGGCCTGGCGTTGGCGGAAACAACGCCGGGACCGCTGATCCTGGTCACCACCTATGTCGGCTTCTTCGCGGGTTGGAAGGGCCCTGACGGCATCAACGGCGGCTATGGCGGCGTCATGGCGGCGTTGTTGACGACCTACGTTACGTTCCTGCCGTCCTTCCTGTTCATCATTGCCGGCGCGCCCTACGTTGAGCGCCTGCAAAGCATCGACTGGGCGCGGCGCGGACTGCAGGCGGTAACGGCCGCGGTCGTCGGGGTCATTCTCAACCTGGCGTTCTTTCTCGGCAGCGGCGTATTCGTGCCACAGGCCGGAATTGACGTCGTCAACATCGCGGTCGCCGTGATCAGCCTCGCACTGTTATTAGGGACCCGCATCCAGCTACCGGCACTGGTTGGTCTTGGCGCGCTCTGGGGTGTCCTTCACGCCCTTGTCCTCACCTGACCTTTCTTCCTTCTGTTCACCTGTTTTTATTCGCGAGGCGACGATGCCCCAATCCGTGACTATTGAAGAACTTGAAACCCTGATCCGCTTCCGCGCCGACGTGCAAATTCTCGACGTCCGCAAACGCCCCGCCTATGACGACGATAGTGACATTATCGCCGGCGCCATATGGCACGACCCGTTCCAGATCGAGACCTGAAGTGACAGCCTTGATCGCCAGCGTCCGGTCATCTGTTATTGCGTCCACGGTCACATAGTCAGCCAAGGCACGGCGTCGAGTCTCGCCGATGCCGGCTTCGAAGCTTATTACCTGCGCGGCGGCATGCACGCTTGGAAGGATGCCGCCGCGGCACTGGCGTCAAAGCCCGTGGAATAGGCCGCGTCGCACCGTTCCCGGCCTTTCAAACCCGGGCGTCGGCGGCTATGTTCGGCGCGGGAATTCGTACCGTCCAGGACCTGCCGATGACTGTCTATGCCGCACCCATCGAAGAGATGCGTTTCGTGCTGCACACGCTCGCCGGCCTCGACGACATCGCCGCCCTGCCCGGCTATGAGGACATCAGCCCAGATCTGGTGGACGCCATCCTCGAGGAAGCCGGCAAATTGGGCGCCGAGGTGCTTGCACCGATCAACCGCGGCGGCGATATCGAAGGCTGCGTGCTGGAAAACGGCGTCGTCCGCACCCCCACCGGCTTCAAGGACGCTTACCGGCAGTTTATCGATGGCGGCTGGAACAGCATGCCGTTCGAGCCCGAATATGGCGGCCAGGGATTGCCGTGGCTGGTGGCGACGGCGGTGTCGGAAATCTGGCACAGTTCCAACATGGCCTTCGGGCTATGCCCGATGCTGACCGGCGGTGCCGTCGAACTGTTGTCGACCCACGGGTCCGAAGCATTGAAGTCGATCTATTTGGAAAAGATGGTGTCGGGTGAATGGTCGGGTACCATGAATTTAACCGAGCCGCAGGCTGGGTCCGACCTGGCGCGGGTACGCACGAAGGCGGTGCCGGACGGCAACGCCTACCGGGTGTCGGGGCAGAAAATCTATATCACCTACGGCGAGCAGGATCTGACTGAAAATATTGTCCATATGGTGCTCGCCCGAACGCCCGACGCGCCGGAAGGCATCAAGGGAATATCGTTGTTCGTGGTGCCAAAATTCTTGCCCGATGCCGACGGCCGCCCTGGTAAGCGTAATGATCTCCGCTGCGTTTCCATTGAACACAAACTCGGCATCAACGGCAGCCCCACGGCGGTCATGGCCTACGGCGATGACGACGGCGCCATCGGATATTTGGTCGGCGAGGAAAACCGGGGCATCGAGTACATGTTCACGATGATGAACAACGCCCGCCTCGCCGTCGGCCTGGAAGGAATCGGCATCGCCGAACGCGCCTATCAACAGGCGCGAGCCTTCGCCGCCGAGCGGGTCCAAGGACGCGAGGTGGGCTCCTCCGATAAATCGCCCGTCACCATCATGCGCCATCCGGACGTACGGCGCATGCTGTTGACCATGAAAGCCAAGACCGAAGCGGCGCGCGCCATCGCGTACTTCACGGCGGCGGAATTGGATCGCTCGAGGCACCTGGTCGATGAGGGCGAACGCGCCAAGGCACAGGCGCTGGTCGATCTGTTAACGCCGGTTGTCAAGGCCTGGAGCACCGACATCGGTGTCGAAGTCGCCGACCTGAACGTGCAGATTCACGGCGGTATGGGCTTCGTCGAGGAAACCGGCGCCGCCCAGCACCTGCGCGATGCCCGCATCGCGCCGATTTACGAGGGCACCAACGGAATCCAGGCCCTCGATCTGGTGGGGCGCAAGGTCGGCCGTGAAGGCGGCGTCACCGTTACGGATTTGATCACACGTATGCGGGATTTCATTGCGGCCGCCGACGGAGGAACAGGCGATGACGATGCCGCGCGAACCGTCGTGACGCTTTCACCGGCCATCGACGCGCTTGAAGACGCCACGGCGTGGATCACCGCCACCTTTGCCGACGACCCGGCCGGCGTCGCGGCGGGATCGGTCATCTATCTCGATCTATTGGGAACCGTGGTCGGCGGCTGGCTGACAGCCCGCGGCGCCATGGCCGCCACGGCCATGCGAGACCGCGGCGGCGATAATGTGAATTTTATTGACAGCAAACTGTTAACGGCCCGGTTCTATGCGGATCAGGTGCTTTCACGATGCCCCGCCCTCGCGGAAGGCGTCAAAACGGCGGCCGAAACCGTATTACGCGCCGATGTCCGTCATTTTCTCCCCTGATCCGGCCGCCACGTGCATCTGTTTCATGGTTAACGCCGGACAGCGCGACTCGTTGGATTCCCTTGATTTTTCTCGATAATTCTCACACCCTGAAGATGGCTAAAACGGGTATGCGCAGGATATGAGCGGCTTTACGCGATACATCCTGCGGCAGCTATTTGTGGGAATGATTCTGGTCTCGGCCGGACTGACCTGCATCATCTGGCTGTCGCAATCACTTCGATTCGTGGAGATGATCGTCAATCGCGGTCTGACCGCGGGCACGTTCCTCTATCTGACCATGCTGCTGCTGCCCAACTTTCTCTCGATCATTCTGCCGATTGCATTGTTCACGATCATTGTCTTCATTTATGCCAAGATGATTGCCGATCGGGAGCTGGTGGTCATGCGCGCCGCCGGGCTCAGTCAATTCGCCATCGCCAAGCCAGCGTTACTGATGGCACTTATGGTGATGTGCCTGTCTTATTCGCTGAATTTGTACCTGCTGCCGGAATCCTATCGCATGTTCCGCGAGTTGCAGTGGGACATTCGCTATAACTATTCCCACGTGCTACTCAAGGAAGGCGCGTTCAATCAGATTTCCCAGGGAATAACAGTTTACGTGCGCGAACGCAGTTCCGACGGCCAGTTGCACGGCATTCTGGTGCATGACCAGCGAACGCCCGAAAAGCCTTTCACCCTGATGGCGGAACGGGGCGCCATGGTCGATACCAAGGAAGGCGCCCGCGTGGTCATGTATACGGGCAACCGCCAGGAAATCGATACCACCAACAACAAGCTATCGATCCTTTACTTCGACCGCTATGTGTTTGATCTGGCGGGCGGCGTCGGTGGCGAACCGGTGCGTTTTCGCGAGCCTCGCGAACGCTCCATGAAGGAGCTATGGCACCTGGAATCCGCGTCCGGCATCAGCCCGCAAGACGTCGGCAAGTACGTGGTCGAATTACATAAACGGCTGGCCTCCCCCTGGGTCACGCTCGGTTTCGCGTTGGTCGGACTTGCCTGTCTGATATCCGGTAGTTTTAGCCGCCGCGCGCAGACCCGTCAGATCGTTCTCGCCGTCGGCATCATGGTGGCGCTACAGGGGTCGGCGCTCGGCATCGAGAACCTGGCCGCCAAGCGCACTGAATTAGTGCCCCTCATCTATCTCCACGCGGGTCTGCCCATCGCCTTCGGCCTGCTGTTCACGCTTCGACAGTTCCGCTTCAAGCGGCGCGTCGCGGCGACGGCCTGACGCGGGGCGCCGGACATGGTCCGTCTATCACCAACACTGTCGCTCTATATCGGGCGGCATTTCCTATTCAGCTTTGCCTCGTTGTTCGTCATGTTCATGCTGCTGATCCTGCTGTTCGATACCATCGAACTGATGCGCCGCGCCGCCTCGCGTCCGGACGTGGGCCTGGCCATGGTCATCGAAATGGCGCTATTGAAACTTCCGCACATGGGACAGAAGACGTTTCCGTTCGCCGTGCTGTTCGGCGGCATGGTGGCGTTCTGGCGGCTTACGCGAACCAACGAACTGGTGATCACCCGCGCCGCCGGCGTCTCGGCCTGGCAATTCATGCTGCCGGCGATCATTCTCGCCAGCCTTCTCGGCATGTTTCAGATATCCGTTATGAACCCGCTGGCGTCGACCATGCTGTCACGCTACGAGCGCCTGGAAGTTCAGCGGCTCAAGGGGCAATCCAGCTTCCTCGATCTCTCACGCGGCGGCTTGTGGCTGCGTCAGGCAGGCGCGGAGGGGCAATCCGTCGTACACGCCAAGCGCGCCCTGCAACAGGGTAATCAAGTGGAACTCGATGGCGTCATCGTCTTTGTCTACGCCGGCAAGGACCATTTCCAAAAACGCATCGACGCCAGCTACGCGCGGCTCGAGGATGGCTTCTGGTTCATGCGCGATGCCTGGGTGCAGACACCCGAGGAGACGGCAAAGTTCGAGAAGGAATTCTGGCTCGAAACGGATTTGACCTTGAACAAAATCCAAGACAGCTTTGCGCCACCCGAAACCATGTCGTTCTGGGATTTGCCGCAATTCATCTCGGCACTCGAGGAAGCCGGCTTCTCCGCTCTCCGCCATCGATTGCACCTGCATACCCTGTTGGCGGCACCGTTGTTGATGATGGCCATGGTCTTAATCGCCGCTACGTTCACGCTGCGGCAATCACGGCGCGGTGGCACAACGTTCATCATCGCCGCCGGCGTGCTGACAGGGTTCCTGCTATATTTCTTTTCCGACGTGGTCTACGCGCTGGGGCTGTCGGACAGCATCCCGGTGACCCTTGCCGCGTGGACCCCCTCTGGTGTTGCCATGTTGATGGGTCTCGCCATGTTGCTGCATCTGGAAGACGGGTGACGGCCATGGCGCGAAGTTCCCTATTTTTCGCAGCCGTCGCGGCTGGCCTGATATTGTCGCCCATGGCGACCCTGGCAGCGACGGATGTCGACCGGCCACTCGGAACTCTGTGGGCACCTGGCACCGCGGTACCGGCACCGGCACGCACAACGGTACCGCTTGGGAACTTGGACAATTCAGCGATCGATGCCCCCGGCACGGCGCGGCCATCACCCGTGACGGTGACCGACTCCCCAGCGTTACCCGCGAAGCCGCTCGGCACCCTGTTTGACGGCACGGCCCCGGCACCAGCCGCTACGCTTCCGGGTGCGGTGCCCGCCGCCGCGCCACGGCCAGCGACGGAGACACACAGGAACGTTTTGCAACCGAGCCGCCCACGCCAACTGCCGGGCGAAGTTTCTTCGCCAGCCGCACGCCCACTCGGGAGATTGATGGCACCGCTGCCAACGCTTCCGACGCCGAGCGACACATCCACTCGCGCTATTGCGCCATCGTCAGTCCCACGCGTTCCAGCAGTCATCCCGCCGCGTTCATTCGCGGCCGGAAAAAGTGCCGACAAGCCGCTCGGTACGTTGTTTCTGAGTAATCCCGCGGCGACCGCGCGCGGCCCACAATTGGTTCCATCACTGCCGCCACCGGCCACGGCGCCAGCTGAGGAAATCAAAGCCGTCGCGGCCCCCAACGCGGAAAAGCCGATCACTCTGACCGCCGATGAGATGACCTACGATCAGGAAAATCGTATCGTGACGGCGCGCGGCCGCGTCGAGGTTCAGAGCGACGTGCGCACGCTGGTCGCCGATGTACTCACCTATGACCAGAACACCGATATCGTCACCGCCGTCGGCAATGTGGTCCTGCAGGAACCCTCGGGCGAGCAGGTATTCGCGGACCGCATGCGCGTCACCGGCGATATGAAGGACGGCATTATCCACAATATCGGCATCATCCTGACCGACAGTTCTCGCATCGTTGCCAACGGTGGCCGGCGTTCCAACGGAACGGTAGTGGAAATGCGCAAGGGCATCTATTCCCCATGCAACCTGTGCGCGGAGGATCCGGACCGTCCTCCCCTATGGCAGCTGAAGGCTGTCCGGGTGATCCACGACAAGGGAACGCAGACCGTTGAATACCGGGACGCCTGGCTTGAAGTGAAGGGCATTCCGGTTTTCTATACGCCCTATTTCCAGCATCCGGACCCGACGGTGAAACGGCGGTCCGGCTTCCTGACGCCGACGTTCG
>JAYOFM010000037.1:9668-22186 GCA_038117225.1 Rhodospirillales bacterium
CCGATGATTTGGGTCAGGTTTTTCGCACACCCTATTTTTGGGACCTGGGTACGGAAAAAGACCTGACGGTCACACCGTTAATTACGACACTCGAGGCATCAGGCATCATCGCCGAGTACCGACATCGGTTCCGCAAGGGGGAGTTGAATATCGAAGGCAGCGGGGTCCTCAAGATTGACGACCTCACCAACGAGGACGAATACCGTGGCCACGCCCGAGGAAATATTGAATTCCACCCGAATGAGAATTGGCGAATCGGCCTTGATATCGATCGAGCATCCGATGACACGTACCTCCGGCGATACGGCTTCACGGCGGACAGCACGCTGACGACTCGTGCATTTGCAGAGTCTTTTCGGGGGCGCGATTACTTATCGGCCAACGCCTACACGTTTCAATCGCTGGATGGCGCCGTTGACGAGGCGACGGAACCGTTCGTGCTTCCCCTGCTTGATTTCAACCACGTCGGCAAACCCGGTTTCCTCGGCGGCCGAACAACGTTCGACGCCAACATGCTGGTGTTGGAACGCGGTGAAGGGACAAATGTAAGACGCCTGTCGGTGCGGCCGGGTTGGGAGTTACCGTTCTTCGATCCATTAGGCAGCGCTTACAATCTTTCGTTCAAGCTACTGTTGGATGGTTATCACGTGGACGAGGTGACGCGCGGAAACGAGGAGGATGATTTCAACGGATTTGTCGGCCGCGCCGTTCCCCAGGCAAAATTCGATTGGCGTTATCCGCTCGTCCGAACACGCGGCACCGTCGATCAGGTTCTCGAACCCATCGCCTCGATCATCTACAGCCCCAACGGCGGCAATTCGAACAAAATCCCCAATGAAGACAGCCAGGAACTGGAACTTGATGATACCAACCTATTTTCGGCCAACCGCTTCTCAGGCATCGACCGGGTCGAGGGTGGCCTGCGCGCGGGTTATGGGTTCAAGTGGGGGCTTTATGGCCGCAGCGGCGGCTCGACGTCGCTGCTCGTCGGTCAGACCTATCGGTTCAAGGATGATGACACTTTCGGCGCCGGGACCGGATTGAACTCGAACCAGTCCAACTATGTTGCCCGAGTGCATATACGGCCAAATTCGTACCTCGACGCAATCTATCGTACCCGCTTCAGCCACGAGGACTTTTCCCCTGATCGCAATGAAGTCCAGTTTTCGGGTGGAGTCCCGGCGCTAAGACTCGGCGCGACCTATACCTTCGTTAGCGAGCAAGAGAGCGGCGACTTCGCGGGGCGCGAGGAATTGAACTTCAGTGGCTCATCGACGCTCAACAAATTCTGGCGCGCCAATTTCTCCGGCACTCAAGATGTCGTCGCCGACGAGTTGCGGTCACTATCTTTCGGACTCATTTACGAGGACGAATGCGTCATCGTCGCCACCACGGCAAGCCGATCGTTTTTCGTCGACCGCGATATCGAACCGACAGATTCCGTTTTCGTCCGCCTGACGCTGAAAACCCTAGGTGCCTTTGAAACCAGCGCTTCCAGCGCGGGTAACTGAGGATTCCGTGATAATGTGGCACCAAGACCCTTCACCCAGATCATGGCGGTCCCGCTGGCTTTCCGCTGTGGGGCTGAACATCCTCATTGCCATCTCCTTCCTCGTTCTACCCGCTCGCGCCCAGGAATCGGCGGCGATCGCCGCCACTGTCAATGATGAGGTCATTTCCAGCCTGGACCTCGACTCCCGCATCACCATGGTCGTGTTATTCTCCAATTTACCCGAGGAACCGGGCGTGGCCGAGCGGATCGCGCCGCAGATCATCCAAACCATGGTTGACGAACGGATCAAGATGCAGGAGGCCAAACGGGTCGAAATTGAGGTGCGGGATGCCGCTGTTACCCGTGCCATCAGCCGTATTGAGCGCCAGAATGGCATGCGTAAAGGCGAGGCAATCGAGATTTTGCAACGGCGCAATATCGACAAGTCGTTCCTCGAGAATCAGATTCGTGTCGACTTGACTTGGGCACAGTTAATTCGCGAGCTTTACGGTCGATATTACCGTATCAGCGACGCCGAGATCGATGGCGTGCTCGCGGAAATGGCCCGCTATGCCGGCAAAAAAGAATACCACATCGCGGAGATATTTCTTCCGATCGATGACCCCGCGCGCGAATCAACCGTTTCCGGCAATGCGGATCGCTTGGTCGAACAAATGCGCGCGGGCGCCAGTTTCAGCGCCGTGGCTCAGAATTTCTCGCAGAGCGGCACGGCGGGCATTGGTGGCGACCTCGGCTGGGTTCGTCCGGATCAATTGCCCGCGGAATTGGCCGCCGCGTTGCCGTCGTTGGCGAGTGGAAGAATTTCTGCGCCGATCAGAGCGGCCGACGGTATCTATATCCTACTGATGAGGGGTAAGAGGCTTGCCAAGGGTGCACCCAGCCGTGATGCGACGCCGATCGTCATCGAGTTGCAGCAGTTGCTGGTACCGGTTGACGCGTCGGCGTCCGCCACCGAGGTCGAGCGTCGAATGCAGGATGCCCGCAATATGACGACCCGCGTCAATTCGTGCGCGGGGCTCGACGAACTCGGCAAGAAAATTGATTCCCCCCTCTCCGGAAATCTCGGCAAGATTGCACTATCCAAGCTGCCGGGCGAAACCCAAAACCGCATTCAGGAACTGCCGATTGGCAAGCCCAGCGAGCCATTTCGCTCGGGTGATGGTGTCGTTGTGCTGATGGTATGTAGTCGCAGCGGCGGTGACGCCCCAGCATTAAGCACTGAGGAACAACGGGAATTCATCCGCAGCAATCTAATGAACGAGCGCCTCTCAGTCGCGGCGCGCCAGCATCTCCGCAACCTCAAGCGGGCCGCCTTCATTGATATCCGGGTTGGCCTGTGATCAGCGCACCGTGAACAATCAACTGCCGCCGCTGGCCGTGACCATGGGAGAACCCGCGGGAATTGGCGGCGAGCTGACGCTCATGGCGTGGCACGCCCGGGACGCCCAATCGCGACCTTTCTTCATCATCGATGACCCCGCCCGTATTGCCACCCTGGCGACGCGCACCGGTATCGCGACGCCGATTGAAATCATCGATCATCCTCAACGGACCGCTGAGATATTCGCGCGCGCTCTGCCAGTGCTACCGCTCACCGAACCCGTGGTGGCCACAAACGGTGCGCCCGACCCGTCGACCGCTGGCGCCGTACAGGAATCAATCCGTCGCGCCGTCGAATTAACCTGTGCTGGCCATGCCGCCGCCGTCATCACCAACCCGATTCAAAAGGAAACAATGTACGCCGCCGGGTTCACATTTCCCGGGCATACCGAATTTCTGGCATCGTTGGTCGCCGAGGATGTCGTGCCGGTGATGATGCTGGCCTCCACGGCGCTTCGCGTCGTGCCGGTCACCATCCATGTGAGTCTCCGACAAGCCCTGGATACCCTCGCGACGGAAACCATCATCAGCCGCGCGCGCATCACCGCGCGAGACCTGACGGCCAATTTCGGCATCGCCCGACCCCGCCTCGCCGTCGCTGGTCTCAATCCCCACGCCGGCGAGGGCGGCACCATGGGCGACGAGGAAGCGCGAGTTATCGCGCCTGCCGTGGTGGCTCTCGCGACCGATGGCATTGATGTCGTTGGACCATTGTCGCCGGACACCATGTTCACGGCGCAAGCACGCGCCGGCTATGACGTCGCCATTTGCATGTACCATGATCAGGCGCTGATCCCGATCAAAACCATTGGCTTCGAGGACGCCGTGAATGTGACCTTGGGCCTGCCTTTCATCCGCACGTCTCCCGATCACGGGACCGCGCTCGATATCGCGGGAACCGGGCGTGCCGACCCGTCCAGTCTGATCGCATCCTTGCGCATGGCGGCGGAGATGGCGGAATACCGGCGCGGTCACGCCGATGCGGCATCGTAATGCCCGAGAACGATATTGCGCGCGCCATCGATGCGTTGCCGCCACTGGGTGAGGTCATTCGCGCCCATGGGCTAAATGCACGCCATCGCCTTGGGCAGCATTTTCTCCTTGATCTCAACCTGACGGCACGCATCGCGCGCGTCGCCGGCGACCTTCGAAATACCGACGTCATCGAAGTGGGACCGGGTCCCGGCGGCCTGACCCGCGCGCTACTACGCGCTGGCGCGCGGCGGGTGATCGCCGTGGAACGAGACGACCGCTGCATCGCCGCTCTTGGTGATCTGGTCGACGCGGCCGCCGGGCGGCTTGAAATCGTCTCCGATGACGCGCTTAAGACGGATACCGTCGCCATGACCTCGCCGCCACGCCGGGTGGTTGCCAACCTGCCGTATAACATATCGACACCGTTACTGCTCGGCTGGCTCCGCGAGGCCCCGGCGTTCGCCAGCCTGACCTTGATGTTCCAACGGGAGGTCGCCGACCGACTGGTCGCGCAACCCCGGACGAAGGCTTATGGACGGCTCTCGATTCTGGCGCAACGGATTGCCGACACGCGAAGGGATTTCAATGTCTCACGGGATGCCTTCACACCACCTCCCAAGGTCATGTCTACGGTGGTAACACTGACGCCGCGCGGCGTTCCAATCACGGCGGGCGAATTCTCGGCGCTTGAAGCGGTCACGGCCGCCGCCTTCGGCCAACGCCGCAAGATGTTGCGCAGCAGTCTGGCCGTGCTCGACATCGATCCGGCCAGCATCGGCATCGACGCGACACGACGCGCCGAGGAATTATCCGTGGAGGAGTTCTGCGCCCTGGCCGGCCTTTTTCAGGCGAAGCGGAGTATACTCTAGATTACTGCCCAACACCGAGGCTGCGTACGAATTTCGTCAGGCCCGTCTGACGCTGCCGCCGGAGTCGTTCGGCCGAGAGAATAGCCTCCGCCTCAGCAATGCTCCGCTCAATGTCCTCGTTAATAATGACGTATTCATATTCAAACCAGTGACTCATCTCCGACGCCGCCTTGGCCATGCGGCTCTTGACGACATCCTCGGAATCCTGGGCACGGCCATACAGCCGGCGCTCCAATTCATCGATGGAAGGCGGCAGAATGAAAATGCTGACCAGATCGGCCGGCGCCGAGGCACCGATCTGCTGCGTGCCCTGCCAATCGACATCGAACAACACGTCGCGTCCGGATTCCAGGATGGCATGAACTGGCGCCGCCGGCGTGCCGTAGGAATTGTCGAACACGGTGGCGTGCTCCAAAAACTCATCCCCAGCGACCATGCGGTCGAACGTCGGCTTATCGACGAAATGATAGTGCTCGCCATCGACCTCGCCCGGACGTGGCGGCCGCGTGGTCATCGAAACCGACATGGATAGATCGTCGTGGCGCTCCAGCAGCGCGCGGGAAATAGTCGATTTACCGGCGCCCGATGGCGAAGACAGAACCAGCATTAATCCACGGCGTTCGATGGTCACGGGCGGTCTCACCTTATCTTAATAATCATTCGACGTTCTGCACTTGCTCGCGCAGTTGGTCAATGACCGCCTTCATGTCAAGGCCGACACGCGTCAACGCCTGATCCTGGGATTTCGCGCATAAGGTGTTGGATTCTCGGTTGAATTCCTGGCACAAGAAATCGAGTTTCCGACCGATAGCGCCACCGCCATCCAGCAATTCCGTCGCCGCCGCCGTGTGCGCGCGCAAGCGATCCAACTCCTCGCGCGGGTCCGCCTTGGTCATCAACACCGCAGCCTCCTGGGCCAGCCGGTCCTCTGGCAACGCCGGGACCTGATCCAGCAGCGCCGCAACCTGTTCGTGCAAGCGATCGTGAATAAGGGTGGCCTGATGCTCGTTCAGGGCCTCGGCCTCGGTCTGCAATGCCGCCAACCGGGCAACATGATCACGCAGCATGGCCTCGAGTCGGCTGCCTTCATCGCCGCGCGCCACGACCAAACCATCCAACGCCTCGGCGAGCGTCGCCAGCAAGGCAGCGTCCCGTTCCGCCTCCTGCTCCGGCGATTCCGCTTCCTCTACTTGCTCGAGCACACCACGAATGCCGAGCAATCCATCGACACTGGGCGGCGCCAAATCGGGAAAACGTTTGCGGAGCTCCGGCAAAGATTGGGCGACCTCGTCCAGAACTTCACCGTTCAGACGCATGGCGGCGCCCGTGCGTTCGAACGTGAGGGTCAAACCGAACGAAAAACTGCCCCGCTTGAACCGCTCGGCGACGAGCTTGCGCGCCGCCGGATCGAGCCTGTCATATCCCCCCGGCAGCCTGAAACGTGTATCGAGGCCGCGCGCATTGACGCTCTTCACCTCCCAGGTCCAGCTACAGCGATCATCGCGGGATTGAACGCGGGCATATCCTGTCATTGATTGTATGGGCACGGTCGCTCCTTTCGTCGCGCGGCTTTATAGCCGCCCGCCCGCCCACCAACAAGCAGCGGCATTTCATCGATCGGCCGTGCGGCCTATAACCGGAGCCATGGCACGGAATCGAATACCACCCAAATCGATTTTGATTACTGGCGCGTCGAGCGGGATTGGCGCGGCGTTGGCGTTGGCCTATGCAGAAACCGGCACGTTCCTCGCCCTGTCGGGACGAAATTCCGAGCGCCTCGCCGAGATCGCAGCGCAATGCCGCAGCCGGGGCGCCAAGGTCACGGCGGAGACCATCGATGTCACAGACATGAGCGCAATGGGCAGTTGGATCGACCGCCTGGAGATGGACACTCCGATCGATCTGGTAATCGCCAACGCCGGTATTTCCGGCGGCACCGGAGGCGACGGCGAAAGCGACGCACAAGTACGCGAAATTTTCGCGGTCAATCTGGCGGGGGTGCTGAATACCGCGTTGCCAATCATTCCCGCCATGCGCGCTCGCCGCGCGGGCCAGATCGCCATCATCAGTTCCATCGCTGGCTTTCGTGGCCTCGCCACGGCGCCCGCTTATTCCGCGTCAAAGGCGGCGGTCAAGGCGTGGGGCGAAGCCATGCGCCCGCAGCTCGCCGATGATGGCATCGCCGTCAGCGTTGTTTGCCCGGGATTCGTTACCTCGCGCATGACCGATGCCAACGACTTCAAGATGCCGTTCATCATGTCAGCCGAGAAAGCCGCCGACATTGTTCGCCGCGGCCTTGCCCAACAGAAGCCGCTGATCGTCTTTCCCTGGCAAATGTCCGTTCTGGTTCGCGTCATCGCCAATCTGCCGTTGTGGGCCCTCAACGCCTTGATGAGCCGTGCCCCACGCAAGGGTTAGCGTTACGGCGATATTTTCGCTGGTTTCGCCTGCTGTTTCATGAATTTTCGCCAACGGGCGACGTTGCGATTGTGTTCCGCCAGCGTGCGCGAGAAGACGTGGCCGCCGGTGCCATCGGCGACGAAGTAATACTCAGTCGACTGTACTGGATTGAGCACCGCCTCGATGGCGGCGCGGCCAGGGTTGGCTATGGGGCCAGGCGGCAGGCGGTCGATCTGATAGGTGTTGTAGGGCGTCGGCGAATTCAAGTCGTCGCGTGTCAGTGCGCGACCAAGTGGGCGCTGGCCTAGCGTCAAGCCATAGACCACCGTCGGATCGGATTGCAAGCGCATGCCACGGCGCAGGCGATTAAGGAACACGGCGGCGACGCGCGGACGCTCGGCGGCGATGCCGGTCTCCTTCTCGACGATGGAGGCCAGAATGATCGCTTCTTCCGGCGACGCCAGCGGTGACGGCCGTTGGCGCAACGGCCATAGTTGGTCCAAGGTCTCGGACATCGACGAGGTCATTCGCCTGAGCAAATCCGCGCGCCGATCTCCAAAGGCGAAGTGGTAGGTCTCGGGCAGCAGTGAGCCCTCGGGCGGCAACGGCCCCACATCGCCGACCAACCCCTCGGTGGCGACCAATTGCGTCCCCACCTCGGCGACCGTCCAACCTTCCGGCACAGTTAGGCGGCGCATCACGGTTCGGCCTGATTGCAGCAGACGGATGGCGTCCCGTGCGCTGATGGCGGCGGTGAAGGCATATTCCCCGGCGCGCAGCGGTGCCGGTTCCGACCACAATTCGTGACCGAAGCGAAACAGGCGTGCATCGGCAATAATGCCCGCGTTGGCCAGCAAACGGGCGATGCCGGCGCCACCGGTACACGCGGGTATGACGAGGGTGCGCTGTTCAGTCAGCGGTCCCGGCTTGGTGAATTGGCCCCAGGCCCAGAAACCGAAACCGGCAGATACGGCGGCCAGGACGGCGATCAGGACAACGGCGGCGATGGCGAGACGGCGCATGGCGGGCACCGCGCGGGCTTTAGGAGAACTCGCGGAAGACCAGCGAGGCGTTGGTACCACCGAAACCGAATGAATTAGACAGCACCGCCTTGACCGGCCGTTCCTTTGGCTGATGCGGCACCAGATCGATATCGCAACCGTCCGACGGATCGTCGAGATTTAGTGTCGGCGGGATCACGCCATTGCGAATGGCGAGGATCGAAAAAATCGCCTCGACGGCGCCAGCAGCCCCCAACAAATGGCCAATAGCCGATTTGGTCGATGACATGGACAACGAATAGGCGTGATCGCCGAACACCCGTTTGACGGCACGCAGCTCGATCTCGTCACCGAGCGGTGTCGAGGTTCCGTGAGCGTTGACGTAATCGATATCCTCGGGATTCAGTTCAGCCCGCTTCAGCGCCGCCGTCATGCAGCGGAAGGCACCGTCACCAGTTTCCGCCGGGGCGGTAATGTGGTGCGCGTCGCCGGACATGCCATAGCCGACGACCTCGGCGTAGATTGTGGCGCCACGCGCCTTGGCGTGTTCCAATTCCTCAAGCACGACGACGCCGGCGCCGTCGCCCATGACGAAGCCGTCGCGAGCCTTGTCCCAAGGCCTGGACGCACGTTCCGGCTCATCGTTGAAATCCGTCGACAGCGCCCGCGCGGCACAGAAACCGGCGACACCCAGCCGGCAGGTCGCCGCCTCGGCACCACCCGCCACCATCACGTCGGCATCGTCCCACATGATGATACGCGCCGCGTCGCCGATGGCGTGAGCACCGGTCGAACAAGCCGTCACGACGGCGTGGTTAGGGCCTTTGAAGCCGTAATGGATGGAAACGTGGCCGGATACCAGATTGATCAGGCTGGCTGGGATGAAGAATGGGCTGACCTTGCGCGTCCTGCCGGCGTCCACGTCGAGTGCCACCCGCGCGATCTCATTAAGCCCACCGATTCCCGAGCCGATCATGACGCCGGTGCGGCAGCGATCTTCCTCGCCTTCGGGTTTCCAGCCGGAATTTTCAACCGCCTGCTGCGCGGCGCCAAGGCCGTAGACGATGAAATCGTCCATGCGTCGGCGGTCCTTGGGCGAAATCCAGTCGTCGGCGTTGAACTGGCCCTCGCCGTCACCCAGCGGCACCATACCGGCGATCTTGGCCGCCAAATCCGCGGTGTCGAAAGATTCAATTGCGCGGATGCCCGATTTGGAATCGAGCAGGCCCTGCCACGTCACGTCGACGCCGCTCCCCAGCGACGTCACGGCGCCCATTCCGGTGACCACAACACGTCTCACGACATGTACCTCACGTTGCCACGAACCCAATGGTTGTTATCGGAGAGATCGCGAACCGCGCCGGTAACAATGTTCGACGCGGCCTGGGGCAAGACTGCCTGGTCTAGCTCTGCTGCGATTCGATGAAACCGACGGCGTCCTTGATGGTCAGGATTTTCTCGGCGGCGTCGTCGGGAATCTCGATGTTGAATTCTTCCTCGAAGGCCATCACGAGTTCCACTGTATCCAGGCTGTCGGCGCCCAGGTCATCGATGAAACTGGCGTTTTCGACAACCTTGTCCTCATCGACGCCAAGATGCTCGAGAACGATCTTTTTCACGCGGTCGGCAACGTCACTCATATTCCTCGTCCTTGGTCCTGTAGGGTTCCAGTTCGGGTCTTCGAATTCGCCGCGAAATCTAGCGGCCAAAAGCCACGGTATCGCTGATCGGGCGGTAGGTAACACACTTGCAACGCCTTGACCAGCACCGCTAAATCATCGCCATGCCACCATTCACGTGGAGCGTCTGACCGGTCACATAGCCGGCTTCCTCGGTGGCAAGGTATAGGGTCGCGGCGGCGATGTCGTCGGGCGTTCCCATGGCGCCGGCGGGGATGCCCGCCAGCAGTTTCGCCTGATGCTCGTCGGCCAGATCCGCCGTCATGGCGGTAGCGATAAAACCGGGGGCGACGCAGTTGACGGTAATGCCGCGTGACGCCACTTCCTGAGCCAGCGACTTCGACATGCCGATCATGCCGGCCTTGGACGCCGCGTAGTTGGCCTGCCCGGCGTTGCCGGTGACACCGACAATAGAGGTGATGCCGATGATGCGGCCCCAGCGCGCCTTCATCATGCCGCGTAGGCAGGCGCGGGAAAGCCTGAAGGCCGCCGTCAGATTGACATCCAACACCGTCTGCCAGTCCTCATCCTTCATCCGCATGGCGAGACCGTCGCGCGTCAACCCGGCATTGTTGATCAGGATATCAATGCCGCCCATGGCCGCCTCGGCATCCTTGGCCAGGGCGTCGGCCCCCTCGGCCGAGCCCAGATCCGCCGGCACCACGTGCGCCGCCGCACCAATCGCGGCCTTGGCGGCCTCCAACGCGTCGACGCGGGTGCCGGAAAGCGCCACCTGGGCACCGGCGCCGGCCAGGGCCTGGGCAATGGCGCCGCCGATGCCGCCGGACGCCCCGGTTACCAGCGCGCGTTTGCCTGTCAGATCAAACATCATTCACTCCCGTTTATCCGAACGGCGCTTATAGCGAGCCCAGAAATGCCTCGACGTCCGCCGGTGCGTCCACGTTGGCGCCATCGAATTCACGATCGATGCGCCGCGCCAGGCCCGACAACACCTTGCCGGATCCCAGTTCGACGACCCGATCGACGCCCTGATCCCTCAAATACAGCATCGATTCGCGCCAACGCACCATGCCGGTGACCTGTTCAACCAGCAGACGGCGAATCTCATCTGGATCCTCGACCGGCCCGGCCGTGACATTGGCGACCACCGGCACGTTGGGCGCGGCGACATCGACCTTGCCCAGTGCTTCGGCCATGACATCGGCGGCGGGCTGCATCAACGGACAATGGAATGGCGCCGAAACCGGCAGCAGGATGGCGCGTTTGGCGCCCTTTTCCTTGGCGATCTCGATGGCGCGCTCAACCGCCGCGACGGCGCCGGATACCACCACCTGACCCGGCGCGTTGTCATTACCGGCGGCGATGACATCGCCTTGCGCAGCCTCCTCGGCGACGGCGCGCACGTCATCCAGTTCCAAACCCATCAACGCCGCCATGGCACCCTCGCCTACCGGCACCGCGGCCTGCATGGCCTGGCCGCGGATTTTCAATAATCGCGCCGTATCGGCCAGCGACAGGGCACCGACGGCGGCATGCGCCGAATATTCACCCAATGAATGGCCGGCGACGAAGGCGGCCTTGGCGGATGGCTCGAACCCGCCTTCAGCTTGCAACACCCGCACCACGGCCATGGAACACGCCATGATCGCCGGCTGCGCGTTCTCGGTCAGTAGCAACTGGTCGTCCGGCCCCTCGAACATCAACTTGGACAGGTTCTGGCCGAGCGCCTCGTCGATTTCCTGATGCACCTCGCGCGCGACGCCGAACGCGTCGGCCAATTCCTTGCCCATGCCGACGGCCTGCGATCCCTGGCCCGGAAACATCAATGCCATCGTCATGCGTGGAATTCCCCCAATGCGCCAACTGTCACACTCCACCTCCCGGCATAAGCCCGGCCGCCAAGCCTCGCAACCGATTTCAACCCGTTTCAAATAACTTTCGGCCCGCTTTCGGCCACTTTCAGCGCGGTTAAAACAGACTAAGTAATTGACAATAAACAAAACAAGCCAATTCCGCCGCGAAATGTGGACATTTGTCATCATTTTGCCGATGCCTGGCCACCGCCGGGCATGCGTGAAAGCACGATTCGCCACGACCCGGCCGCGGATTAGATGGGTGGACGACTGACGTTTTGCAAGAGATGCAGGGAGGTTTTCGCTGAAAATTTGTGTGGAAATGGAAACGGTTTTAAGGATCGTGTCTATCGCCCTAGCGGGGTATGATATTCCAGCGCGAAGACAACGCGCGCGGGAAATCTGATGGCACGCGATTCTTGGGAGAGAGAGAACCGTCACCATGGCGAGGAAGAAGAACAATAAGCTCCTATACGCTGGCATCCTGTTGGGCATCGCCCTTTGCCTGCAAATCGCGGCCTACGTTTTTCTGCGCGAGACCGACGCCTCCGTACGGTTTGGCTGGGGCCTGCAGATATTATCATTGCTGGCTTCGACCAGCGGCCTCGTCCTCGCGCTATTGGCTCGGGAATAGATTCAGAGAGAAGCCGACTCCTTCGTAAAGACCCAATTCACGCACGACGCCGGACGGCGCTCGCACGCCGTCACCCGGCAACGCACTAATTCACAATTTATAGGATTGCTTGATGGCGGACGACCACTCGGGGCCACCAACGACCGACGTCGAGGCACTGCTCGACGTCAGCGTCGAGGTCACTGCCGTACTCGGCAGCACACAAATGGCGATCAGTCAGGTCCTGCGGTTGGGCCGCGGCGCCGTCGTGCAG
>JAYOFM010000037.1:22286-25289 GCA_038117225.1 Rhodospirillales bacterium
CAACAGCACGAACAGGTTCTTGGCGACATTGCCCTTCTTGATCACCCGGTCGCCGGGCTGGCATTCGATCAGCGTTGATTTCGCCAGACAGGCCTGGGCGTGTTCATCGCTGAGGCCGTCGAACAAGGTCGGCATGTTGCCTTCAAGCGCGCTGAGATTGCGATAGACCTCGTGCCACAACGCACCGCGACCGGCCAGGCGCTCGGCCAGGACGCCACCGCCCTCGGCGATCATCGCGACCGCTGTCGCCGGCACCCGCGAGTCCGCGCCAAAGTCCGTCAGCACGTCGGCGAGTGGTGATTTCAGAGTGCGGAAATGCGCCACATCCTCGGCAACGATGACCAGCGGGATCAAATAACCTGTTTCCGGGCTGTTGACGTGGCGACGGGTATAGGTGCGGAACCCCATGCCCATATAGAGATTGAGGTAATGCGGTTCGCAGTCGCCGAAGGCCAATTGAATTCGGTGCTCGTTGACGAATTCTATGTAATGACGAAACAGTGCCCACAGCACTTCGCCGCCCCGATGATCGGGCGCCACCATGAAGCGCTCGCCGACGACAATCTGATCGGCCGCGACGTTTTCAAGAAACTTGCCAAGATCATATTGGCTAATGTGGCGGTCCGGCAGCGGCGCGTCGCCACCCCAGGTGAGGCGCATTGTGGCGACGACCTTGGGCCCGTCATCACAGTCGACCTCGGCGATGAACAGGCGGCTCTGGCCGTCTTCCGCTTCGATCAGCATCCGCGCGGCATGATCGGCGGCACCGCGATAGCGGTTCATTTCCTCGACGTAAATTTCATAACGCAGGCGATAGGCCAGGTCTTTCTGCGCGTCGGTCTCCGCCTCGAAGACCCGGCATGGCTTGGACATGGGCATTATTCCTTACCCTACATTCGCGCCATCAGACCGCCATCAATCAGCAGACTGTGTCCGGTGATGTACGTGGCGGCATCGGAGGCCAGGAAAACCGCCGCCCCGACGACCTCCTCGGGCTGCCCCCAGCGCGCCATCGGAATGCGCTCGGCGACATAGCGTTCCACCGTCGGTTCGCCAACCCATTCGGCATTGGCCTCGGTATCGAAGAAACCGGGGGCTATCGCGTTAACGCGGATACGCTGAGGGGCGAATTCAACCGCCAGTGATCGGGTCAACGCCGCCAGCCCGCCCTTGGCCGCCGTATAGCCCGGATCGCCCGGTCGCGCCAACGGCCCGGCGACCGACGTCATGTTGATGACCACGCCACCGCCCCGCGCCGCCATGCCGGGCACGACGGTCCGGGTCAGCGCGTAGGCCGCCGTCACCTGTGCCTGCAACATGGCCGCGAAGTCGGCCGGCGGCAGGTCGGCGGTGGCGCGCCGGTCGCGAGCACCGACACCGTTGACCAGAATGTCCAGATCAGTGCCGGCACCGGCGACCCAGGAACCGACGGCGGCTTCGTCGGTCACGTCGAACGCGGCGCTGTCGGCGCTCAGGCCTTCGCTTCGCAGTGTCGCCACGGCGTCGGCGACGGTCGCCGCATCTCGTCCGTTGATGGCGACCCAAGCCCCGGCTTCCGCGAGGCCGCGGGCGATCGCTAAACCGAGGCCGCGCACCGAGGCGGTTACCAGGGCGCGCTTGCCGGTGAGGTCAAAGCGGCGGCGGTGATGGTCATGCATCGCGAGCCCGTCCTTGTCGTCTGATCGGCTTATAGCAAGGTCTCCTGTAACAAACGATTACAAACGGAATCACGACCGCAATACGCAGATTACATGGCGCACGTAGGGTGGGGACATGGAAATCGGCCACGGTGCCAACAACGAGCACCGGGCGAAGACAAGCAAACACATCGGCGCAAAAGTTTTTGGAGAACCCCAATGACACCCCCGACCCGGAATATCTGGCAGCAGCTCGAGATCGATCCCCCGTCCTGGATGAACGACAACCGCCCCATCGACGGTCATCCCTTCCAACCCACCGAACGCGCATGGCCGCCGGTCATGATGCGCGACGTGGTCGCCGCCAGCCCGGCCCATGTGGCGACGGTAACGGCGCTGACCCTGGTTTCTCAGGTTCTCGACTTTCTCGCCGAGGGCGATCGCAACATGGTCGCGGTCACGGATGACTACGGCCAACTGCTGGGTGTCGTCCATGCGGTCGACGTGCAGGAAGCACTCAACCAGTTCGGTTGCGATGCCTTCGCCATCCGGGTGACCGACATCATGCAGGCCGATCCTCTGATCTGCGCCATCAGCGATAGCCCCCATGTGGTGCTGGCTGAAATGCACGAGCAAGGCATTCGCCGCGCCACCGTGGTGGCCAAGGGTCACGTGGTCGGCTCGGTCGCGCCGCGCGATATCATTGGCACCCTGAACGACCTCGGCGAGCCCCTCTGAGGCCCGTTTCTCTACCGTTTTCTCCCCAAGCGCACCTCGCGGAGCGGTGATTTCTTCTCCGAATCACCGCTCCTCTTTTTTATTTCCCCTCAAGCGCCCGGCGCATGAGGGGATACAAACAGATTAAGATTATGACTCTCGTCGCGCTTGCGACGGGAGTCATAATCTGTATAGTGCGCCGCTTCCACTCCTTGCCGGCGGTGCCGGCTATGCTTGGTGGCACGGGCCACCGGGTTGAGAGAAGCCAGAGGGAGCAAAATTTTGCCCTATTACGAGAGCGTGCTGATTGCGCGCCCCGACATCTCGGGTGCCCAGGTCGATGGCCTGGCGGAGATCTTCACGAAGATCATCGAGGACGGCGGCGGCAAGGTTACCAAAACCGAAAACTGGGGTCTCAAGGGCCTCGCCTACCGGATCAAGAAGAACCGCAAGGGCCACTATCTGTTGATGAATATCGACAGCCCGGCCCCGGCGCTCCATGAGATGGAACGCCAGGTTCGGCTGCACGAAGACGTGCTGCGCTACTTGACCATTCGCCTCGACGAACTCGATGACGGTCCGTCCGCGATGTTGCGGTCGCGTGATCGCGACGACCGTCCGCGTGGCCGTGGCCGCGACGATGAGGGCC
>JAYOFM010000037.1:25299-29718 GCA_038117225.1 Rhodospirillales bacterium
GCCGTGATCGCGATGATAGTCCCGTCGTTGAAAAACCGGCGGCGGCCGAGAAAGCGACCGAAGACAAGGGAGATGAGCAATGACCAAGGGTCGAGGCGGTTTCTTCCGACGTCGCAAGACATGCCCGTTCTCCGGCGATAATGCGCCAAAGATCGATTACAAGGACGTGCGGTTGCTGCAGCGTTACGTATCTGAACGCGGCAAGATCGTGCCCAGTCGCATCACCGCGGTTTCGGCGAAACGCCAGCGTGAACTGGCCCGCGCGATCAAGCGGGCGCGCTACCTGGCGCTGCTGCCATATCTGGTCAAGTAGCGCGGGTTGCCATGGACGCGGCACTCGGGCCGCGTCCAATGCCGTACGACATGATCGTTGATAGCCAAGAAGGCTCGGAGAGCATCGTGGGGACATTGGACGCCAAGCAGAGTTTGATGGCGGTCGCGGCCGGCATGGCCAGCGCCTTCGCCCTGCTGTCGTTGGTCTCCGGCTCGTTGCTGGCCATGCCGCTGTTCTATCTGGCGCCGTTGCCACTTTATCTCACGGGCCTCGCCTGGGGTGCCAAGGCAGCGGGAATCGCGGCGCTGGGCGGCACCTTGGCGATCGGCGTCGCCGGCGGATTATTGGTGGCGACCCCCTATGCCGTGGTAATGGCGGCACCGGCGTGGCTGGTCTGCCGGCATGCCTTGCGCAGCCGATCAAACGCTAACGCAACGACCGTCGATGACTGGTATCCGGTCGGTGATTTGCTGGCGCGGATGACGTTGATGGCATTGACCTTGTTCGTGGTCGCCGCCTTGAGCATTGGCGGCGAGGGCGGCGGCCTCTATGCCAGCGTCGACGCGGCGTTACGCTCGGGTTTCGAGCAAATGGCGCCGCATCTGGATCCGGCCACCATTAGCCGCAGCGTCGATGCCATGGTGCCCCTGTTCCCCGGCATGTTGGGTGCCAACTGGTTGTTAATGACGGCGGTCAACGCCGCCATCGCGCAGGGCGTTCTGAAACGCAGCGGCCGCAACCTCCGGCCGAGCCCGGCCTATGGCTCGCTGGCGTTACCGCAATGGGCCGCGTGGCCTTTATTGGCGGCGGCGCTGATGGCGCTGGTCGGCTCGGGCGATATTGAATATCTCGGCCGCAACATGGCATTGGTCGCGGCGACGCCGTTCTTCCTGCTTGGCCTCGTGGTGGTGCATCGCATCATCGGCGGCATCCAGGGGCGCGGCGCCATGCTGATTGCTTTTTACATGATTCTGCTGATTTCCGGTTGGGCCTCTCTTGTGGTCGCCGGTGTCGGTCTGTTGGAACTCTGGGTCGGGCTTCGTCAACGTTTCGGCGGCGCTGCCCAACACCCGAATGATGAGGAGAGCGAGTGATGGACGTCATTCTCTTGGAGCGTATCGAGAAGCTTGGTCAAATGGGCGACGTGGTCAACGTCAAACCCGGATTTGCCCGCAACTACCTACTGCCCCAGCATAAGGCGTTGCGCGCCACGGAAGAAAACCGGGCGGTGTTCGACACCAAACGAGCCCAGTTGGAGGCCGAAAACCTTGAGCGCAAATCTGAAGCGGAAAGCGTTGGCGAGAAACTGAACGGTCTTTCGGTTGTTCTGATCCGCCAGGCCGGCGACGCCGGTCAGCTTTACGGCTCGGTCAATGCCCGCGATATCGCAGAAGCCATCACCGCCGCCGGTTTCATCGTGTCGCGCCCGCAGATTCGCCAGGATCGCCCGATCAAGATCCTTGGTCTGCACGATGTCACCGTCGATCTGCACCCCGAAGTCGCGGTTCACGTGACCGCCAACGTGGCCCGATCGGAAGACGAGGCGGCAACGCAGGCCAGCACTGGCCGCGCCGTGCTGTCGGTCGCGGAGGAAGAACGCATGGCCGATGAAGCCGAGGCCGCCGCCGCCGTACAGGCGGCCGAGGCGGTCGCCGAGCAAGCCGAGGCTATCTTTGACGAAGACGTTGCCGAGGGCGCCATCGCCGAGGCCGCCGCCGAGGCCGAGGCCATCGTCGAGGCCGACGCGAACGCCGAGGCCCAGGCCGAAGCTCAGACCAAGGCTTACGCCGACGCCCAGGCGCGCCAGGAGGCCGAAGCCGCCGAGGCGGAAACGGCCGCCGACGCGACCGGCGACGATGAGGAAAAACCCTGATCCGTCGCCACTACCCGCATTAAGTTTGAGTTGACCAGCGCTGGCCCCATCGGGGCCGGCGATTTGGACTCGTTCATTCAAAGGCGTTATGGTCCGATTGGTGCCACCTAGCCAACATGGGCTGGGGGTTCCGAGCATTTATCCCGAGGGTTTCCCGAAGGATTGACGCATGCGGATTGCGCACTTTCTCGATCGTTTCATCCGCGTCGGCAGCCTGATCGTTGTCGACCACGACGGCTGCCCGCATCGCTTCGGTGACGGCGGCGAACCGGTCATCACCATCCGCCTGCGCGATCCGTCGTTGGACTGGCGCATCGCCATCGACCCATCCGTCGGCACCGGCGAGGGATACATGGAAGGCACGCTGACCATTGAGGACGGGCACGACGTGCACGATTTTCTGGATCTCGTCGGTCGCAATATCGCCATCACGCGTGAATTGCCGGTGACACCGGTCACTCGCGCCATCGCCTATGCGCTTCGACGCCTGCACCAGCGAAACCTGGGAACCCGAGCACGCCGCAATGTGGCGCATCACTACGACCTTTCAGGCGATCTGTACGCCCTGTTCCTGGATTCCGACCGGCAGTATTCCTGCGCTTATTTTACGACTCCCGAGGACAGCCTGGAAGCGGCGCAGGCGATGAAAAAACGTCGCCTCGCCGCAAAGTTGCTGCTCGAACCCGGCATGCGGGTTCTCGATATCGGCTCGGGATGGGGCGGACTGGGGCTAACGCTGGCGGCCGAATGCGAGGTCGACGTCACGGGCCTGACCCTGTCGACCGAACAGCACGCAGTGTCCGAGGAGCGGGCGCGCCAAGCCGGCCTGTCGGCGCGCGTGCGGTTCGCCCTGCGGGATTATCGCGAGACCGACGGCCATTTCGACCGCGTGGTTTCGGTCGGCATGTTCGAACACGTCGGAATCGGCTACTACGATGACTTCTTCCGCTGCATCCATGACCACTTGACGGATGATGGCGTCGCCGTGCTGCACACCATCGGCCGCGCCGAGGGGCCCGGCTTCACCGACCGCTGGATCCAGCGTTACATTTTCCCCGGCGGTTACATCCCGGCATTGTCCGAAGTGGCGCCGGCGATCGAACGCGCTGGTCTGTGGATCACCGACATCGAAGTCATGCGGCTGCAGTATGCCGAGACCTTGCGACACTGGCGCTTGACCTTCCAAGCGAATAGGGCCAACGCGGTGGCGCTCTACGACGAGCGTTTCGCCCGCATGTGGGAATACTATCTGGCAGCCAGCGAGATGTCCTTCCGCCACATGGATAGCGTGGTTTTCCAGATTCAGATGGCGAAGCGCCGTGACACCGTGCCAATGAGCCGAGATTACATTCGCGAACGCGCGGCGCGGCTGACGGGCGAACCCGTCGCCCCACTACGCACCGCCAGCGGAATGACCGGCACGAGGGGCAGCGTGAAAATCTACACCGGATCGCACACGTAGATATGCAGTGTGCGTGCAGGCATAAATCGAGCCTTCGCGTCAACAACGGAATTTCATCAAATACCCACAGAAAGCGGACGTTATCCCCGTATTTCATGTGGCTTAACCGTAGCGTCGCGACGCCGGAATCCCTAGTTTCGAGGCCATGAACACCGCGCCACCGATTCCCGATCCCGAAGACTATGACGG
Organism: Rhodospirillales bacterium; assembly: GCA_038117225.1. Classification (GTDB taxonomy): domain Bacteria; phylum Pseudomonadota; class Alphaproteobacteria; order Rhodospirillales; family Casp-alpha2; genus JAYOFM01. Next base: position 29,098 of record JAYOFM010000037.1, read on the forward strand.
CCCGTCCGACTCCCATGATTCCATGGGGGCGGCGAACATGAGCGGCGATGCAGGGTTCCGCAGCCTGCCGCGCAATGTCGACGCGGAAAAGGGTCTGCTGGGAGCGTTGTTCGTCGACAACCGGGCGCATGACCGGGTCGGCGACTTCCTATTACCGGATCATTTCTTCCTGCCGGCGCATGCCCGCATCTATGCCGCGGCGCTGAAACTGATCGAACGCGGGCAGATCGCCGATCCGACCACGCTGCGCCCGTATTTCGAGGCCGACGAGACACTGGCCGAAATCGGCGGCGCCGCGTACCTCGCCAATTTGGCCGGCGCGGCGGTTTCCGTCATCAACGCCCGCGAATATGGCCGCATCATCTACGACTCGTACCTAAAACGGGAATTGATCACGCTGGGCGAGGACGTGGTCAACGACGCCTATGAGGCCGACGTCGATGCCACCGCGACGACGCAGATCGAGATCGCCGAACAGCGTCTCTATGACCTTGCCACCACGGGCGAATACGACGGCGGCTTCCAACCGTTCGCCGATGCCATTCGCGCCTCGTTGGAAGCGACCACGGCGGCGCACGAACGCGAAGGCGGCCTGGCCGGTGTCGGTACTGGCTTCATCGA
>JAYOFM010000038.1:0-6325 GCA_038117225.1 Rhodospirillales bacterium
CGAGGGCGGTCGTACCGTCGGCGCCGGCGTCGTCGCGAAAATTATCGAATAGCGGAAACTCACAACCCCCGGTCTCGCCAAGGCGAGGCCGGCGGCTTTTTGGGGTCAGTAGGGCATGGAACAACAAAATATTCGCATTCGGCTGAAGGCATTCGACCATCGGGTCCTGGATCAGTCGGCTCGCGAGATCGTCAATACGGCTCAGCGGACCGGTGCAACCGTCCGCGGCCCCATCCCGCTGCCGACGCGCATCGAGAAATACACCGTGTTGCGCTCGCCGCACATCGATAAGAAGTCGCGTGAGCAGTTTGAAATTCGTACCCATAAGCGGGTGCTCGACATCGTCGACCCGACACCGCAGACCGTGGACGCGCTGATGAAGCTCGACCTGGCCTCCGGCGTCGACGTCGAGATTAAGCTCTAGAGTAGGGACGGCTCCGATGAGAACCGGAATCATCGCACGTAAACTCGGCATGACGCGGCTGTTCGCGGAGGACGGCCGCCATCATCCCGTGACAGTGCTTCACCTGGACGATGTGCGTGTCGTGGCCCAGCGCAGCGTGGAGCGCGATGGCTATAGCGCTCTGCAGTTGGGTTGGGGCAAGTCGAAGCCGAAAAATGTGCCAAAACCGATGCGCGGCCACTTTGCCAAGGCTAAGGTGGAACCGACGCGCAAACTGGCCGAATTCCGCATTGATGCCGAGAATATGGTGGACGTGGGCGCCGAGATCACGGCCGATCATTTCATCGCCGGGCAAAAGGTCGATGTCTGTGCCGCCAGCAAGGGCAAGGGGTTTGCCGGCGTCATGAAGCGCCATGGCTTCGCCGGTCTGCGTGCGTCTCACGGTGTGTCGATCAATCACCGCAGTGGCGGTTCGACGGGCCAGTGCCAGGATCCGGGCCGCGTCTTCAAGGGCAAGAAGATGGCCGGTCAGATGGGTTCCAAGCGCATCACGACGCAGAATTTGGAAATTCTCACCACCGACGTGGCCCGCGGCCTGATCATGGTTCGCGGCGCGGTGCCGGGTGCCAAGGGCGGGTTCGTCCGTATCACCGACGCTACCAAGAAAGCACCGCCGCAGGGCGTGCCTATGCCTGCCGCTACCCGTGGCGGCGATACGCCGGCCGATCCGGTTGAGGCCGCTGACGATGTCGTCGATGAAGCCGTCGACGTCGCGGTCGAAGACGCTGGCGCCGTCAGCAATGAAGAGCAGAAGGACTGAGGCCGATGAAACTCGATGTCATCAGCCTGGACAACAAGAAGAGTGGCTCGATCGAGCTGCCCGACGAAGTGTTCGGGGTCGCCGTGCGCCGCGACATTCTGGCTCGCGCGGTCAACTGGCAGCTGGCCAAGCGCCGCACCGGCAATCACAAGGTCAAGGGCCGCAGTGAGGTCAAGGCGACCGGCAGTAAGCCGTTCCGCCAAAAAGGCACCGGCCGCGCCCGTCAGGGCACGACCGTGGCGCCACAGATGCGTGGCGGCGGTGTCGCCTTTGGCCCGCATGTCCGCGATCACGCCATCAAGTTGCCCAAGCGAATTCGCAAACTCGCTCTGAAGACGGCGCTCAGCGCCAAGCAAGCCGACGGCAAGCTGATCGTCCTCGAGGACGCGAAGCTGTCCGACCCCAAGACCAAGGGTTTGGTCGACCGGCTCGAGAAACTCGCTTGGGGTCGTACGCTGATCATCGACGGCAATGAGATCGACAACAACTTCGCATTGGCCGCGCGCAACGTCATGGAGCTGGACGTGCTGCCGAGCCAAGGAGCCAATGTTTACGACATCCTGCGTCGCGACACCTTGGTGCTAACCAAGGAAGCAGTGGCCAAGTTGGTGGAGCGCCTGACATGACCAAATATTTGGCGAGCAAGGCAAACAAGCCGTCCAAGGAACGCATGTACGAGCTGATCCGCAAACCGATTATCACCGAAAAAGCGACCCTGATGTCGGAATTCAATCAGGTCAGCTTTTACGTGCCGCTGGATGCCGACAAATTCGAGATTCGCTCGGCCATCGAGGATTTGTTCAAGGTCAAGGTTACTGCCGTGAACACGCTGCGTCAGCAGGGCAAGATCAAGAAATTCCGCAACGTACCGGGCCGTCGCAACGAGACGAAGAAGGCCGTTATCACGCTAGCCGAGGGTCACACCATCGACGTGACCACTGGGCTCTAGGAGGAAGGTCGGAACCATGGCTCTCAAGACTTATAATCCGACCACGCCGGGGCGCCGTAATCTGGTGCTTATCGACCGGTCGGGCCTGTGGAAGGGCGATCCTGAAAAGAGCCTTGTCGAGGGGCTGACGAAGAAGGGTGGGCGCAATAATACCGGACGTATCACGGCGCGCCGTCGCGGTGGTGGCCACAAGCGACGTTACCGGATAATCGATTTCAAGCGCGGCAAGTTCGGCGTCGCCGGCACGGTCGAGCGCTTGGAATATGATCCCAATCGCAGCGCCTTCATCGCCCTCGTGCAGTATGAAGATAGCGAACGCGCCTACATCATCGCGCCGCAGCGACTGCGTGTCGGTGACCAGGTGATCGCGGATAAAACCGCTGATATCAAGCCGGGTAATGCGATGCCGATGGCGAACATGCCAGTGGGTACCATCATCCATAATGTGGAGATGAAACCGGGCAAGGGCGGTCAGATCGCACGCGCCGCCGGCACCTACGCGCAGATCATCGGTAAGGATCAGGGCTACGCGCAGCTCAAATTGAGTTCCGGGGAATTGCGTCTGGTCCGGGCCGAGTGCCTGGCCACCGTCGGCGCTGTTTCCAATCCTGACAGGCAGAATACCAAGCTCGGCAAGGCCGGCCGCAGTCGTTGGCTGGGCAAGCGGCCGAGCGTGCGCGGCGTTGCCATGAACCCGATCGACCATCCGCACGGCGGTGGCGAGGGGCGGACCTCCGGCGGTCGCCATCCGGTGACGCCATGGGGCGTGCCGACCAAGGGTAAGCGCACCCGTTCCAACAAGAAGACGGATCGCCTGATTATGCGCAGCCGTCATCTGAAGAAGAAGTAAGAGGAGAGCCGCCTGTGTCACGTTCCGTATGGAAAGGCCCGTTCGTCGACGGCTACCTCCTCAAAAAGGCCGAGGTGGCCCGCGCCGCGACGCGTAGTTCCGTGATCAAGATCTGGTCCCGGCGTTCGACCATTCTGCCGCAGTTCGTCGGTCTGACGTTCGGTGTCTACAACGGTCACAAGTTCATTCCGGTTCTCGTCACCGAGGATATGATCGGCCACAAATTCGGCGAGTTTTCGCCGACCCGCACATACTTCGGCCACACCGCCGACAAGCGGGCGAAGAGGGGCTAAGCGCGATGGGTAAGAAAGCGACACCTCGGGCTCTGGCGGATGACGCGGCGATGGCTTTTGCCAAGCAGCTGCGCACATCCCCGCAGAAACTCAATCTGGTTGCCGAGACCATTCGCGGCAAGGGCTGCGAGGCCGCGTTGGCGTCGTTGACGTTCTCGCGTCGCCGCATCGCCGGCGAGGTCAAGAAGCTTCTGGAAAGCGCGATCGCCAACGCGGAAAACAATCATCAGCTCGATGTCGACCGGCTTTATGTGGCCGAGGCGACCGTCGGGCGAGCCATGGTCATGAAGCGCTGGCGGGCCCGTGCCCGCGGTCGCGTCGGGCGTATCCAAAAACCGTTCAGCAACATGCGGCTCGTGGTTCGCGAGCGCGAGGAGAGAGCGTAATGGGTCAAAAGGTCAATCCCATAGGGCTACGGGTCGGTATCAACCGCACCTGGGATTCACGCTGGTATGCGAGCGATGACAATTTCGCCAGCATGCTGCATGAGGACCTGCGTATCCGTAAGTTCCTGATCGAGCGGCTGGCCCAGGCGGGTGTATCGCGGGTGATCATCGAACGCCCCGCGAAAAAGGCGCGCGTCACCATTCACACCGCGCGCCCGGGCGTCGTCATCGGCAAGAAGGGCGCCGATATCGAGAAGTTGCGCCAGGAAATCGCCAGCATGACCAACGGCGACGTGCATCTCAATATCGTCGAGATCCGCAAGCCGGAATTGGAAGCGCAATTGGTTGCCGAGAATGTCGCCCAGCAGATGGAGCGTCGTGTTTCCATCCGCCGCGCCATGAAGCGGGTTGTGCAGAACGCCGTGCGCCTTGGCGCGCTGGGCATTCGCATCAACTGTGCCGGTCGTCTGGGGGGCGCGGAAATCGCGCGCACTCAGTGGTACCGCGAAGGCCGGGTGCCGCTGCATACGCTCCGCGCCAATATCGACTACGGCGAAGCGACGGCGAAGACGACCTACGGTGCCTGTGGCGTGAAGGTCTGGATCTATAAGGGCGACATCATGGCTCACGATCCGATGGCGACCGAGAATGCCCAATTGGAACAACAGCCGCAGCGCTAAGGCGCGCCATCCCGGCTGTAAGAAGTTAAGAGTAAGGAACCCGAATCATGTTGATGCCCAAGCGCACCAAATACCGCAAGGCACACAAGGGTCGCATCCACGGCAACGCGAAAGGCGGAACGGCGCTGAATTTTGGCTCGTTTGGTCTCAAGGCAACGACGCCCGAGCGGGTCACCGCGCGCCAGATCGAAGCTGCCCGCCGTGCCATGACCCGCCACATGAAACGCCAGGGCCGTGTTTGGATCCGCATCTTTCCCGACGTGCCGGTGTCCAAGAAACCGGCCGAGGTGCGCATGGGTAAGGGTAAGGGATCGCCTGAGCTCTGGGTTTGCCGGGTCAAGCCGGGCCGGATCATGTTCGAGATCGACGGCGTGCCGCTGGATGTCGCCAAGCGGGCCTGCGAATTGGCCGCGGCCAAGTTGCCGCTGCAAACGCGGTTCGTCGCCCGCCTAAGCGAAGCGTGAGGTTAGACCGATGAAGAGTGAAGATGCACGGCTGAAAAGCGACGACGAGCTCAAGGAAATGCTGGTTGACCTGCGCAAGGAGGCATTCAACCTTCGCTTCCAGCAAGCCAGCGGCCAGTTGGAAAATACCGCTCGCGTGCGCGCGGTGCGCCGCGACATCGCCCGCGTCAAAACGGTGTTGCATCAGCGCACGGACGCCGCCGCCGCGCCGGCGGCGTCGTAAAGGGTCGAGAGGGAATTTGGAATATGCCTAAACGTGTCATGCAGGGTGTGGTTGTCAGCGACAAAATGGACAAGACCGTTACCGTTCTTGTCGAGCGCAGAATTATGCACCCGATTTACAAGAAGTACGTCAAGAAGTCGAAACGCTACGCGGCCCATGATGAGAGCAACGCCGTCAAGGCCGGCGCCATAGTGACAATCCGCGAGTGCAAGCCGATTTCTAAACGCAAGACTTGGGAAGTTGTGTCGGACCCCGCGTCCTAACGGACGTCACGGTTTCCGAACAGTAAGGGATAGAGCGCGATGATTCAGGCGGAAAGCAATCTTGAAGTGGCCGACAATTCCGGCGCCCGCCGCGTTCAGTGCATCAAGGTGCTGGGCGGCTCGAAGCGCAAGTACGCGTCGGTTGGTGATGTCATCGTGGTATCGGTGAAGGAAGCCATCCCGCGAGGCCGCGTCAAAAAGGGCGACGTGCTGAAGGCGGTCGTGGTGCGCACGGCGAAGGATATCCGTCGCGATGACGGCACGGCGATCCGTTTCGACTCCAACGCGGCGGTGCTGATCAACGCGCAAGGCGAACCTATCGGAACGCGTATTTTCGGCCCCGTGACCCGCGAACTTCGGGCCAAGCGTTACATGAAGATTATTTCTCTGGCGCCGGAGGTGCTGTGATGGCCGCAAAAATCAAGAAGGGCGATGACGTGATCGTGCTGACCGGCCGCGACAAAGGCAAACGTGGCGCCGTGGTTAAGGTCTTTACCGATACCGGCCGCGCGTTGGTCCAGGGCGTCAACATGGTGAAGCGTCACCAGCGTCAGACGCAGACCGCGCAGGGCGGCATCGTCGAGAAGGAAGCGACGATCGACCTTTCCAATCTCGCTCACGTGGATCCGGACGACGGCAAGGCAACCCGGATTGGGTTCAAGTCCCTCGAAGATGGCCGCAAGGTGCGCTTTGCCAAGCGCTCCGGCGAAGTCATCGATCGATAGGCGGAGACGAATAAGATGGCTAACCGTCTAAACGACGAATATCAGAGCACCATCCGTCAGAAAATGATGGAGGAGTTCAATTATAGCAGCATCATGCAGGCCCCCCGATTGGAGAAGATCGTTCTCAATATGGGTGTCGGTGAAGCGTCACAGGATCGCAAGAAAATCGACGGCGCGCTCGATGACATGACCCGCATTGCCGGTCAAAAACCGGTCGTTACCAAGGCTAAGAATTCCATCGCCGCCTTCAAGTTGCGCGAAGGCATGAC
>JAYOFM010000038.1:6335-9285 GCA_038117225.1 Rhodospirillales bacterium
ACCGTCGGCTGCAAGGTAACGTTGCGGCGTGATCGCATGTACGAATTTCTCGATCGGCTGGTGAATGTCGCGCTGCCGCGTGTTCGTGATTTCCGCGGCATTTCCGGCCGCAGTTTTGATGGTAACGGCAATTTCGCGATGGGCCTCAAGGAGCAGATCGTGTTTGCGGAAATCGACTATGACAAGGTCGATCAAATCCGCGGACTCGACATCATCATCTGCACCTCGGCGCGTAACGATGTCGAAGCTAAGGCCTTGCTGAAGGCCTTTAATATGCCGTTCTCGAATTAAACGGCTGACAAGAGACGAAAGAGGTAACGCATGGCTAAGAAAAGCGCCATTGAACGCAACAGGAAGCGTGACCGCCTGGCCAAGAAATTCGCCGGACGGCGCGAGCGCCTGAAAGCCATGACGAAGGATCTGGCGTTGTCGCCGGAAGATCGCTTCGGTGCACGCTTAAAACTGGCCGAGTTGCCGCGAAACTCTTCGCCAACACGCGTCGGGCTGCGCTGCGAGCTGTCTGGCCGGCCGCGCGGAAATTATAGAAAATTTCGAATTTCGCGTATTGCGCTGCGCGATCTTGCCTCGACCGGGCAGATCCCCGGTATGGTCAAGTCGAGTTGGTAAGGGAGACACGCGCATGTCCATGACCGATCCCCTCGCAGATATGCTGACGCGTATCCGTAATGGCCAACGGGCCCGCAAGGATGTCGTCGCCAGTCCGGCTTCGCGGCTGCGTCGCAATGTCCTAGAAGTGCTGAAGCGTGAAGGATTTATCCGCGGCTATTCCCAACAGCAATCTGGCCCCGGTTTCGAGGAACTTCGCATTGAGCTGAAATACCACGAGGGTGATCCGGTGATCCGCCAGATCGACCGCGTGTCGACGCCGGGCCGCCGTGTTTATTCCGGTATCAGCGACCTGCAGCGGGTCTACAACGGCCTTGGTATTGCCATCCTGTCGACGCCGCGTGGCGTGTTGTCTGACAACGAAGCACGCGAACAGAACGTCGGCGGCGAAGTGCTTTGCCAAGTATTCTGATCCGTTGAATTTCGGGCACGAGAGTTAAGGAAACCAGACCATGTCGCGTATCGGCAAGAACCCAGTGGAAGTGCCAGATGGTGTCGAAGTACAAATCGACGGCCAAAACGTGCGCGCCAAGGGTAAACTCGGTGAGCTTTCGGCGACCCTGACAGACGACGTCGAGGTCGGGCGCGAAGACAACGTCATTTGGATCAAACCGCGTAACGAGAGCCTCAAGGCACGCAAGCTCTGGGGCACGTCGCGAAGCGTCGTCAGTAATCTGGTCGTCGGTGTATCGGATGGTTTTACCAAGAATCTAGAAATCACCGGCGTCGGTTATCGCGCGCAGGTCCAGGGCTCGGATTTGATCCTGCAGTTGGGATATAGCCACGAAGTGCGCTACCCCATCCCGCGGGAGCTCAAGATCGAATGTCCGGAGCAGACGAAGATCAGTATTTCTGGCGCGGACAAGCAGAAAGTCGGCCAAGCGGCGGCGGTGATCCGCGCGTATCGGCCGCCCGAACCCTACAAGGGTAAGGGCATCCGCTACGAGGACGAGTACATCGTCCGCAAGGAAGGGAAGAAAAAGTAAGTCATGGCCAACGCGAAAAAACTCTATGATCGGCGGCGCTCCCGCAATCGGGCGAAGCTGCGTAAGGCGGGAAATGGTGATCGGCCCCGGCTATCGGTGTTCCGCTCAGGCCGCCACATTTATGCCCAGGTTATCGACGATCGTTCCGGCAGCACCCTGGCGGCCGCGTCATCGTTGGAAAAGGCCATGCGGGACAGTTTGAAGACCGGCGCCGACAAGGATGCCGCGATCGCTGTCGGCAAGCTGGTCGCCGAGCGTGCAAAGGCGAATGGCGTTTCCGAGGTCGTGTTCGATCGCGGCGGTTTCAAGTACCACGGCCGGGTTCAAGCCCTGGCCGACGCCGCCCGTGAGGGCGGTTTAAGCTTCTAGGAGAGGGACGAGCATGGCAGTCAACCCCAATGCGCAAGGCGGGCGTCGCGACCGAGGCCGCAGCCGGGACCGTGAGCGGGACCGCGAAGAAGGGGACGAGCTTGTCGACAAGCTGGTCCACATCAATCGTGTCGCCAAGGTGGTCAAGGGCGGTCGTCGCTTTTCCTTTGGTGCCCTGGTTGTCGTCGGTGACGGTCGTGGCCGCGTCGGTTTCGGTACTGGCAAGGCGCGTGAAGTGCCGGAAGCCATCCGCAAGGCGACCGATCGTGCCAAAAAGGCGTTGATCCGGGTACCATTGCGCGAGGGACGTACCCTGCATCACGACATCATCGGCCGCTTCGGTGCCGGGCACGTGGTGTTGCGCTCGGCGCCTCCGGGAACCGGAATTATTGCCGGCGGCCCGATCCGTGCCGTGTTCGAGACCATGGGTGTGCAGGATGTTGTCGCCAAGTCCATCGGGACCTCTAATCCGCACAATATGGTCAAAGCGACGTTCGAGGCCTTGAAGCTATGCTATTCGCCGCGTGACGTGGCGCAGCGGCGCGGCAAAAAGGTGGCCGATATCGTTTCGCGACGGGGCGAAGCGCTCGAGCCCGCGTGAGCGTTCTTTAGGGATTCAAAGGGAATTTTGTCATGGCTGATGCCAAGAATACGGTTCGCGTTACCCAGATCAAGAGTCCGATTGGGCGGCCGAACGACCAGCGTGAAACGCTGAAGGGGCTGGGCCTGAACAAGATGCACCGGACCCGCGAGCTTGAGGACACACCCTCCGTGCGTGGCATGATCGACAAGGTCAGTCACCTCGTCCGGGTCGAGGACGGCGCCTGAACCGGGCGTCGGCATTAACGATACCAACCAGGATTCGACGTCATGAAACTGCATGAACTTCACGATAACGACGGCGCGCGCAAGGACCGCAAACGGGTCGGCCGCGGAATCGGCTCCGGTCTGGGCAAGACATCGGGCAA
>JAYOFM010000038.1:9295-29682 GCA_038117225.1 Rhodospirillales bacterium
GGGCAGAAGGGCCAGAAGTCGCGCAGCGGCGTCTCATTGCTCGGCTTTGAAGGCGGCCAGATGCCGCTTTACCGTCGGATGCCGAAGCGCGGTTTCAAAAACCCGTTCTCCAAGGATTTCGCGGAAATCAATCTCGGTCAATTGCAGAGCGCCATCGAGAAGGGCTCTATCGATGCCAGTCAGCCGGTATCGGGCGATAGCCTGCTCGCCGCCGGTTTGGTGCGGAGAAGCCGCGACGGCGTGAAGTTGCTCGGCAAGGGCGCCCTGACCTCGAAGCTGACTATCAGCGTCGCGGCGGCCTCGAAGGCGGCGATTGCCGCCGTTGAAGCCGGCGGCGGGAGTGTCGCCGTGGCGGAAGCGAAGGTTAAGCCCGAGGGCAAGGGCAAGCGTCGCCACCGCATCCAGGCGGAGCGCGCCATCATTCTCGCCAAGGCGCGTGAGCGCGACGACGGTGGCGACGAAGCGGGTGAGAGCGCCTCCAAGGACAGTGAGGAATAGGAACGCCTCACTATGGCCTCCGCCGCTGAACAACTTGCCGCCAATCTGAATTTCGGTGCCTTCGCCAAGGCAACGGAGCTGAAGAACCGTATCTGGTTTACTCTCGGCGCGCTGATCGTTTACCGCCTCGGAACATTTATTCCACTGCCGGGTATCGACCCGGCCGTGCTGCAGGATATTTTTCGCCAGAATTCCGGCGGTATTCTCGGCATGTTCGACATGTTCGCGGGTGGCGCGCTTAGCCGCATGACAATCTTCGCGCTCAATATCATGCCGTACATTTCAGCCTCTATCATCATGCAGTTGATGACCGCTGTATCGCCGCAGATCGAAGCGATGAAAAAAGAGGGCGAAAGCGGGCGCAAGAAGATCAACCAGTACACCCGCTATCTGACGGTCGTTATATGTATTTTCCAGGCCTACGGCATTTCAATTGGACTGGAAGGCATGAATTCAAGCCAAGGGGCTGCCGTGGCCAACCCTGGCCTGTTTTTCCGCTTCACGATCGTCGTGACGCTGGTCGGTGGGACCATCTTTCTGATGTGGCTGGGTGAACAGATTACAGCGCGTGGCGTCGGCAACGGCATCTCGCTGATTATCTTTGCGGGGATCATCGCCGGCCTGCCCAGTGCCATGGCCGGGACACTCGATCTCGGCCGCACCGGCGGTCTGTCGACCGGGTTCATCATCTTCCTGCTGATCATGTCGGTCGGCGTGATCTATTTCATCGTCTTCGTCGAGCGCGCGCAGCGGCGGCTCATCATCCAGTATCCGAAGCGCCAGCGCGGCAATAAGATGAGCGGCGGCGAGAGTTCGCATCTGCCGTTAAAATTGAATACGGCCGGCGTCATTCCGCCGATTTTCGCCAGTTCCCTGCTTTTGTTGCCGATCACGGTGATCCAGTTCACGGCCGGAACCGGGCCGGAGTGGCTGACCACGATGGCGGCTTATCTCGGACGCGGACAGCCAGTATATTTGCTCATCTACATCTCGATGATCGTATTTTTTGCGTTTTTCTATACGGCGGTCGTGTTTAATCCAGTCGAAACTGCGGATAATCTGAAGAAGTATGGCGGTTTCATTCCTGGTATCCGACCCGGCAAGAACACCGCCGATTATCTGGATTGGGTCCTCACTCGCCTGACCGTTGTCGGCGCCATGTATCTCGCGGCTGTCTGCATCCTTCCGGAAATCCTCATTTCCCGATACTCCGTTCCCTTCTACTTTGGCGGTACCAGTCTTCTAATTGTCGTCACCGTTACCCTCGATACGGTCGCCCAGGTGCAATCTCATCTGTTGGCCCACCAATATGAAGGCCTGATCAAGAAGTCCAAGTTGAAGGGTCGGCGTGGATGATCTTGATTCTTCTAGGCCCGCCCGGTGCCGGCAAGGGGACACAGGCGGAACGTCTTGTTTCCCGGTACCGTATCGTCCAGTTGTCGACGGGTGAAATGCTGCGCGAGGCCACCGCCGCCGGAACCGATCTTGGTAAACAGGCGAAAGAGATCATGGATCGTGGCGACCTGGTCTCTGATGATGTGGTCGTCGGTATCATTGCCGACAGAATTGCCGAACCGGATTGTGCCAACGGGTTCATCCTTGATGGATTTCCGCGCACGGTCGCGCAGGCCGAGGCCCTCGACGCCATGCTGGCCGAAAAGGCGTTGGGCCATAATTGCGTCATCAGCCTCGAGGTTGATGACGATGCGTTGTTAAAGAGAATCGAAACCCGTGCCGCGGAGACCGGTGGCGCACGCAGCGACGACAACGCTGAAACGCTGAAAAAGCGTCTTGGCGTTTATCATGAGCAGACCGCCCCAATCATCCCCCACTATAGGGATTCGGGGATGCTGAAGGCGGTCGACGGAATGTGTGATATCGATGAAGTCAGTGAGCAACTCTATGCCATTCTTGATTGATTCCCCGCATATATACTTGGTGGGTTCCGCGGCCTCGCCGCGGCCGACCGGGCGTGTTGACAGGCCTGGAATTCCGCATATAATCCGGCCTCTTTCGATTCCCGGCGGATCCGAAAACCCATTCGTTCGTGACCATTTTGGTCCTGACTGAGGAGAGCGAGCCTTGGCGCGCATAGCTGGTGTCAATATTCCAACCGGGAAGCGGGTTATCATCGCGCTGACCTATATCCACGGAATCGGTCGAACGTCGGCCGTTAAAATTTGTGAGTCGTGCGGAATTCCGGCGGAACGCCGGGTCAACGAGATGACCGATGACGAAGTCGCGCGCGTGCGCGACGCGATCGACAAGGATTATCAAGTCGAAGGCGATCTCAGGCGTGAGCACGCCATGAATGTGAAGCGGCTGATGGATCTCGGCTGTTATCGAGGTATCAGACATCGCCGTGGCCTGCCGGTGCGGGGCCAGCGAACTCACACCAATGCGCGGACGCGCAAGGGTCCGGCGAAATCCATTGCAGGCAAGAAGAAAGCCGGCCACTAGGCCCGCTGACCAAGGAGCGATAGATTATGGCCAAGCCAGCCACGCGGACGAAACGCCGCGAAAAGAAGAACATCGCGTCCGGGGTTGCGCACGTCAATGCGACCTTCAACAACACGATGATTACAATCACCGATGCCCAGGGAAACACCATCGCCTGGTCGTCAGCCGGTGCTCAGGGCTTCAAGGGCTCGCGAAAATCCACGCCGTACGCGGCGCAGGTGGCTGGCGAGGACGCCGGCCGCAAGGCCATGGAGCACGGCATGAAAACCCTGGAAGTCGAGGTCAAGGGCCCCGGCTCGGGGCGCGAGTCCGCGCTGCGTGCGTTGCAAGCAGCCGGGTTCAACATTACTGCGATCCGTGACGTCACCCCCATTCCGCACAACGGGTGTCGGCCGCGAAAACGTCGCCGGGTTTAATCGACGGGCGACGCCGGCCTGATGCCGCTTGCCGCCACGGCACGGCCGGTTTTGATGATTTAGGTGCCACCATCGGGCACCGATCAGTATTCGGCGGCAGCATTCCGCGTCCCAATACCGGGGCGGCAGGGGTGTCGGACAAATTTGCGAGCGCGAGGTCACCGAAGTGATTCAGAAGAATTGGCACGAACTCATCAAGCCGAATAAGTTGGAAATCACGCCGGGCACGGACGAAGCACGGCGCGCCACCATCGTCGCCGAACCGTTGGAGCGTGGCTTCGGCCTGACGCTTGGCAACGCGCTGCGCCGGGTCTTGCTGTCGTCGCTGCAAGGTGCCGCCGTGACCGCCGTCCAGATTGAGGGCGTGCTGCACGAATTTTCGTCGATTCCCGGGGTGCGCGAGGACGTGACCGATATCGTCCTCAACATCAAGGGCATCGGGCTCAGCCTGATGGCCGACGGACCGAAGCGGATGACGCTGAAGGCCGACGGTCCGGGCGAAGTGACCGCCGGCATGATCGAGACCGGTCCCGATATCGAGATCATGAACCCGAAGCTGATTATCTGTCACCTGGACAAAGGCGCCAAACTGTCCATGGAATTGACAGTCGAATCGGGCAAGGGATATGTCGCCGCATCGGCCCATCGCGCCGAGGATACGCCAATCGGCCTGATTCCCGTCGATGCGGTGTTTTCCCCGGTTCGTAAGGTCGCCTATAAGGTCGAAAACACTCGTGTTGGCCAGATTACCGACCATGACAAGCTGGTCATGGATATCACCACCAATGGCGCCGTAACGCCGGAAGATTCCGTGGCGCTGGCGGCACGCATTCTGCAAGACCAGTTGCGTCTGTTCGTCAATTTCGAGGAGCCGGAAACAGCATCGTCCGTCGAGCATCGCGATGATCTGCCGTTCAACAAGAACCTGCTGCGTAAGGTCGACGAACTGGAATTGTCGGTTCGCTCGGCGAATTGCTTGAAGAACGACAACATCATCTACATCGGCGATCTGGTGCAAAAGACGGAAGCGGACATGCTGCGGACCCCGAATTTCGGCCGCAAGTCGCTGAACGAGATCAAGGAAGTCCTCAGCCAGATGGGTCTTCATCTTGGCATGGAAATCCCCACATGGCCGCCCGAAAATATCGAGGACATGGCCAAGAAACTGGAAGACCCGTTCTAAGGACGACGTCGACGTCTGGGAGCAAGCACGAACGACAATAAAGCGCCGGGAACACCCGGCCAACAAACAATCGACCCCGGGTTAAGTGGCACGCGGGGCGTAAAGAAATGAAGGAGCCCAACCGATGCGTCATCGCCATGGTTATCGCAAACTCAATCGTACCGCGTCTCACCGCAAGGCCATGTTCTCGAACATGACCGTCGCGCTGTTGACCCACGAACAGATCAAGACGACGTTACCCAAGGCCAAGGAACTACGCCGCTTTACCGACCGTATGATTACGCTCGGCAAACGCGGTGACCTGCATGCGCGCCGTCAGGCCCATGCGTTCTTGCGCGATGACGACGCGGTCGCCAAGTTGTTCGCCGGGTTGGCCGAGCGCTACAAGGAACGCCCCGGCGGCTATACCCGTGTGCTGAAAGCGGGGTTCCGCTATGGCGATTCGGCGCCGATGGCGGTTATCGAACTGGTTGACCGGGATCCGGACGCCAAGGGCGCGGCCGATCTGGCCCGTCTCGAAGCCGCGGAGGCGGAGGCGGACGCCGAATGAATGGCGCCTGTCGCCGGCCGGATCAGTCGATGACGTGTAAGGCAGTCCTCTGGGGCTGCCTTTTGCGTTTGCGTACCGCCATTGTGGCCCTGACCCTTGTGGGGCTGCTCGCGGAGACGGCGCATGCGGATACCTCGCGTATCCCGACGAGTAAGGGTGAAATCCAATTATCCTTCGCGCCGCTCGTGGAAAAATCCGCGCCGGCAGTGGTGAACATTTTCACCCGAAAGATTATGCGTCAGCGACAGCGTTCACCGTTATTCGATGATCCGTTTTTTCAGCGCTTCTTCGGCGAATTCGGTTTTTCGCTTGATCGACAGGAACGACAGCCGGCAAACGCCCTGGGATCGGGCGTTATTGTCAGCGGCGATGGATTGATCGTCACCAACCTGCACGTCATCGAGGGGGCGGACGAGGTCCGGGTCGTATTGTCCGATCGGCGGGAGTTCGAGGCAAAGGTGATCGCGGCCGACGAGAAGACGGATCTTGCGGTTCTCAGAGTGCAAGCGGAAGGCGAAATCCTGCCGCACCTGGCCTTTCGTGACTCCGATGAGGTCAAGGTTGGCGATCTGGTATTGGCCATCGGCAACCCGTTCGGCGTTGGCCAGACAGTGACCAGTGGGATCGTTTCCGCCCTGTCGCGCAAGATTGCCGGGCCAAGCGATATTCGCGCCTTCATCCAGACGGATGCGGCGATTAACCCCGGCAACTCCGGCGGTGCCCTGATTTCCATGGATGGACGGCTGGTTGGTATCAATACGGCGATCTTCTCGAAAAGCGGCGGCTCGTTGGGGATCGGCTTCGCCATTCCGTCCAATTTAGTCAAGGCGGTGATCAGGGGAATTGAGTCCGGTGGCCGGCTCGTCCGCCCGTGGCTCGGCGCTAGCGGGCAGGCGGTGACCTCCGACATCGCCAACTCGTTGGGCATGGCTCGGCCGACCGGTGTGCTGATCAACGACGTCTACGAAGGGGCATCGGCGTGGCAGGCTGGCCTTCGGGCCAGCGACATCATCCTTGCCGTCAATGGTCATGAAGTGAACGACCCACAGGATTTGCTGTACCGGGTGGCGACGCTGCCGGTTGGTGATACCGTCGTGTTGCGGGTCTCCAAGGGGGGCGCCACCCGGGCGCTACGTCTGACCCTGGCACCACCGCCTGAGATGCCGTCGCGCAACGCCAGCGATCTCAATGGCGAGCATCCGCTGGGCGGCGCCACGGTGGCCAACATGTCACCGGCACTGGCCGACGAAATTGGCCTCGACCCGTTCCTGCGCGGTGTCGTGATCTTTGAAATTAAGCGCGGTTCGCACGCACACCGATCGAACTTCCGTCCCGGTGACGTCATCGCCGAGATCAACCGCGATACCATCCGAACTGTCGCCGACATTGGTCGAGCGTTGAAAGCGGCGGGCGGCCGGTGGCGCATCGAGTTTCAGCGTGAAGGGCGATCGCGGACCTTGGTGTTCCAGCGCTGAGGCTTGCGTGACGTGACCCCCGGGATGACCTGGGTTAATCTTGCCTTACATGCGGCGGCGTCTGGCGGCACCGCCTTACCGATTACTCAGGGAGGACCGGCAAGATGAGTGGTCAAGAAATCAACATCACATCCAAGGATGGCGACACTTTCATGGGATATTTGGCGACCCCGGAGTCCGGGCGTGGCCCCGGCATAGTGGTGATCCAGGAAATTTTTGGTGTCAACGGCTTCATGCGCGACATGACGGACGGATTGGCCGCTGCCGGTTACATGGCACTGTGCCCGGATTTGTTCTGGCGCCAGGAACCGGGAATCCAGTTGACCGATCAAAGCGAGGCCGAGTGGGCGCGCGCCTTTGAGCTGTTCAACGGCTTCGATCTGGACAAGGGCGTCGGCGATTTGGATGCCACGATTGAACATTTGCGCGGCCTTGACGGTTGCAGCGGCAAGGTCGGGTCCGTCGGTTTTTGTCTTGGCGGACGCCTGGCATTTCTGACCGCGACGCGAACCGGTGTCGACGCGGCGGTCGGTTATTACGGCGTCATGCTCGACCAACACATGGACGAGGCTTTGAACGCGCCGGTGATGCTGCATATCGCCACCGAAGACGGCTTTGTGCCGCCGGAACAGCAACAGGCTGTTCACGCGGCGCTTGATGATAACGCCAGGGCAACGTTGCACGATTACCAGGGCAATGATCATGCCTTCGCGCGAGTCGGCGGTGAACACTATGACAAGGCGGCGGCGGACCTGGCGCGCGATCGGACGCTGGCCTTTTTCTCCAGCCATCTGGCGTAGCGGCCGGGACGGCTGTCGGCGGCACGTCCAATCATGGCGACCCTTTTCGAAACACAGGCGCCGCGCCCGCTGGCGGATCGATTGCGCCCGGCCAGCCTCGACCAGGTCGTGGGCCAGGAGCATCTGTTGGCGGCGAGCGGACCCGTGGGACGTGTCCTCGCCGGGGGCAGTCTGGCATCCATTATCCTGTGGGGCCCCCCGGGGACGGGCAAGACAACAATCGCTCGGTTGATCGCGGATCATACGGATCTGGACTTCACCCCGCTGTCGGCCGTGTTTTCCGGCGTCGCCGATTTGCGTAAAATATTCGAGGAGGCCAGGAGGCGGCGCCAGATGGGCCGCGGCACACTGCTGTTCATCGACGAAATTCACCGTTTCAATCGGGCCCAGCAGGACGGTTTTCTGCCCTACGTCGAGGACGGCACGGTGATCCTGGTCGGCGCGACTACCGAGAACCCGTCTTTTGAGCTCAATGCCGCGCTACTATCGCGGGCCCAGGTCCTGGTACTGAAGCGTCTCGACGATGCGGCCCTGGAAACGCTCCTGACCCGCGCCGAGGCAGAGGAGGGGAAAGCCCTACCGCTCGATGCCGATGCCCGCGCCACCTTGCGCGCCATGGCCGATGGCGATGGGCGCTATCTATTGAACCTGGTCGAAACGTTATTCGGGCTGCCGGCGATGCCGCTACTCGATGTTTCTGGCCTGACGGAAGCGGTACAACGCCGTCGGCCGCTTTATGACAAGTCGCAGGATGGTCACTACAACCTTATCAGCGCCTTGCATAAGTCGTTGCGCGGATCGGACGCGGATGCGGCGCTCTACTGGTTCGCGCGGATGTTGGCCGGCGGCGAGGACCCGCGATATATCGCTCGACGGCTGGTTCGATTTGCGGTCGAGGATATTGGACTGGCCGACCCGCAAGCACTGCCCCAATCCATCGCGGCGTGGGATGCTTACGAACGTCTAGGATCGCCCGAAGGTGATCTGGCGCTGGTTCAATGTGTGGTGTATTTGGCCACGGCGCCGAAATCGAACGCCGCCTACAAGGCGGAAAAAGCGGCACGGAAATCCGCTCAGGAGACCGGGGCTCTTGACCCGCCCGCACACATCCTCAATGCGCCGACGGCGATGATGCGGGATCTCGGGTATGGTGACGGTTACGCTTACGACCATGACGCTCCGGATGCTTTTTCGGGACAAAATTACTTCCCCGACGGCATGGCCCGCCGCCGTTTCTATCAACCGTTGGACCGGGGCTTCGAACGCGAAATCGCCAAACGGCTCGCCTATTGGGATAAGCTTCGCCAGCAGCGAGACGACCATTGATCGGCGTAACTGGATGGCGGTTGGGTAATCGCAATGTCGGGCCTGCCGGGTAGAGAGGAACCATACCGTTGAAACTGATGTTGTTTGTCGCCGCCGGTGGAGCGATCGGTGCGGTTGCGCGATTTGGCTTGATGTCCGGCATCGGCCATTGGCTTGGCCACGGGTTCCCATGGGGTACGCTGGCGGTCAATATCATTGGATCGGTGCTGCTCGGTGTCCTGATTGAGGTATCGGCGCTGCTGTGGTCTCCGTCGCCAGAAGTCCGGGCCATGCTCGTGGTCGGATTACTCGGTGCCTTCACTACGTTTTCTGCGTTCTCGATGGACACGTATATCCTATTCGATCGGGGCATGCTGTTTCAGGCGATCGGTTATGTCACGGCATCCGTAGCGATCTGCGTGATGGGCTTCTGGGGCGGTATCGCCGTGACCCGGCAATTCCTCACGTGACCGGCGTACGAACACTCACCGTAACGGCGGAAGACGCGGGGCAGCGCCTGGATCGCTGGTTGAAACACCAAGCCCCCGGGGTCGGTCACGGAATGATCCAAAAATGGCTGCGCACGGGCCAGGTCCGAGTCGATGGTGGGCGCGCCAAGGCCAATGTTCGATTGGATGCCGGTCAACGGGTCCGGGTGCCCCCGTTGCCGGATACGGCAACTCTTGCCAAATCGGCAAAATCCGCGCCGCGCGAAATCTCGGATTCAGATGCTCAATCCTTGCGGGCGCGCGTGCTGCACGAGGACGACGCGATGATCGTGATCGATAAACCGGAGGGACTCGCGGTGCAGGGTGGCTCCGGCCAGCGGCGGAATCTAGATGATATGCTCGTCGCCCTGGTACCAGCGGGGGCGGAGAAACCTCGGCTGGTGCATCGGCTCGACAAGGATACCAGTGGTGTTCTCGTGCTGGCGCGTAGCGCGTCCACGGCGCGCCATCTGACCCGCGCTTTTCGGGATAAGGCGACGCGGAAAATATACTGGGCGCTCGTCGTCGGGTCGCCTGATCCCGCCGAGGGCAGGATTGATATGGCTCTGTTGAAACGTACCGGCGCCCATGGTGAACAGGTCATGCCGGACGCGGCTGCCGGTAAGCCGACCCGCACTGACTACCGGACGATCGGCGGTGCGGGGGGGCGCCTCAGCTGGCTTGAATTGCAGCCGTTGACCGGGCGCACCCATCAAATTCGCGTGCACTGCGCGGCGGGCATGGGGACGCCGATCCTGGGTGATGGCAAATATGGGGGGCAGGGTGCTTTCGTCGGTGATACCTTCAAGAAGTGCCTGCATCTGCACGCCCGGGCGATCGAGGTCCCGCATCCGTCAGGCGGCGTGCTGCGTTGTGTGGCGCCGCCGCCGGCACACATGTTGGCGGCGTTCGCGGCGCTTGGCATCGACTGGTCGGACGAGGCATAACATCGGATGTGATTGCGTGTCATCGGGTGCGATTGCGCCTACATTGTACATAAGGATATTCTGTCGTCTTATTGAGGCTTGCATGGTCGGTCCGATACGGATCGTACCCCGCGAGGCCTGGAATCTGGAACCACCGAATGCGTCTGCTTTTGGATCATACCCGGTTCGCGAATTTCGTTCGCGAGGGGTTGAAAAAGGCGGGATTTACCGTCGATTTGGTGGATACGGGGGCGTCAGCCGATGCGGCGGTCTCGGCCGTCAGTTATGATGCGATTATTCTCGATCTCGGGTTGCCGGATGAGGACGGCCTGGATGTTCTCAAGGGGTGGCGGGATCATGGCGATGAGACCCCCGTGCTGATTCTGACGGCGCGGGACGCGGTCGAGGATCGTGTGCGCGGGCTTAACGCCGGTGGCGATGACTATCTTCTGAAGCCGTTTGACATGAATGAGCTGGTGGCGCGGGTTCGGGCATTGTTGCGCAGGCCGGGTGGGGCGCTCGGACTGGTGCTTAACGCGGGCAACGTGGATTTCGATACCACGGCGAGGGAAGTTCGCATCGACGACAAGCCGATTTCGATTTCGCGCCGCGAGATGGCGGTGCTGGAACAACTGATGCGCCGCAGCGGCCGGGTTGTGCCCAAGGACGTGTTGGAAGATAAGATTTACGGTTTCGATGAGGAAGTATCGTCGAATTCCGTCGAGGTCCACGTATCTCGACTTCGCAAACGTTTGACCAAGGGTGGGGCAAGCGTCGCGGTTCATACGTTGCGCGGCGTCGGCTATCGGCCGCATTGCGCGAACATATTGTCAGCAACTTCAAACTCGATAAGTCCACCGTGGACGATTTGTTGGAGCAGATCGCGCACCAGGAAATCGCATCCTCTGAATCCGCCACGCCATCGCGAAAGGCTGATGAACTGGCCCGCATCCTCAAGGAAGAGGGATTGGTTACGGTGGGGATGTTGCTGACGGCACTTCGGGAGGGCGAAGTGCCTCTGTTCGTGTCCATGTTTTGTAAACTCAGCAATTTGCGCCAGCAGTTGGTCATGCGATTGCTATTCGAACCCGGCGGCCAGGGGTTGGCGATCGCCTGCCGCGGCATTGCCTTGAGCGAGAAGGATTTCATCGCCATTTATCGCCAGAGCCAGAATGCCAAATCCGCGGACGTCGAGATTTCCGATGAACTTCTGGCCCAATTGGTGGAATTTTATAACAAGATAACGCAATCCGCGGCCGCTGATGTGCTGCGCATGTGGCGGCGAGGATCCGACTACTTGGGCGCTATTCGCGAATTACAAATTACCATCGGACGGCATGGATAGCCGCAAACCCCGAAGCTGGCCTTCGTTCGGCGCCGATCAAAGCCACCGCGTCATCGAAGCGACGCGTCGCCTCGAAGATGTCACGCGGCTGATCTCGGATTGGGTTTGGGAAACGGACCGAGATCTGCGACTTACCTTTGTATCGGAACGTATCTTCGAACTCCTCGGCATTTTGCCGGCGCAGGTTATTGGCGGCCGCCTTTCCGATATCGGAAAATTCGTCAATTCCCTGGGCGAAAATGTCGACATCGATATCAGGCGTCCGTTCCGCGACCGGCCATTCCAAGCCATCGGACGGACCGGCGAGGCGCGAAGTTTTCTGGTTGCGGCCGTTCCCTGTTTTGCTGAGGATCGGGGTGAATTCATTGGCGTGCATGGTATCGCCCGCGACGTTACGGATCTGAAGGAAGCAGAAGTCAGGTCGCAACGGCTTTCCGATGCGGTTGAAAGCCTCAGCGAACACTTTGCCCTGTACGACGGTGAGGACCGCATGGTGCTCTGCAATGAACGTTTCCGTCGTTTGAACCGCGCCGTCATTGATACAGTGCGCCCGGGCGTTCCATTCGAGGACTTTATTCGCGCCGCGGTGTCGCGTGGCCTGATGCCGCAGGCAATCGGGCGCGAGGAGGCGTGGATTGAGGAGCGCCTGGCCCGCCACCGGGGGGCGGGCGGATCGTTTGAAATGGAACGATCGGAGAATCGTTGGTTATTCATCACGGAGAAGCGGCTTCCCGATGGCGGTACCGTGATCATTGGCATGGACATTACCGACATTAAGAAAGCCGAGACCTCTCTTCGGCGGAGTGAGCAGCTGCATCGCGAGTTCGCGGCCGATGTGGCACATGAATTGCGCACGCCGCTCGCTGCGTTGCACGCCAACCTGGATATCCTCGGCGACGAAAAGGCCGTGGTGTCGCTGCGTCGCGATGTCGGCGACATGACCAGGATCGTCGAGCAGTTGTTGGCATTCACGCGGCTCGACGTCCTCGTGATCGGCGATGATGCGGTCGCCGATCTCGTCTCGGTTGCCACCCACGTTGCGCAACAGATTGCGCCGATTGCCTTACGCGCCGGCCATCCGATCGAAGTCATTGGCGCCGAGGTGCCGGTCTTGGTTCGCGGGGATGCCGCGTTTCTGGAGCAGGCACTACGTAACCTGATCGAGAACGCTATCAAATATTCATCGCGTGATACCCTGGTGACGGTTCAGGTCCGTGCGGGTGACAATCCCGGGATCAGCGTGATTGACCGCGGAATTGGGATTCCAGAGGATCAGCGGGAAGCCATCTTCGAACGTTTCCGCCGCGCTGACCGTCGAGCCGGCGGTTCAGGACTGGGCCTTGGCATCGTCAAGCGTATCGTCATCGCGCATGATGGTGAGATCAACGTGAGCGACAATCCCGAAGGCGGGACCGTCTTCACTATGGCCTTTCCGTCGTTGTCGAATTGAGTTCCACAAACAATTTCGTATTCGCGAACCGTTTCTCCGACGTTGCGGCGGTATTGTTCATGTTATCGCCGTTGTCAGGGAGTTGTAAGGTTGTGGCTTAAGATGGGGGCTATTGGTTTTTGACTCTCAGTTATGGGGGGAGCCGGGCGCCGCGCGACGCGGCAAGGGAAATCGAATTTTAAGAACGATCCCTAGACCAGAAATGATGGGTGCCCGCCTGTCACTCTGGTCATCTTCCCCCTGGGCCGCCTTCGGGCGGCCCATTTTTTTGCCCGGTTGCCGCCTTCGGGCGGCCCCTTTTTTTGCCGGGTGCTCGCCGTTGAGCGGTTCATATCAGATGCGTCGTGAGTTTCACGCGCCGGACTGGCAAAAGAAAAGGGCGGCGCCCGTAAGGACGCCGCCCCAAACTTGTTTCGAGTGCGATCGGCTACTTGATGCCGATGGTCACCCGGCGGTTGAGCAACTCACGAACCTCGTCCGCGGTTACTTTGGCCGGCTCGTCTTCGCCGAACGCCTGGACAATAATCTTATAGTCCTTGACGCCGTTCGCCCGCAGGGCATTGGCGACGGCGTTCGCGCGCTTTTCGGCGAGCATGGCATTGTAGGCGGCCGAGCCCGTGGTGTCGGCGTGACCGCTCACCAGCAAGTTCTTCGACTTCATGCCGGCAGCCTGCTGAACGGTGGCGGTACCCGCCTTGTCCAACTTCGCCGAGTTATGCGCGAAGTAGATGACCAGGACCACGTCCTTTTTCTTCATCTTTTTCTTCGGCGCCGGCTTGGCCATCATCTTCGGCCGTGCCTCAAGCTTCTTGAGGGCCTCGTTGAAGGCATCCCGGCAAGCGGCGATGTGGGGGGGCTGGTCGTTCTCTTCCTGCTGTTCCATCCAGCAGTCGAACATGGCCTGAGCCTTGGCGGCGAGGTTCGGCTTGGCGGCTAGGATGCCCTTGGTGCCCATGGCGGCGCGCAACGCCTGACGGGCGGCTTCCAGTTCCCACTTGGTATCGCCGGGGAGTTTGCGCTCCTTGACGGCCTGGGGACCCACCTTGTCGCCCTTGGCGGCGGCGGTCGCCTTATCGTTGTAGTAGACCGCGCTATCGGTGTCGCCTTGGTCCAGCTCGGACTGCGCCAATGCCAGATATTCCCGGTGCAGCGCCTGATTGAAGGCATCGCCCTTCGACGCCATGCGCTTGGTCATGGTGAGGTCCGGCCCCACCGTGCACGCCGCCAACAGCGGCATCGCAAGCAATGCGACGATTAGTGTTTTCATCCGAATCATGTTTCTGGTCCCAACGTTTGTGTTTATCTCAAGCGACAAAAGCGGTCTGATCCACCAATTCCAGCCTCGACATTGCGGGGAATTGAAAACCCCAGAAATGCCAGTCAGGCACGAATATGCCAGATTATTCGCCTTGATTGCCCCCGTGTGTTGTCACCGCATACGCCTCTAAAGGCAATATACACGATGGTCGAAATTCGAATCGGTACGCCTTAGGTATCGCACATGGCCACCGATTATCCTTATCAGACGATATTATCAGCGAACTTCCAATAGTTTAATACAAAAATCAGCCGTTTTTCAGATTCCCTGCCCGTGCCTATAGGCCAACAATGGAGGTCCAATAATCTCGACCAGCCGGATGCCGGCCTGTAGGTTGTCCCCATGTACCGTGGCAATCCTCGCCGGCCGACGCCAATTCGCGACAGGGAGTGCTGTTGACCGATGACGTTCGACGTTACCGCCAAGGCGCCCGTGCGACCGGTCCTCGCCGTCTTCGATTGCGACGGAACCCTTGTCGATTCCCAATGGACCATCATTGACTGCATGACCAGCGCGTTCACGGTCGCCCGGTTGCCGTCGCCAACGGCGCACGCCGTCCGCCGTGTCGTCGGATTGCCACTGGATGAGGCCATAGCTCGTCTGGCGCCAACCGCGTCTGCCGACGTCGTCGCCACGGCGGCTGACGGCTACGTGGCCGCCTTCCGTGCTTCACGGCAGTCCGATGACCCGTCCTTGGGCGTGCAAGAGCCGCTTTATCCTGGTAGCCTCGACGCCTTGGATACGTTGGAGGCGGCGGGTTGGATGTTGGGCGTGGCGACAGGCAAATCTCATCGCGGGCTGATCGAGACGCTTGACCAGCACGGCCTGACGCGGCGGTTCGTTACCGTGCAGACGGCGGACAGGGCGCGCGGCAAGCCGCACCCCGAAATGCTGTTGAACGCCATGGCGGAAACCGGTGCCGCCGCTAGGGACACGGTGATGATCGGCGACACGGCCTTTGACATGGAAATGGCGCGCAATGCGGGCACCTCGGCGATCGGGGTCGCCTGGGGGTATCACGAAATTCACGAACTTGAGGAATCAGGCGCCATGGCCGTGGTGAACCATTATGGGGATCTGCCGCGGGTCATCGCCGACATCATGGAGATACAACGATGAATAAATGGGTCAAGGTCTTGGGGGGCGTCGTGGTGGTCGTGATCGCCATCGTCGTCGGCGGCGTCGCCGTCCTGATGTCTCTGGATTTCAACGAGTACAAGGGTCTGATTGCCGAGAAGGCCAAGGAAGCCACCGGCCGTGAATTGAAGATCGCCGGTAACCTCGACCTGAAAATCTCGCTGACCCCGTCGATCGAGGTCAAAGGGGTCAGTTTCGCCAACGCGGCCTGGGGCTCGCGGCCGGAAATGATTACGATCAAGCGTTTCGCCGCCGAAGTTGCGTTGTTGCCGTTGCTGTCCGGTCAGGTGACGATCAATCAGGTCATTCTGGAAGGCGTTGACCTGATCGCGGAAAAGAACGCCAAGGGTGTCGCCAACTGGGAATTCGAGACCATGGCGGCCGATAAATCCAAGGCGGATGCTTCTTCCGGCGGTGGCGCGGACTTGCCGGCCGTACACAAGGTCAGCATCCGCGATATCAAGATCAGCTATGTGGACGCGGTCAGCGGGCAAAAGTTCGCTCTTGGCCTCGACCGCTTCGATGCATCGGCCAGCGGCGCCAACGATCCGCTGAAAATTGACATCAAGGGTGGAATCAACGGTCAGGCTTTCTCGGCCGGCGGCACCGTTGGTTCGGTTGGCCAGATGGCCGGTGGGGAAACCTTCCCGCTCAAGCTGAAAGCCGCCGCGCTCGGCATTGACGCGACGATTGGTGGCAACCTTGGGCTGGAGGATGGCCTCAGGGCGGCGCTCGACCTGTCGGTCAAAGGCGCCTCGCTGCCAAACACGGTGGCCGCGGCAGCGTCCATCGTACCGGCGCTCAAAGACATGCAATTGCCGCCGATCACGGCGTTTTCGCTGACCACCAAGGCGAAGGTGGATCCAGCGACCGTCACGCTCGAGGGGTTGACCTTGAGCCTCGACAAAAACGTACTAACCGGCCGCATCGCGGCAAAACATGGTGGCGCGCGTCCGTCGGTCGATGTGGCGTTGATGACTGACAGCCTTGATCTAGACGCGCTACTGCCCAAATCCGACGGCGCGGCGGCGCCGGCTCAACCGGCCAAGGATGACGGCCGCGTGTTTCCCGCGGACCCGTTGCCGCTTGACGGCCTCAAGGCAGCGGATGCCAAATTTGCGTTCGACGCGAAAACGCTCATCGCCAAGGGTCTGACCATCGGCGACGTCAAGGTCCGCCTAGCATTAGCCGGTGGCAAGCTGACTGTTAGCGAAATCGGCGCCAAGGCGTTTGACGGCGTCATCGCCGGCAATGCGCTGGTCGATGCCTCCAAGGGGACGCCGGCGATCGCCGCCAAAATAAAGGTGTCCCAGATCGACTATGGCAAGCTGCTTGAACAGCAAGGCATGAAGGACACCGCGTCCGGCAAGGCCGATGCCGATATCGATGTTAGTGGCGCCGGTGGTTCGGTGCGAGCGATCATGGCGGGTCTCGGTGGAAAACTGCGGTTGCAGACAAAGGACGGCAAGCTTGAAAGCAACGCGGTCAATATCGTCTCCGCCGATATCTTCAACATGTTTGACAGCAAGGATGACAAGACCATCAAGTGCGGCGTCGTGCATTTCAATATTACCAAGGGGCAGGCGGCGGCGCACGCCATCGTGTTCGAAACAGGTGGCATCTCCGTTATCGGCACCGGCGGCGCCAACTTGGCGGATGAAACGCTGAAGCTGCATGTCGATCCCCGCGCCAAGAAGACCAATCTGGCGTCTGCCGCCATGGTGCCGGTGGATATTCTCGGTACATTCAAGAAACCCGACTGGGCCATCGACGCCGGGGCCATGGCCGGTAACGTTGCCGCCGGCGCGGCACGTACGGCCGGCGCCATCGCTACCGGCGGCCTTTCATTGTTGTTGGAGAAAGCCGTCAAATCAGCCGGCCCGAAGACCGACGAGACGGATTACTGCACCCCGGCGCTGGCCGGCAAGGCGGTGGTTCCGGGCAAGATGACCGAGGCCAAGGCATCGGGCTCCGACGGGGCCGCGCCGAGCGGCGGTACGGCGCAGCCCGAGAAGAAGGAAGGCGTCGGCGGCGCCGTCGAGGGCGTGAGCAAGGGGCTGAAATCGCTGTTCGGCAACTAGGAGCGGTCGTCGGCGGCTCGTTGGTATGGCCTCGCCAGCGAAGCGATTCTACGCGGCTGCCGTCGCGGAAGCGGGTGACGACGGTTGGCGGGTGTTGCTCGACGCCCGCCAGCTGAAAACGCCGGCGCAGCGACCGTTGATTATTCCGACGGCCGCCTTGGCGGACACGATCGCCGGCGAATGGTCGGCACAGGTCGACAGTATTCGGCCGCACACCATGCCGCTCACCCAACTGGCGTTTACCGCCATCGACCGCGTCGGCCCCGAACGCGCGGCTATATTGGAGTTGAGTGCGCGGTATGCGGAAACCGATCTGGTCTGCTACCGCGCCGATGATCCACCTGATCTGGCGGCGTTGCAGGGCGCGCTTTGGGACCCTGTCATCGATTGGGCACGGCGTGACCTTGGCCTGACACTCGTGCTGACGACGGGACTGTTGCCGGTGGCCCAACCACCAACCGTGATTGCGCGCGTCGCCACGGCGCTCGCTGCGCATGATGATTTTCGCCTCGCCGCCGTGGTGTTGGCCGCGCAATCCGCCGGTTCCATCCTGATCGCCCTGGCCATGGTCGCTGGAGAATTGTCGGTGGAGGACGCCATCGCGGCGGCGCAGGTCGACGAGACCTTCCAGGCCAAGCGGTGGGGATTGGATGCGGAGGCGGAAATGCGTCTTGCCGGTCTCGCCGACGATATTCGGGGCGCGGCAAGAATGCTGACACTACTCGACGATGGGCTGTGACAGGATCCACAGACTGGTCATGGTATAGCTGACCATCAACACCAGCATGGGAAATTGGCTCAGTACGGCGGCGCGGCGAGTGTCGTAGAGCCTCAGCGCCATCACGTGGGCTAGGTAAACCGCCATCACATGGCCGCCGACGATGGCGCCGACGGACAGATACCACACGTCCTTCGGTCCGATGATGCCGACGTTGATGGCGTAATCGACGGTACCGAACAGATTCCAGCCCCAACCAAACGGGTCCGACGCCAGCGGAATGATCAGTTGGCCGGCAAGCAGCAGGTAGGATAGGTAATGCGCCAGATGATAGGCGATGGCGATCGGCACCAGGGTTAGCACGAAGGCGCGCGCCGTCTCCCGTCGCCCCAGCCGCTGCCCCGAGGCGCCATCGACCAGCCCGGCAAACAGGCCATAGACGACATGGAACATTACGACGGCGCCGATCAAGGCGAGGGTCTTCAGTAATTGTAATAGGTCGATGCCGGCGTCCTGCAGCACGATTAAGGCCGGTCGCAGGGTCATGTCCGTTCCCACCCATTCGACCAGAGCGGCCCAAGCAGAGGTTTCGACGAAGCCATCGAAACTGACTGTCGCCAGCATCAGAAGAACGAACGACATCATCGATGGTGAAACCGCGCCGCCGCCCAGCAGGCCGGCCCCGGGCGGCCGCAGAACCAAGCTGGCGGATTGCGCCCGGCCATCCGGTCGCTGGCCTTTGAACAGCGCAAATCGCGCCAACAACCCGAAGGCCACACTGAAGGCATCACCGTGGCGAAGCCAGGCATCGCGTCCATACCGCGCCATGCCGGCGAACATCAGAAGAGCGTAGGCGCTGATCAAGCCCGCCAATACCGCCGGCCGCTCGCCAGCTCGGGAAACGGTTTCGATCCAGGCGAATAGGCCGAACAGGACGACGGCGGGCCAGGCACCCAGCGTTTCCGGGTACGGCAGGGAGCAGGTACGTCGATAAGGCTCGATCGCATGTTTATAAATAACGGACCATGGGTTAATCGCGTCCCAGAAATTGCCTAACAAAGCCGCAATATAGGCGATTCCAACCCACCATATGACCCAGATGAATGTTGGCGCGAAATTCTTCGTGGTGCTGTCCGTACCGAGGAAGCCCGCCGCCAGGACCAAGCCGAACAGCGCGATCGAGATAACACCCAGAGCGCCCGCGAGTGCCGGCGCCAGCAACGCGCGACCGACCGTCGTTCCCGAGAGTTCGACGCCAGGCGGAACGCTATTCACGCGGTGCCGCAAAAAGAGCGCCGCGATGACGAAGGACAGGGCAACCGCGGCCCCCGCCGCGCCGAGATAAAGATCAAGCGGCAGCGGCAGATCGTAGCGCTGTCCGAATGCGTGGGCTCGTGCCTCGGCCGTCGTCAGCGTGATGCCCAACGCGGGTATGATGCCGAAAAATTTAACCGATTGTAGGGATTGTCGCGCCATTCGTTGCAATTTCACGTTTTTCTACCAATGATTTCACTACCGAGACGCGTGCGAGTCGAGTACAAGATGGGCGGCGGTTGGTAAAACCGCAAGGGACATCAATTCTAAGGGGGATCAACCATGAAGATAAGAATGGCGGCGGCCATTTTGGCCGTTCTGTTGGCGGTTAACGCATTGCCGGCGGGCGCGGAAATTCTGGCAATGATGAACTATGAGAGCAAGACGGCGGATTCGTTGAAGGCGCTGAAGATTGGTGGACCGGCGGTGCGCGAGGAAGGCATCGCCATCGTCGACGTCGACCCGAAATCGGCGGCCTACGGCGATATTCTAATGAAAATCCCGCTGCCGGCGGATCTGGTGGCGCATCACATTTTCTATGATCGCACCATGACCAAGGCCTATATCACCGCGCTGGCCAAGGGCGAACTGCGGGTCATGGACATGACCACGAATCCGTATCGCATGAAGATCATCGACGTGCCCGAGTGCAAACTCGGCGAGGATGTCATCTTTTCCGAGGACAACAGCACCTGGTATCTGACCTGCATGGCGTCCGATACGGTGGTGGTCGGTGACGTCAAGACCGACACCAAGACCAAAATCGTGAAGACGCCGGCGCCGTATCCGCACGGTCTCGCCGTGCATACCGGCATCGATCGGGTTCTCGTTACCAACACCATCCGTCACGACCTTAAGGAGCCGGGTGAGTTGATCATGGAGTTCGAGGCGTCGACCATGAAGCACATTGCCTCGCACAAAGT
>JAYOFM010000039.1:0-11108 GCA_038117225.1 Rhodospirillales bacterium
GACCCGGCGGCACGAACACCAGATCGCAATCGCCGCAGCTCAGGTATGCCCGGAATTTATCAGCGTGATAGTCGGCGATCCGCGTGCCGCCGCACAGCGGACAGGGCACTACGACGCGGCCACGACCTCGATCTCGACCGTCCAGTCCGGATGCGCCAGACCGGCGACGACGATCAGCGTCGACGCGGTCTGATGACCATCCATCAGCCGGTCGCGGACGTCCCGGTAGAGGCCGACTTCGTCAGGGTTGGTCAGATAGGCCGTGACCTTGACGATATCGTCCTTGGCCATCCCGGCGTTGCCAAGGATTTCGAAAATGCGCCACCAGCAGGTTTCCATCTGTGCCGCCGTGTCACCGGCGAGCTTGCCGCTGGGATCGAGCCCGACCTGGCCCGAGACATGCAGCCAACGTGTTGCGCCCTCAACCTGAACGCCATGGCTATAGGCCGACGACGGCGGTGAAATGGTGTCGGGTGTGTGGTGTGTGACCGTTGGCATGGCTGTCTCCTTTGGCAATGCGGGATCGTTGTCGTTGCTCATCATAGACTCCCGTCGATGTCCAACTGAACGGCGCCCTGGGTGGCGCCGGCTTCCACGGCCTGATGGGCCGCGATTAAATCCTCGAAAGGCAGAACGCGATCGATGGCATGGCGCAGGCTGACGCCGGTGCCGCTTGGATCGATCATGCCGCTGACGGCGGCCAGGGATTCGGCGCGCAGGCCGGCAGGCATGCCGTAAATGGAAAACGCCTTCACCGTGGTGTTGTTGTACATTAGTTGCAGGAATGGCAATGCCGGAGCGCCGACCGCGTCCGATGCGTAGCTGGCGACGACCGCATTGGGATTGAGCGTCGTCAGCACGGGTTCGATGTTGGCGCCGAATTCGACCTCCACCACCCGGTCAACGCCGTCGCCCCCCAGGGCGTCCCGTATCGCGCCGGCCCAATAGGCGTCGCGATAATTGATGGCATGATCGGCGCCGAGATCGCGGCAGATATCAAGATTGGCATCGTTGCCGGCGGTGGCGACGACGCGGGCGCCGGCGTGTTTCGCCATCTGCACGGCATAACGGCCGACGCGACCGGCGCCACCGGTCACCAGGACGGTCAGTCCAGCGATCGGACCATCGGAAAACAGACCCGCGTAGGCGGTCACCGCCGGCACGCCGAGGCAGGCACCGTCGGCCATGGAAACGCTGTCAGGTAACGGTTGTGCATAGGCGCTCGGCACGGTGCAGAACTCAGCCGCCGTGCCATGGGACCGCGCGTGCTGGGCGCCAAAGATCCAGACGCGCTGGCCGAGGCGCTGTTTATCGACGCCCGCGCCAACCGCGTCGATGACACCGGCGCCATCGTTATTCGGTACGATGCGTCCCAATGTGCCTAATTCACGGCCGGAAGCGCGGCGTTTGGTATCGGTCGGATTGACCGCCGAGCGGGCGACGCGCACCCGCACTTCGCCGGCATCCGGCGCCGGTGCGTCGGACTCGCCCCGCGTCAAGACGGCGACGGCGTCGCCGGCGGTATCGTACCACCATGCCCGCATCCAGATTTTTCCTTCCGTGAAGAGCGTTATGAGGCTTTGCAGCCCTCTTATCGACCGCTAGCCTTCACCGAAGCGCCGCCGAATGCAACGATGATGTGAATGATTATGACTGAACGCACACTGACCGTCGCCTGTTGGGATTACGACCGGACCCGTGCCGTGCTCGATGGCCGCGTCGTCATCGACGGCTGGACGGTGACCCCGACAGTTGCACCGCCCGGGACATTATTCCCGCTGGCCGTCGGCGACGCCCCCTACGACGTGACAGAGATGTCGCTGGCCAGCTATCTGCTGCAGACGTCGCGCGGCGAAGGCGCCTATATCGCCGTCCCGGCCTTCGTGTCCCGTGCGTTTCGTCACGACGGGTTCTACGTGCGCGCCGATGCGGGCATCGCGACGCCGAAGGATCTGGAAGGCCGCCGTGTCGGCGTGCCGGAATTCCAGATGACGGCGGCCGTCTGGATGCGTGGCCTGTTGGCCGATGAATTTGATGTGGATGTGACGCGGCTGATCTATCGTACGGCGGGTCTCAACGAAGCCGGGCGAAAAGAGCGCCTTGAATTGACGCTGCCGGATCATATGGATGTCGCGCCGGCGCCCGACGGCACTAACCTCAACGCCTTGCTGCTTGCCGGCGATCTCGACGCGATCATGGCGCCGGCGCCGCCAACGGCCTTCGCGAATGGCGATTTGCGGGTTCGGCGGTTATTTTCTGATGCGGCTGCGGCCGGTCGTGATTACTACGCGCGCACCGGTATCTTCCCGTTGATGCATGTGATGGGTGTCCGCAAAACGCTTGCCGAGGCTCATCCGGACCTCGCCCGTGGCGTCTATAATGCCTTTCTCGCGTCCCGCCGCGTGGCCATGGACGAAGTACGCGCGGTCGCCGAGGCGTCGGCGAATAAAGTGACGTTGCCCTGGTTCGCCAATGAATATGAAACCACCCGGGCGCTCATGGGCGATGATTTCTGGCCCTATGGATTCAGCGAGAATGTGCGCGAATTGGAGGCCCTGTGTCGCTACGCGAACGCACAGTATCTGACGGATTATCTCCTCGCGGCGCGTGATCTGTTTCACCCCGACACCCTGGATGTCGCCGGGCGCTGAGGAAGCGGCCCGGCAGGATATGCCGCCGCAATTCCGCCATCGCCGGCCACAATGTTCCAATTGGCCAGTGATGTTTTTTATAAATAATTGAAATTAAACAATATAATTCTTGGCACGCTGTTTGCTTTTATCTCGGCGTCGGCAGTGTCTGGGTGGCCTGCCAGCATAGAAAAAACGGGAAACCGAGGACGGGAACCATGCAAGCCTTGAGAATCGGCGCTTCAGGAATGATGGCGCAGCAACTGAAGACGGCGGTGATCGCCAATAATCTCGCCAATATGAACACCACCGGCTATCAACGCCGGCATACGGAAATGCAGGATCTGATCTACAAGCAACTGGATCGGCCGGACAACAAGCATTCCAGGGCCGGCAACACGGTGCCTGGCGGGGTCCAGGCGGGTTTCGGTGTGGCCATGGTCGAAAACTATCGCATCACCGAACAGGGGTCGCTGCGAGAAACCGGCAACGCTTTCGATCTGGCGATCAAGGGATCGGGGTATTTTCAGGTGCAGCTACCGGACGGCACGACCGGGTATACCCGCGATGGCACGTTTCAGCTCGACCCCACCGGGGCACTGGTGACGCATGAAGGGTACCTGGTGCAGCCGTCGGTATCGATCCCGCCGAACGCCATCGATGTGGTGATCAATTCGAACGGTGAAATCCTGGCGAAGTTCGACGGCCAATCGGGTCTTGCCAATGTCGGGGCGCTGAGCACGGTGACGTTCCCCAACGAAGCGGGCCTGAAACCGGAAGGACTCAATATTTTCACCGAAAGTCCGGCGTCGGGCGCGCCGACCACCGGCACGCCGGGACAGGGAGGTTTCGGCACCGTCCTTCAGGGCATGATCGAAAGCTCGAACGTCAATCCGGTTAAGGAACTGGCGTCCATGATCGCTGCTCAGCGTGCCTACGAACTCAATTCCAAGGTTATTCAGACCGCCGACCAAATGATGGCGCCGCTCAACAATTAGCGCCTGACATTCCGAATTCCACGTCCCTCCCTACCCGTGACGGGCGGTCTCTCGAAAGAGAGGCCGCCCGTTGCGTTTCAGAACTGACGAAAACGAACCGAAATCTACTTCAACGCCTTGATGTCCGGTATGTCGGGAAAGTGAGAGGCGACCTCATTCATGCCCTTTAGGATACTTTCGGCGGTATGGAGATGACCGCGGACAGTATGAATTTTACCATCGTTCGATTTGATGGCCGCAGCGCCATTGGCCAATGATTGGCTCGTACTTGCGATCTGTTTGCCGGCGCTAACGGTCTTGGCCTCGGCGTTGTTGATCGAGGCGGCGATCTCGGCGGTTTGTTTTTCCATCGCGCGCATTTGATCCAACAAGGCGGCACGCCCCGGCGTCGCGGCTGGCAAGGCCTCGAGGGAGTGCGCCATTTTCTGCTCCATCGCTTCCAGGGTCTTCACCTGCTGCGCGGCGTTATTGAGCTGCATCCTGGTGGCATCGATCTCCTTCGCCGTATCCTCAGCTTTCTTGTGAGCATTGGACAACACTGGACCAAGGCGGGAAATCGCCGCCAAACCGTGGTCCGCTGATTCAACCTGCTTTAAGAGGTCACCCACGTGGTGGGTCAGGTAGCCGCGTGGCGAACGAGCCTCGCTTGATGCGGCAATGCCTGTAATCAGCGCGATGGTCGTTGCCGCGGTAAATGTCCTCCAGGATAAAGTCATATGCATGTGGATGAGTTCCATAAATGTTATCAAAATGCGTTCGTGAGTTTCGTGCGGGCGTCATCGCAATAGCAAGTTAACATTCGGTAATGCTCATATGGACGCGTCAGCATCCGCGAACGCGCGCTCCAGTTCCCGACGGATGCCGTAAGCGGCGACGGTTTCGTCGACTTCCACGTC
The DNA here is from genome assembly GCA_038117225.1 of Rhodospirillales bacterium. Lineage (GTDB taxonomy): Bacteria > Pseudomonadota > Alphaproteobacteria > Rhodospirillales > Casp-alpha2 > JAYOFM01. The sequence continues at coordinate 4,525 of JAYOFM010000039.1, forward strand.
CGACCAGCACAACGGCTGATCCTTGGCGACGTCGCGCACGACCTTCAGTTCGTGAGCGAGACCGAGCGGCAAATGGCCTCCCGCCATCGACTTGGCGGCGGGGAAAAGTTTTCCGTACACGGTGAATCCGCCTTCGCCGTCGAGGACGTCACCCGCTCTTAGCGGGCGTTTCGCCGTCGCCACCACGTCGGCGTTGAAGGTGACCGCGGCCCCGGTGGCCTCGCCGCGCAAGGCGATGGAGGCAACGGAGACGCCGAGTTCCAATCCGATGAGATGCCAGCGCTTATAGAGGCTCATGTAGCGGCCGTCCGGGTCGGTGACCACCTGGTATTCCTGAAAGCAGCGGCGGATATACTCGGTATCGCCCTCGAAACATACCCACACGCCCTTGCGGATGTCATAGGGGATCGGGGTGCCGTCCGTGGTCAGCGAGGAAATGGCCTCGACCAGTCCCTTGCGTTCCAGCACGCCACCCTCGGCGAGCGGGCGCATCAGTGTCGGGATATCGTCAATGCCGCCAGGGGGGAAGGCCAGGCCGTCGTCGGGCGCCTCCAAACCGGTCGCGTTGGCAATGGCGGCGCATTCGATGGCCGGCTTGGTGCCGTCGAGGAAGGCATTGAACATCTTCGGGTTGAGGCCGCCGGCGGTGGCCTGTTCGGCGCTCAGGCCCCAATGATCCCACACGGTTTCCGGGGTCGACTCCCGGAAATGCGATTGCCACTTGTGGCCGCGACCGGCGGCGGTGACGGGGAAGCCGCAGGTGCGCGCCCAATCCACCAAATCGCAGGCGAGCGCCGGCTGGTCGCCGTAGGCCATGCTGTAGAGTACGCCGGCATCGCCGGCTCGCCGCGCCAGCAGCGGGCCACAGAAGGCTTCGGCCTCGACGGTGACGTTGATGACGTGCTTGCCTTGGGCGAAGGCCCCCAGGCAATGATCGACGGCGGCGATGGGATGGCCAGTGCAGTCGATGATGATCTCGATCGCCGGGTGAGCGACCAAAGCTGGCCAGTCGTCGCTCAGGTGGGTCTTGCCGGTGGCCAGGGCATCGTCAAGTGATCCCGCGTCGGCCTGGCCCGCCGGCCAACCGACCCGTGCCATGTTCGCGCGCGCCGTATCCGGCGACAGATCGACGATGCCGACCAGATGCACGCCCGGGGTGCGAACCACCTGCGCCAGATACATGGAACCGAACTTGCCGGCGCCAATGAGGCCGATGCGGATCGGCCGGGCTTCCGCCGCGCGCTGGCAAAGTTTTTCGTAGAGTCCCACGTCACGATCCCCGGTGGTTGTCGCTAATAGTCGAACGCGGTGACGACCGGCGCAAGGATCGGCAGCACCGGTTCGAGATGACGGCGGTAACGTTGCCAGCGACCCGCCGCCCGAGTGCTGATGTCGGCGCCGACGTCGGCGTAGCTCGGCGTGGTCGCGGGGCTTGCCGTGGCCCTGCGACGATCGTCGACGATCCGCGGATCCCAGGGGAGGCCGAGAAGGTCGATGACCCGCCGCGCCGTGCCCGCGGTGTCGTCGATCAAATCTTCATAGCGGACTTCGAGCCAAGGTGGTGCGAGGTGTAGGCGCATGTGTGCCCACAGTCCCATTGTTTCCGCGCATAACGTGGCGGCGCTCCGCAATTCGGTGAAGGCGGCGGTGGCGATGTTGGGGCTGAACGGTTGCATCAGGCAACTCAACGTGACATCGCGCGGATCGCGTAGCATGACCACGATGGGTGCCGTCGGGAACAGCCGTCGCGCCAGAACCAGATCGATGATGTTCATGGGCATCTTGTCGACCAGGATGCGTCCGGCAGGGGGCGCCACGCCCAACGCGTCGGCTTCGGCATGAAAGCATTGACGGTAGCGCGCCATGGCGGCGTCATCGGCACTATCCAAGCCTTCCGGGTAGCTCCCTTCGGCGGCGATCAATCGGCGCACAGTTGGCAGAGGGCTGCGCTCGCCCGATGTGACGATGTCGGGATGGGCGCTAAGTATACGTTCCATCAGGGTCGTGCCGGAACGCGGAAAGCCAACGAAGAAGACCGGTGTTTCGCCATTTTCCGCGCTGATATCCGGGATTGCCAATCGTTCGGCCGTAACCCAGGCGCGCATGGTGGCGACCCGGTTCAATATGGCCACCGGATCAGTCGCATCCGGCGGCAATGTGGCGCGGCGCAAGGCATGGGCGCGCAACGTGGCGGCGAAGGCATCGTCCGCGCGGTCGAGCCGGTCAAACACCTGAGCGCGCTCGAATTCCACCTGCACGTTGATGGCGTCAGCGGTAAGGGGATCGACCTCGTGCAACAGGTCATGTGCGCGCGCCGGGTCGCCATCTCGTCGGGCGATTCGGGCCAGTACAAGTGCGGCGACGGGATTCTTGGGATCCAGATCGGCAAGACGCGTCGCGGCATCGCGAGCGTCATCGACGCGACCCAGGCGTTCCGCGTTGTTGGCCAGATTGGCGAGCACGGCGATGGAATTCGGTGTGCCGATGGCGGCCCGCTGCAGCAATTCATGAGCTTCCGGTCGGCGCTCCGTTTCTATCAGCAAGGATGCCAGATTGTTCAAGGCGTCGATGTCGTCCGGCGCCACATCGAGTGCCAGCCGGTAGTGCCGTTCGGCCGCTGCCATGTCGAAACCGGCCGCCAGAGAGTCGGCCAGGTTCAACCGGGCTTCGATGAAATCCGCGTCGCGCGCCAGGGCATCGGTGAACGCCGCCTGTGCCCCCGAGTGGTCGCCACCGCGCAGGCGGAGACTGCCGAGGGTGTTCAGAACAATAGCCGTTGGTGCCAGGTTGGCCGCCCGTTCCGCATAATCGATGGCGGCGGAAATATCACCGGCCTTGAGCCGCGCCACAGCCATCAGGTGCAAGGCCTCGGCATCGTCCGGGGCATCGGCCAGAACGGCGCGCAACAGAACCTCGGCCTCGGTGATTCGATCGGCATGAAGATGCTGACGCGCCGTCTCAACATCCGGGTGGACCGGAATGTCGTTCACGTCAGACCGTCGTCGCGAAAGCGCATGCGTCTTAATACGTCGAAAGCCAGGATGTGACGAGGGCTTCGTGGTTTGCTTCCGCCGCCCGCGTCCAGGCCCGGGCCCGCCGCTGGCTGGTGCTACTCTGTCGCGCGGGGTCGGCATCATAGGCGCGGCGGCGCGGCCCATCACCGGCGTAAAGGGCGAACGCCAGGCGGCGGCCCTTGGCAGTCAGCAGATAGCCGACCAAGCCTGATGCATAGTTCATGGTGCCGGATTTCGCCCAGACCCTGAGCGCCGTCGCGGGACCACGAAAACGACGCCGGAAAGCATCCTGTTGCCCGGCGGTGGGTAACAGGGCGCGAAATGGCCAGCCGCCGAACCGCCGGGCGTCCGCGTACCGCAGAACATTGACCATCTGGCGCGGCGTGACACGGGACGCGGCGCTGAGGCCCGACAGATTAGCGAGATGAAACCCGTTCCAATCCGTGTCCGGCATCCAGCCGCGAAGCAAAGCGGACACTTGTGTGGCGGAAGACGCCGGAACGGGCGGTTCGACGCCTGTGGCGCGGGCCGTCGCCAGGCCGATCAGTTCGGCGACCACGTTGTTGGAATATTCCAGGCTCTGGCGCGCCACGTCGGCGAGCGGCGCGCTGGCTAGCCGCGCCAGCGTTACGGCCTCGGGCGGTGACTTGCCTGGTTCCGGCGTTGGTAAATCGAGGCCGAGACTGCCAGCGATGGCGCGAAAGATAAGCGCCGTCGCGAGCCCCGGCTTGCGAACGGGAACCTCGGCACTGCCACCGTCGCCGCCACCGTCGTTGGCCAGCCAGCGTTCGCCGTCCCAGTGCGCGTTCATCCCTTCCGGTGCCGGACTTCGCAGCAGGCCAGGGGATGCGGCATCGGATACCGGTGGCGTCATGAATGGCATTGCCGCCTTTCCATCGGCCCGTTCTGGCCACGTCAATCTACTCCTGTTGAAATTCAGGGAAAGCGCGCCGACGCCGGCGTTGTAGGGGGCGTCGATGGGTTGGTCCGCATCGATGGCGGGGATGGCAGGTGCCCAGGTTTCGTCATACAGAAAGCGCCCGTCGACGCGCCGGATGCCGAGGTCATGCAGGCGCGTTGCCAGACCCATCAGATCACCATAACCGAGCAGCGGATCGCCGCCGCCGACCAGCACCAGATCACCCGTAACCGTATCGCCGCGCACTTGCCCGGCAGCTTGGATGGCGGTCTGAAATCTGTAATCGGGGCCGAGCACGCGGAGTGCAGTGAAGGTGGTCAGCAGTTTCACCGTCGATGCCGGGATGAAAAGCCGATCTGGCTCGCGCGCCGCCAGAACCTTGTCGTCGGCGAGGTCGATGACGATGTAGCCGATCTGGGCGGGGATCTCGGGCGCCAACACCTTCGTGACCGGCGGCGGCACCTCTGCGCAGGAGACGAGCATCGGCAGGACCGCTGCGAAGATGATGGAGCCGTACCGGATAGTCATACGAGGGATGTTCGCAAACGCTCACGCCGCAAGCATCCTTTTTCTTCTCCCCGGCCGGCCCAACCGGTAGGTTGGGGCAACAAGCGGGGATGGGAGGAAATGCGCGTGGCTGCGGCTGACGGCGAGGAAGGTCAATCAGGCAGCGGCGGACCACTGGCGAGGCGCGCCATCATTGGCGTTACCGTCGTGCAGGCGTTGGTCACCATGGCGACGCTGACACCGGCGGCGCTGGCGCCGGCGCTGGCCCGCGCGCTTGACGTGCCGACGGCGTGGATCGGACTTCAGATCAGTCTCGCTTATGCGGCGGCGACGGGCTTGTCGTTTTTCGGCGGCGGTCTGGTTCGACGATGGGGTGGTGTGCGAACCAGCCAGATGGCCTTGGTTTTGACGGCGGCCGGCACCCTGTTGATCGCCGTGCCCGCGATCACCGCGGTTGTTGTCGGCACCGTACTGGTTGGCTTCGGTTATGGCTGCACCAATCCATCGGCGGCGCACGTGCTGATCCGGCTGGCGCGGCCGGAACGGCGCAACATTATTTTTTCCGTCAAACAGGCCGGGCAGCCTCTCGGTGGCGTGCTCGCGGGTCTTATCGCGCCACCGCTCGCCGTTGGAATGGGCATCTGGTCCGCGCTGCTGGTTTGCGGTGGCGCTTGCCTGATGTGGCTGGTGGTCTTGCAGGGGGTTCGTGACCATTTCGATGATGACCGGGAGCCTGATTTTCCGGTATTCCGTCGGCCGTTCGCCGACCTGGGGCTAGTGTGGCGGGACCGGGCGTTGCGCAGCCTCGCAGGTGCCTCCGGCTGCTTCGCGGCGGTTCAGCTATCCGTCACCACGTTCGTCGTTGCGATGCTGGTGGACGAACTGGAATATGGCCTCGTTGTTGCCGGCACCATTTTGGCGGCACATCAGGCTGGCGGTGTCGGCGGGCGCATGTTCTGGGGCCTGGTCGCGGACCGCCTGGGCGATGGCTCACGGACGCTCATGATCGTCGCCGTCATCGCCAGTGGCGGTGCCTTGGCCTGTGTAACCTTGTCGGCGACCAGTTCCCCCGTGCTGGTGATCGCCATCTTCGCGTTGCTGGGCGCCAGCGCAGTCGGCTGGAACGGCGTGTCGCAAGCCGAGGTGGCGCGTCGAGCGCCAACGGGTCGTGCCGGCAATGCCACCGCCGGCGTCATGGTGCCGACATTCATCGGCGTCTTCGCCGGGCCGCCGCTGTTCACGTTAGTGCACGAACTCACGGGCAGCTATGCCCATGCCTACGGTTGGTTGGCGGTTGGAAGTCTCGCAGGACTGCTGCTGGTGGCGGCGGCGCGCCGTCAGGGCGTGCGTGCGCCTGCCGACTCCACGGCGGTCTAAAATACGCTAGACTACGGATTCGGGTACGTCGACCAGGAGCCGCCGCCATGCCTTTTGTCTACCGCGATGCCGACGGCAACGTACAGGCAGTCTATGAACAGCCTGTTCAGGGAACCGAGGAAGTGGCGGCGGATGACGCCGGACTGATCGCCTTCCTGCAACGCAGCGCGCCAGGGGCGATGCTGCCCGACCAGTGGATGCAATCGGACATCGCGCTGGCCCGCGTGCTTGAGGATTTGATCGAACTGTTGATCGAGAAGAAGATCTTGCTGTTTACCGACTTCCCCCGTGGCGCCCAACAGAAACTGCTGGAGCGGCGTGGGCTGCGAAAGGAGTTTTCCTACGTCGATCAGCTGTTCGGCGAGGACGACGAGAATTACGGCGAGGGTGGCAGCGATTTCCTTTAGGCGCGGGCGTTCACGCCGGCACTACTGGCCGCGGCGTCGCGGTGACGATTGATCACCATGCGGTCGTGCAGTTCCGTGATGGCAATGCTGCCGGTCTTGACGAACAGGAAGGGCAGAAAGGCGTGCACCAGCGCCGCCATGGATGCGCCGAACAGCTTCCAAGCAAACCATAACGCGACACCAAGATGCTCGCCGTAGCTTTCATCGACGGAGGCGGGGTGCTCGGTGAACAAGGTCTTGAGAGTGGTCATGGTTGTCTCCGCGGATTATGTCGGTTGATTTTGAAAGCGCTGCGTTGCGCGGTCTCAATGAGAGGGATCATAGACGCGTGACGATGAAATTTGTTTGCGAAATTTGTTT
>JAYOFM010000039.1:11208-29667 GCA_038117225.1 Rhodospirillales bacterium
GAAATTTGTTTGCGAAATTTGTTTATAGTTGAAGATTAATAGAATATTTTTCTATAATATATGAAAATTATAGAAATTAAACTCGACGGCATAGACAGGCGCATCTTGACGCTCCTACAGCGCGATGCGTCTCTTTCGGTTTCCGATATCGCGGACCAGGTCGGGTTATCGACAACGCCCTGCTGGCGCCGCATTCAGAATTTGGAAAAAGCTGGGGTCATACGAAGCCGCGTTGCTTTGCTAGACCGGACCAGCCTCAATGTCGGCGTGACGGTCTATGTTAGCCTCAAGGCCGGCCGCCACAGCCACGAATGGCTCGACGAATTCGCCGACAATGTTGCCCGTATCGATGAGGTGGTCGAATTTTACCGCATGTCGGGCGATGTGGATTATTTGCTGAAGATCGTCGTGCCGGATATCGCGGCTTACGATGCGGTCTATAAACGCCTTATCAAGGCCGCCGAATTTTCCGACGTCAGTTCCGCCTTCGCCATGGAGGAGATCAAGTATTCAACCGAATTGCCATTGGGCTATGTCGGTTAGGTTTCGTCTTCCGGCGGTCCCTTGAATTCAATGGTATTGCCTTCGGGGTCACTAAAATAGATCGATGGGCCAGTCCCATCAGCACCATAGCGTTGTTCGGCGGGGCCGGTTTCGACACCGTGGGCGGCCAAGTGATCACGGATAGCCTTTTCGTCCCAAGGTTCGATGCGCAGGCAAAAATGATCCATGTTGCGACCTTCGGCGCCCGGCGCGGCGCCGCCCTGGCGGCCGATTTCACCGCCGGCATCAACGATGTCGATCAGCGTTCGACCGGCGCGCAACTGGAACAGGCCCAAGCGATCGATAGTGCGTTCGATGGGAAATCCGAGCACGGTTTCGTAAAACTGCACGAGAGTTCCGACGCCGGCGGCTCGAATGACCACGTGATCGAGGCCCAGCGCGGTGAATGGTGGGTTTGAGGCGGTCATAGTCCGAGTTTTCCAGCAATTTCCTCGACGCTATCACCGATCACGTCCCAATCCTGTTCGGCGACGAGGTCCGTCGTCTGGTTCAGTCCATATTCGGTTGGCCGGGCGACGAAGGCGGTCGCCATGCCGTGTTTGCGGGCGTGGGCGAGGTCGCCGTTGTGCGCGGCCAGCAACATCACCGATCCCGGTTCGCCGTTGCCGAGCAGTTCGAGGGCGCCGAGATAGGTGGCGGGGGCCGGTTTGTAGGCCTTGAACAGGTCGGAGGAGAGAATGCAGTCCCACGGCAAACCGGCCCGTTTTGCCATCGAGGCGAGCAGCATGAGGCCACCATTGGACAGTGTGCCCATCACGTAACGTTTTGAAAGCCGGGTCAGGCCGACGACGGAATCGGGCCACGGGTCAAGCCGGTACCAGGCGCGGGTGAACTCGTCGCGGGCGGCATCACCGAGACCATCGAGGCCGAATTCCGGCGCAATTTCGTCGAGTCGCTCGCGGTGAAGTACATCGAGCGGCGTCCAAGGCCGGCTGCCGTCGCGCACCGCCGACATGGCGGGTTGGTAGCCCGCCCGCCAGGCTTCGGCGAAAGCTTCGCCATTGAAGTCGTCTATCCCCAGGCTGGCGGCAACGTCGCGTGCCTCGCTGGCGACGCTGGTGCGCCAGTCGACAATACTCCCAAAGGTGTCGCAAACAATGGCGCGGACGCGGTCGTGGTTCATGGCAATGGTTCCCTTATTTTGTCTCACATAGATAGGCGTTTACCTCGCCCGGTGCGAGCCGTTAAATGACGTCATGTTTGTTCGGAAAAAGCTACTGATCCTGTTGTTGGGCGCACAGTTGATTGTCGCCGGTACGCCGTCGGCGCGGGCTGAACTGGTTGATCTTGAACTGGTGCTTGCCGTCGATGTGTCGGGCAGCGTCGATGCCGAGGAAGCACAGTTGCAGCGTGATGGCCTAGTCGCGGCGTTTCGTGACCAACGGGTCATCCGCACCATTCAGGGCGGACGCCGCGGCCGCATCGCCGTGGCCTTTATGGAGTGGGCGGGAACCCAGCATGGCGACCTTATCGTTGACTGGCGCGTGGTGCGTGATGATGCCAGTGCCGTCGCGTTCGCCGATGCCGTGGCTGCGGCGCCGCTGACCACGGCACTCTGGACCTCGATTTCCAATGCCATGGACTTCGGCCGAGAGTTGCTGGCGAGCAGCCCGCATCAAGGCCGCCGGCGGGTCATCGATATCTCCGGCGACGGCGCCAACAATCACGGAGAATTCGTGCTGAAGGCACGCAAGCGGACGATTGACGCCGGCATCACAATAAATGGCTTGCCCATCGTGAACGATCGTATAAGCCGCTTCGGTCTGGCACCGATCAAGAACCTGGACCTCTATTACCAGGATTGCGTAATCGGCGGCACGGGGGCATTTCTGATCGTCGCCAACGGTTTCAGTGACTTCGCCCGAGCGATCCGCCGCAAGTTGATTTTGGAAATCGCCGGCGTTGCGCCGCCGAGTAAGGACGGCGGGTTCATCCGCGTCGCCGCACGGGAGCGACCGCCCTGTAATGCAGGCGAACTCCGTATCCAGGAATACTACGAGGATTTTTAAGATTTCTGACATGTCCGCTGAATCGTCGCCGCGAGTCCTCTTGCGCGCCTATGTGTTACTTCTGATCGCGGTGGCGGTGGCCGTTTCCGTGTGGCGTTTTCATACATTCGACGACATCGATCTGCGCGCCGATCAGGCGGCGATCATGGTCTGGTTGCAGAATATCCATGACGCCGAGCGTGCACTTCCGATGCCCTTGCCCGATGCCAGTTGGTTAAAGTCATTGGAAGCGGATGAGCGAAGCTTTCTCAACGTGGTGTTGAAGCCGATCTATACTGGTCACCAGCACATTTTCATGGTCGTGACCGTGAGCCTGTTAGCCGCGGTGATGCTCTTTACCGGAACCGGATTCGCCGCTCAGCTGGGAGTCACGGTGATATCCGCGGGGTTGGTCATCGTTGCCGTTGGACTGTTTCCATTGGCCTTGCCCGGGATATCGCGGTCGCGAGCCATTGCGATGGGCGCCGCCAGTGCCTCTCTGGTGGCGATGAATTCGTTCCTCAATATATTCGCGGCGTTTAGCGTTCATAATGTAGCGGTCGCGTTGATGGTCGGGGCGATGGCAGTCGTCGCCTGCTGGGTTGCCAAGGGTGATGATCGGCGCGCGCTGGGCTGGGCCGTCACGGCGTCGCTGATCGCCATCTATAGCAACCACGCGAATGTCCTATTCGTGCCGACGACGGCGGTGGTTGCGGTTTTAGTATCGGGTACCGGGCCGTTTTCCACCCGCATCGCGCGGGCCTTCAGGTATGGCTGTTGGATTATCGTTGGTCTGATCCCGCCGTTGGTCCTCGTCGCCGTGACCAAGGCGCGCGGACTGGGAATTCCCAACAAGCAGGATTTTTCGGCACTTTTGGTGGAGGCGTTCAGGGATCCGAGCGGAGATTACTGGGCCTATCTGCCGGCACGGGCCTGGGGTTGGCTCGAGGCCATGGACGGCGTGTTCTCGGGTGCTGGGTTGCTGCTCGGCGCGGCCGGACTTTTGATGCTCGCCATGCGCTATCGAGTGCGGGTTCCGCTGGTGTTTGTTGCGTTGCAATTCCTGATTTGCGTGTTGTTGCCGATCGTCACCCAGTACGACCGCACGGCGGCTTACGTGGTGCCAATGCTGGCTCTCGGCGTCGGTGTTGCAATGGTCGAGGCGCTCGCCGGATTGCGCTCTCGCGATGGTCGTTTGCCTGGCCCGGCCGTGGTCATGGCATTGGCGGCGGTCATGGTGTTCGCGGGCCACGCAACTCGCGATGTCCCGCGCCTGATAAATCCGGAACGCACATTATTCTGGGGCAAGAGCCTCGATAGCCGAGGCCTGCAAAAAGCAATGACCGCCGATATCGAGCGTCTGTTGCCCGGACAGGTTAATCTGGTTCCGTTGAACACGGCTATCGGCCAACGGTTTCAGGCATTGCGTACGCGGCCCGTGGGCGAAATCACGATCTTCAAACCCCTTGACCTGTTGGCGCGGCGCAAGCAGGCGGGAACGTTGGACGACTACATTCGCGACCGCAGGCTGGTCCTCGACAAGGCTCGCCCGCTGTTCATCCTTGCCAATGACAGGGATTTGGCCCCCACCATCACAGCAACGGTCGCGGCGACACTCTGCCATTCAGTTCTGGCCCGATGCGGGACTGCGCGCCTTGAAGAAATCGGACGCTGGAAGCGGACGCATTTCATGCTCGGTGCGCCGGTTCTCTACCGTTTGATCGACAATTGACGATGCTTTATTCCGCCGCATCCCGATAATCGTCGATCGCCGGACATGAGCACACCAGATTGCGGTCGCCGTGAGCGTTGTCGATGCGGCCGACGGCGGGCCAGTACTTTGATTCCGCCAGGCCAGCGGCCGGAAAACCGGCGACCGCGCGGCTGTAGGGATGCTCCCAGGTATCGCCGGCAACGATGTCCAAGGTGTGGGGTGAATTGATCAGCGGGTTGTCATCGACGGGCCAGTCTCCAGCGGCAATCTTCTGCGCCTCATCGTGAATGCCGATCATGGCATCGATGAAACGGTCCAGTTCTTCCTTCGGTTCCGACTCTGTCGGCTCCATCATCAATGTGTGCATCACCGGCCATGACATGGTCGGGCTATGGAAGCCGTAATCCATCAATCGCTTGGCGATATCGTCGACCGTCAGATTCGCGGCATCCTGAATCGGACGGGTGTCGATGATGCACTCGTGAGCGACAAAGCCACCAGGGCCGGTGTAGAGAATGTCGTAGTGGCCGGCGAGGCGCTTGGCGACATAGTTGGCGCTGAGGATGGCCACCTGGGTCGCGCGTGTCAGGCCCGCACCGCCCATCATGGCGATGTAGGCGTAGGAAATTGGCAGAATGCTGGCCGAGCCCCAGGGGGCGGCAGCGATGGCGCCGATGCCGCCGTCGGGGGTGCACGGCGGCCCCGCTTCCGGGACCAGCGGGTGACCAGGCAGGAATGGCGCCAAGCGCTCGACGACGCCGATGGGGCCGACGCCGGGACCACCACCGCCATGCGGGATGCAGAAGGTTTTATGCAAATTCATGTGCATGACGTCGGGGCCGATATGGCCGGGTTTGCAGATGCCGACGAGGGCCTGCAGGTTGGCGCCATCCATATAGACGAGGCCACCGGCGTCGTGCACGACGGTACAGATGTCGCGAATACCTTCCTCGAACACACCGTGGGTCGACGGGTAGGTGACCATCAGGGCGGCAAGGTTGTCGGCATGTTCGGTTGTCTTGGCTCGCAGGTCATTGAGAGAGATGTCGCCGTTATCGCTGCATTCAACGATGACGACGCGCATGTTGGCCATCACCGCCGATGCCGGGTTGGTGCCGTGGGCGGAAGACGGAATCAGGCAGACGTTTCGGTGGTCGTCGCCACGGCTGTGGTGATAGTGGCGAATGGTCAACAGGCCCGCATACTCTCCCTGCGACCCCGCATTGGGTTGTAGCGATACGGCGTGGAAGCCGGTGATGTCGATCAGCATAGCCTCGAAGCGCCGAATTAGGTCCATTAGGCCTTCGCACTGATCAAGCGGCGCGAACGGGTGTTTCTGGCCGAAACCTGGCCAGGTGATGGGAATCATCTCGCTCGCGGCATTGAGCTTCATGGTGCACGAGCCAAGCGGAATCATGGCGCGGTTGAGGGCCAGGTCCTTTTCCTCTAGGCGGCGCAGATAGCGCATCATTGCCGTTTCCGAGCGATGTTCATGGAACACCGGGTGGGTCAGGTAATCCGATGTTCGGCGCAGGGCGGCGGGAATTCCGTCCGGCGCGCCGGCGTCATCAATTTCGGAGACAGCGCCGTCGCTGATCAGTTCCAGTAGGTTGACGACATCTTCCGTGGTAATGATCTCGTTGAGCGCAAGGCCGATACGGCTGCCGTCCATATGGCGCAGATTGAAACCGGCATCGACGGCGCGGCGATGCACGGCGGCCGCAGTCTTGGCCGTGCCGACGTCGATCACGATGCTGTCGAACCAGGATTTGTTGACGATCTCGATCCCATCCCCGGCGAGGCCATGGGCCAGGGCGGACGTCAGCCGGTGAACACGCTCTGCGATGCGCCGAATGCCGTCGGGGCCGTGATAAACGGCAAAGAATCCGGCGACGTTCGCCAGCAGCACTTGTGCCGTGCAGATGTTGCTGGTCGCCTTTTCGCGGCGAATGTGCTGCTCGCGCGTTTGCAGCGCCATGCGGAACGCCTGGCGCCCCTGGGCATCGACGGATACGCCGATGATGCGGCCTGGCACCGACCGTTTGTAGGCCTCGCGTGTACCCATGAAGGCGGCGTGCGGGCCGCCGAACCCGGGCGGCACCCCGAAGCGCTGCGACGAGCCGACGACGATGTCGGCACCCCATTCGCCGGGGGGCGCAACCACGGCCAGTGCTAGCAAATCGGTCGCCACGGTGACCAGCCCACCGGCGTCGTGCAGGCTATCGACCAAAGGCGCGTAGTCCGGCAGTTCTCCGTCGACGGTCGGATACTGCAGAACGGCGCCAAAGTACATCTCGGGGTCGATATCCCTGAGTGGATCGCCGACCACGACCTCAATGCCAAGCGGTTCCGCCCGGGTCTTGATGACGGCGATGGTTTGCGGCAGACAATCGGCGGCGACGAACAACCGATCGCTCTTCGACTTGCCGACGCGCTTCATCAGCGTCATGGCCTCGGCCGCCGCCGTCGCCTCATCCAACAGCGAGGCATTGGCCAGTTCGGTGCCCGTTAAGTCCATGACCAACTGCTGATAGTTGAGCAATGCTTCCAGACGTCCTTGGCTGATTTCCGCCTGATAGGGTGTGTAGGCCGTGTACCAGCCGGGGTTTTCGATCACGTTGCGCAGGATCACCGATGGCGTGTGCGTGTCATGGTAGCCAAGCCCAATCAGCGATTTCATGACGCGGTTGCGGGCCTCGAGGGCGTGCATATCGGCCATCAGTTCGGCCTCGGTCATCGGTTCGAAATCGAGCGGCTCGTCCGTTCGAATCACCGGAGGCACGGCAGCGTCGATCAAGGCCTCCAGGCTGTCGGCGCCGACAACCTCCAGCATCTCCGCGATTTCGTTCTCGCCGGGGCCGATATGGCGGTGTTGAAACTCTTCTGTATAGGCAAGATCTTCAAGGCTCGGGCTGTCGGACATGGTGTGCTCCCTAATCGGCGCGACAATGGATGGACGCGGCTTAGTTCTCGGCGGCGAACTTCTTGTATTCGTTGGCGTCCATCAGTTCATCGAGTTCAGCGGCGTCGGCGATGCTGATCTTGAATATCCAACCTTCGCCCTCGGCGTCGTCATTAATACGGGTCGGCGCGCCGTCTAGGTCGTCGTTGACCTCCGTAATCTCGCCGGAAACGGGGGCATAAATTTCGCTTGCCGCCTTCACCGACTCGATGACCGCCGCTTCATCGCCCATGGCCAGCGATTTGCCGATCTCGGGAAGTTCGACAAATACCAACTCGCCCAGTTGTTCCTGCGCGTGCTCGGTGATGCCGACGGTCCCGATATCTCCATCAACGGAAACCCACTCATGGTTTTCGGAATATTTGGTGGTCATCATGATCTCCCCTGTTGTTCCATTGGTAACGGGCTCAGCCCTTGAAGTAGTGATGTTCGGTGAATGGCATCCGGACGATGCGGCCAGGGCGCGGTTTGCCGCGCACCAACAGATCGACCTCGGTGTCGATCGCCGCATGCTCGGCAGTGACGTAACCCATGGCGATGGGGCCGTCGACGCTGGGACCGAATCCCCCCGATGTGACGTGCCCGATGATGTTGCCGGATTTCGTCGCGATCTCGGTGCCCTCGCGTGCCGGTGCGGCGCCATCGGGTTTCAAGCCGACGCGTCGTCGTTCCGGTCCATTGGCGATTTGGCCAAGTATGACGTCGGCACCGGCGAAGCCGCCTTGTTCGCGGCGTCGGGGGCCGATGGTCCAGCGCAGGCCCGCCTCGATCGGGGTCGTGGTTTCGTCGATGTCGTTTCCGTACAGGCAGAGCCCGGCTTCCAGGCGCAGCGTATCTCGCGCGCCCAATCCGATGGGCATGACCCGCTCATCACCGGCCAGCAGCTCGGCAAGGTCTTCGGCGGCATCGGCGGGGACCGAGATTTCATACCCGTCCTCGCCCGTATAACCGGAGCGCGTGATCAGGCACGGGACAACATTAATATGCAGTTCCGCGGCGCTCATGAAACTCATCAAGCGGGCTGGCGCGGCCAGCTCGTGCAGCACATCGGCCGCGGCTGGTCCCTGCAGCGCGATCAACGCGTGGTCCTGGCGAAGTTCCAGTTCCCCGTCGTCGGCTAGTGTTTCGGCCAACAGGCCGAAATCATGATCCCGGCGCGATGCATTGACGACCACGAACAAGCGGTCACCCAGATTGGTGACCATCAGATCGTCGAGGATGCCACCGGCATCGTTGGTGAACATGGTGTAGCGCACATGACCAGGCGCAAGGCCGGCAATGTCGCCCGGGACGACGCGTTCCAAGGCTGCTACTGCACCGTCGCCGCCGTGAATGAATGCCTGGCCCATGTGGGAGACGTCGAACAGACCGGCCTGGGCGCGGGTATGGCGGTGTTCAGCCATGATGCCGGGTTCATACTGAATCGGCATGGCGTGACCGGCAAAAGGTACCATCTTGGCTTGGTGTCGCCGATGAAAGCCATCAAGCGGGGTCGTCAAAAGATCGGTGGGGTCTTCGGCTTTGGCATTCACGAGGCTCTACTCCAGAGTCAGCAGTGGCGACCTCCGCCCGATGCCGCCGACCAACCGGCCAACTGCCCTTGCGGTACTCGCCCCCTCTGTCTCCAAACCTGAAAGATTCACTCACCGTGAAGGGCATCTCATGAGACACCGCGGCCAGTTTACATCTTCGGTGGAGCGTCCAGATCGATCGATCTTGTTACCGGACGCTCACTTTCCAGAGCCTCATCCCACTACGGTCCTGCATGCCTGAGAGTTTCCGGGGCGGTTGCTCCTTCGGCGTCGATTCAGCCGGCTCTTGTGCCGATCAGATCGATCTCTCCCGCAGTGGTATTGCGAGGATGCCCCATGGGGACTACCTAAACTATCACACGTGTCCGTCGACGCGGTCAACCGGTGTCGTTCATTGGCTCCGCAGCCGCGAGGCGCGGAGCTTGCGATTGTACTCAAGCTGCTCGCGGTTCAATACGAACCCGGTAAATAGTAGGAAATTGCGGCCATCCTGTCCGGCCTTCAGCGGGACTTCCAAGACGACCTTCTCCGCCGTGATGGATTGTCGGTTCTGATTACCGGCAAAACTTACGCGCAACGACAACTCCTCGCGATAGAGGATATTCTTGTCCGCGTCGGTCACGGCAATAAAGAATGGATAGGCGGCTTGCCGGTTCCGGTTGGCGGGGCCTCGTTCAACCTCCATTTGCACCGCCATGTCGACATCCACGTGGCCGGCATTGGTATCGCGATTGATGGAATATTTGCAGGCGGTCTGCATGTTGACGATGCGGCCCGAAAACTCGACGTCAATCAGATCCCGCCCCGTTCCTGCTCGAAAGGCGACAATCTGCGCAGAATCGGCCGGGATGACGTAGGTTGGGCATGGCAGTAGGACCGGCTCCTCGAAAACATTGGTGATGTTGCTGACTGTGTCGCAGGCGCTCAGCCCCGAAATCAGCGCGACAGCCGCGAGGCGGCGCCAGACCATACCCGTGCTCACGCGACCGCTCCTGATCTACAACGATGAATGGGTGCCATCGCAATAAGGCTGGCCATCGGTTCGCTTGCAGCCACACAGGTAAACTGTCCCGGTTTCCTTGGCCTCGAACACGACGGGCAGCATGCCGACAGCCGTATGGCTACCGTCGCAATACGGCTGTGACTTTGAATGGCCGCAGGAACACCACGCGTACCGGCGTCCTTCCTGAACCTCAACCGCATAGGGCTCCTTCTGGGCAATTTTTGGGTCGCTCATGGCGTCGTCCTTCGGTTGCGATACGCGGGCGCGACTGTAGAGGAGGCCGCTGTGGCCGGCAAGCGGGCGCGATCAATGCGGCGGTCTTGATGCCGGGCCAGAACCGACAAGCTGGATCAATGTCGTTGCCAGTTTCGCCGTCGCGCGCGTCCGTGCCCAGGGATTGCCGATTTCCTCGGCGTACCTTAGTGCCTGGCCAAAGCTCGTCCACCCACCGGCACTGTTACCTCCCAGTGCATGCTCGCTGGCGAGTTCCGTAAACATCCAGACCCGACTCAGATCACCGGTAATGGCCGCCGTTGCCTCTTCAGCCAAGGCCGCCGTCGTGCTGGCGTCACCCGATCGTATCTGATCGGCATGAATGCGCCACAGGGCGTGGGCGCGCAGCCGCGTATCCTCGATACGGCCCGCCGCCTCGATCGCCGTATTGAAATCGATCGTCGGCGGCACGCTTTCATTCATGGTGGCGATGATGCGCAGCATGGCAATGACGATACGGCTGATGGCGTAGGATCGTGCGTAGGGACGCTTGATGTCGCTGACGGCGGCCATGGCGGTTGCCAGTGTGGCCGCCGCCGCTTTTTCGTCGCCAGCGGCCGCTTGCAGAATGGCGATTTTCCCCAACACCATGGCACGGTAGCGTAGGGGGCCGATACTGTTCGCCGTCGTCAACGCGGCCGCCATGTCGCCAGCACGGGCCTGTGCCTCGGCCGCCGTCATCAGTACCGGCACTCGGTCGGCGGCATTGCCCACGTCTTCCAGTATGACCAGCGCGCCATGGGTGTCCCGCATGTCCGCGAGCGCCGAGGCGACGTGGCGCAGTGCCATCCCGCGCCATTTATCGGCGAGGTTGCGGGCCTCGGTTTCGGCGGTGGCGAGGGCTGATTTAGCGGCCGCCCCGTCACCTGACGCTGAAAACAACACTGCCGATCGAGCCAGGTGGTGAATGCGGGCGACGGGATCATCCATGGCATCCAGTGTGCCGCTTAGGAGGGTTAGCGTGGCCCGAGCGTCGGCGGCGTCGCCGCGTTGCAGCTGAAGCCGTGCGATGGCGAGCAGTGCCTCCGCGTTCTTATCCGGGTCCGGGATGATCGCCGCCGCCGCCAGGGCGTCTTTTGGATGGCCGCCGGCGGCCTGCGCCTCGGCGATGTCGCGCAATGCAACCAGGATGAGACGCGGATCCTTGATTCGCGATGCCGTTTCCATAGCCTGCACACCGAGTCCGGCGCGGGCTTCGGCGATCAACACCTCGCCGAGCGCCCAGTCGCGCAGCTCAGCCTTGAATACCGCTTTTGACGATTCCCGAGCCTCGTCCAACAGGCAGCGAACGGTCGGTGAGCGGAAACAGGGGGCCGGGTCCCGCCCAGCTTTCGCGACCGGCGTTTCGTCGGCGCCAGTGATCAGATCCCGGGTCGCTGGATGGCTCATCAATTTGTCGCGCGCCGTGCTTTTACCCTCTCGGCGGACCACGTCGAGTCGGCGCAATAAGCGTCGCACGCCGAGTGTGTAAAACATATGGTCGCCGAGATCCTTGGTTGCGCGTCCATCGACCTCCAGGCCGGTACTACGCTGATAAATTCGAATGGCGCCGACGGTCGCCGGTGACAGGCGGCCGTCTTCCGGGCCCACATAAAGGCCGAGCTTGGTCAGCGCGTTCTGCACCCGACGGACCAGTTCACTGACCCGATTGTCGGTTGGCGCGACGATGCTTTCTTCAGGCAATGGCGCCAGGCGGGCTTGGGCCTCGCCGCCGGCTATGAATAGCAGGGCGATTACGCCGAAAAACGCGATAATTTGCCGTTCGCGCGCAGTTCGTCGCGCGGTGCCGACGGTCGAGTCCGAGGTCTGACGGTCCATGCGCCGACTATCGTCCAATGGCGTTTCCCGCGCAATGCGGCGCATCACAGAAAGGGCGGGCCGGCGCTTTCGCCTTGGCCGTCGCCGCCACAGTCGATACAACGCCCCCATGGCGGTTTATACGGATGTTAGCGGCGAGGATGTCGATGGTTTTCTGGCTCAATATGCGTTGGGCGAGGCGCTGTCGTGCGTCGGCATCGCCGAGGGCATTGAGAATTCCAATTTCGCCCTGACCACGACCAGCGGCCCGTTCATCCTGACGTTGTATGAACGCCGCGTCAGCGTCGCCGATCTGCCTTATTTCCTTGGTTTGATGGAGCATCTGGCGGCCGTCGGTGTTCCTTGCCCGACACCCGTCGCGGGGCGCGACGGGCGGCCACTGCGCCAACTCAATGACCGTACCGCCGCGATCTTCACGTTTCTGCCCGGTATGTGGCCGCGTCGAATCGAGCCGGACCACTGCGCGGAAATCGGCGAAGCCTTGGCGCGGCTGCATCTGGCCGGCGCTGACTTCGATCAGGCGCGGGTCAATGGCCTGGGTGTCGAGGATTGGCGGCCGATCCTCGAAGAGACAGGCCAGGCGGTCGATGAATTGCGTCCCGGTCTGTACGACGACGTGCGACGTGCTCTCGACGCGTTGGACGTGGATTGGCCCAAGTCGCTACCCATCGGCGCCATTCACGCCGATTTATTTCCCGATAACGTGTTTTTTCGCTCCGGGCGGGTTTCCGGAATCATCGATTTCTATTTCGCCTGTACCGATGCCTTCGCCTATGACGTGGCCATCTGCCTGAATGCCTGGTGTTTCGAGAAAGACCTCAGTTTTAATATTACGAAGGCACGGCGACTGCTCAATGGTTATGGTCGCGTGCGGGAGTTTTCAGCCGCCGAACGCGACGCCCTGCCAACTCTGGCGCGCGGTGCCGCGATGCGTTTCCTGGTGACCCGGCTATTCGATTGGTTCAATACGCCCGAGCACGCGCTGGTGACACCCAAGGACCCCCTGGAATATTGGGATCGGTTTCGATTTCATGCCACCGTCGACGAGCCCGGCGCCTACGGATTGGATTGAGTCATGTCGGTTGAGCGGGTCGAGATTTATACCGATGGGGCGTGTTCTGGGAATCCGGGCCCGGGCGGTTGGGGCGTCGTGTTGCGCTGGCGCGGGCATGAAAAGGAACTCGCGGGCGGCGATGCTCAAACCACCAACAATCGCATGGAATTGATGGCGGCGATCGAAGGGTTGGCGGCGGTCAAGCAGGGTCGCGCGGCGGCGGTCTATACGGACAGCACGTACGTGCGTGACGGCATCACCCGCTGGATCAGCGGCTGGAAGCGCAATGGCTGGAGAACCGCGGCGAAGAAGCCGGTGAAGAATGAGGATTTGTGGCGTTTGCTGGACGACCAGGTGGCGGTGCGGGATGTCACGTGGCACTGGGTCAAGGGTCACGCCGGCCACCCCGAAAACGAACGCGCCGATGCGCTGGCACGCGACGCCGCACAGGAAGCGGCGGCAAGCCGCGCATAAAAAAACCGCCGGGCGTTGAGGGCCCGGCGGGATGTGACGGGGAGCGCCACAGGGAAGTTTGAGAGGGTATCCGAGAGATCGATGGGGGTATCGAACTTCCTTCAGGTGATGCCGAGGCTCCATCGCATGGTGTTGGTGGCGTTGTAGCGGGCTTCGGCGCGGGGCGCGTACTCACGCCCGCCAATGGCCGGGCCGACGGCGTCGCCATGGGCATCGCGGACGGTCGTGTGACCGGGGAACCAACGGGGCTTACGGATTTTTTCAGGCGTGCTCATGACGAAATTTCCTCATGAATGGTTTCGGCTGCTTCGTGTTGATTGCAACTTATGCGAGCTTTGCATGCTTCACAAACGATCATTCATCATGTTATAGATGAATAAATATTCATGAATTAAACGGCATCAACTTTCTTGGGTTTGGGGCCAGATGGTGAAGCATCTCCCGCCACTCGCGACGCTGCGCGCGCTCGAAGCCGTCAGCCGGCATCTCAGTTTTACCCGCGCCGCCGAGGAACTGAACGTGACACAGAGCGCCGTCAGTCATCAGATTCGTCATCTTGAGGATCTTTGGGCGGTCAAGCTGTTCGATCGCCACACTCGGCGGCTGGAGACGACGGCGGCGGGCAAGGCATTGGCGGCGGTGGCGCGGGACTTTTTTCGCCGCCTCGACGAAACGCTGGAGAGTGTGCGTGATACCAGTGGCCACACGGCCTTGCGGGTCGAAATGGTGCCGACCTTTGCCATCAAGTGGCTAGTGCCACGCTTGCAGTCTTTTCGCGACGCCGAGCCCGATATCGACGTCTGGATATCGAACAAGGTGCAGGATCAATTGCGGCTCGATGACGACGCGTTGGACGCCGTCATCCACCTTGGCGGCGGCGATCACCCGGGCTTCGACACATCGCTGTTGATGCGGGAGTACGCTTTTCCGGTCTGCAGGCCCCGGTTCATCGAGGAACATGGGATGCCGAAATCACCCACCGATCTGTGCAATTTTCCACTTTTGCTACGCCATCACGAAATCGATGTCCCTAGTTGGGAATTCTGGTTCAATGTCGCTGGCGTGCCCGAGGAGGTTTATCGGCGGGCGATTTCGGAGGGACCCCGCTTTCCAGATTCAAATATGGCCCTGCAGGCCGCATACGAAGGGCAGGGCATTGCCCTCGGCCGTTCATCGCATGTGTGGGAGGATCTAAAGCTCGGTCGTTTTCAGCGTTTGTTCGACATTTGCTGCCCGTTCACGCGCGCTTACTATCTGGTTGCCAGGCGCGAGCGCGCGGAACGTCCCACCGTCGTCGCGTTTCGCACCTGGCTGGTCGAGGAGGCGCGGCGTTCGCAGGCGGAGTATGATGCCGCGGAATGTGCTGGCGGGGCCGGCATGGGGTTGGCGGCCGAGGTCTGAAGTCGATAGTCTGGTTATCGACAGGAGACATCCATGCGGAAATCCATCGCAATCGCCTTGAGTATTCTGCTCGCCGCCGCGCCGATTGCGTCGTTACGCGCCGACGCGCTCGGCGACATCAAGGCGAGTGGAAATTTGCGGCTTGGTGTGAAGTCCGACTACCCGCCGTTCGGCCACAAGAATGGCGCTGAACTCGTCGGCCTTGAGATTGACCTGGCCAAGGATTTGGCGTCGCGCCTCGGCGTTAACCCGACGTTTCTGCCGGTGGTCGCGGTCAATCGGCTGAGCATGCTGGAAGACGGCAAGGTGGATGTCATCGTGGCGACCCTGACGGATACCGAAGAGCGCCGCCGCCGAGTGCGCATGATCGAGCCCCACTACTATGCATCCGGCACCAACGCCATCACCGCAAAACGCCGCCGGTTCAAGTCCTGGGCTGCCCTGACGCGAAAGCCGGTCTGCGGCATTCATGGTGCCTTTTACAATCGTGATTTGGTGGAGCGGGTGGGCATCCGTCTGGTCGGCTTCGTCGATACCGCGTCGGCGCTGGGCGCACTGAAGGGCGGCCGCTGTGCCGCCTTCGCCTTTGACGATGCCTTCTTGCAAGGCGTGTTGATGCTGCCGGACTGGCGCAACTATGAAATGCCTTTCGAGACCACCAATGTCGCGCCATGGGGGGTGGCGGTGGCTGGCGGCAAACCGGCGCTGGGCGTCTTCATCGCCACGGCGGTCGAGGATTGGCATCGCAGTGGGTTAATTTTGGAATTGGAAAAACGCCACGGCCTAAGGCCGTCTACCTTCGCCGCCAGAATGCACGAGAAATATCGCTGAGACGAAAAAGGGCGGGACCGATCCGGACCCGCCCTATTCGTTGGGTGTGACTTTCTACGCGAGTATTCTTAGAGTTCGCTCAGCATCGCTTCGGCGCTGGTCGCCTCGAAGACGCCGGCGGCATCCACGTGCACGGATTTGACGACACCATCCTCGACAATCATTGAGAAACGCTGGCATCGCATGCCGAGGCCGCGTTCGGTCAGGTCGAGTTCCAGGCCTGCCGCCTTTGCGAACTTGGCGCTGCCGTCGGCCACCATGGTGACCGCGTCGCCTACTTTTTGATCTTCGCCCCACGCGCCCATGACGAAAGCATCGTTAACCGACACGCATGCAATGGTGTCGATTCCCTTCGCCTTTAAGGCGTCGGCATTCTGAACGAAGCCCGGCAGGTGCTTGGCGGAGCAAGTGGGCGTGAAGGCGCCCGGCACGCCGAACATGGCGACGGTCTTACCCTTGAACAGGTCGTTGGACGTCAGCGTATCGGGACCGTCGGCGGTCATGACGGCGAAATCGACGTTGGGAATAGTGTCACCAGCCTTGATGGTCATGAAATAAATCCTCCTCGAAGTTGTGGGTTGAGACTGAAATAAGGTCTTGGGGCTCGATGTCAAACCTTTAGACGGCTCGTCTTGATCACTAATTCGCGGCGACGGCCTGACGACGTGCCGTGGCGAGAGCATCGAGCACCGCATGCTGGCTCAGTAGTTCCGGCAACGGGATGCCGTCCGGTGCATGCGGCCCGTAGACGGCATTGAAAGGGATGCCGTACCGCCCGAACGAGGCCAGATATTCGGCGATCGCCGGATCGGGGCGAGTCCAATCACCGCGCATCAGCACCACGTCCTTGCCGTCGAGAACCCGCTGGACGGCATTTGTATCGAGTACCAGGCGTTTGTTGACCTGACAGGTGATGCACCAGTCGGCGGTGACGTCGACGAACACGGTTTTTCCGGCCCGCACATGATCGGCGATCAATGCTCGATCGAATGGCTGCCAGGCCGTCGTCGACGCCGCGACAGTGCTACGTGCTTCGGACAGCAAGGCCGGACTGGCGATGACGGCGATCGCGACCATGATCGCCCCGACGGCGAGGCCCGGTGACGTCGAACGACTGCGCATCCATAACAATACGGTTAGGCTGACCAGGCCGACCATCACGGCAATCGCCGCGCTGCCGCCGGCGACGCCGACCAGCACGGAAACCAGCCAGGCCGCCGTCGCCCACAGCGCGACACCCAAAACTCTGCGCACGATGATCATCCACGCACCGGGGCGCGGCATCATGGTCGCCAGCCGGGGGATGGCGGCAATGGCGAGGTAGGGCAGCGCCAGCCCTAGTCCCAATGCGGAGAAGACCATGGCAATTTCCAGTGCGCCCCGCGCCAACGCAAAACCGACGGCGGTACCGAGAAACGGCGCCGAGCATGGCGTTGCCAGCAGTGTCGCGAAGGCGCCCTGCAGAAAATGTCCGCCGAGGCCGCGCACATGGCCTGCTCGTTCGCCAACGTCGGCAATGGCGCCCGGCAGGCGGAACTCAAACCAGCCCATCAGATTGGCGGCGAACACGCTGACTAGTACCGCCATCAACGCGAGGAACCAGGGCTGCTGAAACTGGATGCCCCAGCCAAACGCCATGCCACTGGCCTTCAGCGCGATCAGTGCGCCCGCCAGCACCATGAAGGCGCTGATGATACCGGCCGCCGAGGCGATGAAACTGGCGCGAACGACACGGCGTTCGCCGCCGCCATGCTTGACGACGCTCAGCAACTTGATGGATAGCACCGGCAACACGCAGGGCATGAGATTGAGGATTAGCCCGCCCAACACCGCGAGACCAAGAATTAACAAAATACCTGGCGCGGCATCTGGCGTATCGGACGGAGCGGGCATTTCGCTAGCGGCGACGACCTTGAATTCGGCTTCGGCGCTGCGTCGGCCGTCAACCAGCGTGGCCTTCAGATCGAGTCCGATAACACCGTTCGTTGGTGCTGGCTCCATGTATTCGAGACCGATCACGCGAGCCTCGAGAACCACCGCGTGGCCGTCCTCGGACAGGGTGATCGTCGGTTTGCCGAATCCCAAACTCGGCGGTCCCTCGAAGAAGACATCCGGGGCAACGAACGGCATGCGGCCGCGCGCGGCCAGGCGCACTGTCGGTTGTTTGGTGGTGCCGGCGGCTGCGAGCGCCGTCAGCTCAAGGCCGTGGCCGCGGCCGTCACCCGGGACAATGGCGTCGTAGGTGTTGATGAGGTGCGCGAACGCGCTCGGACGGGTCGGTCCCGGAGGTAAGGAGAGAGCGAGTTTGGCCTCATAGGGGATGCAGATGTCATCGCAGGTGAGGTAGCGGACCGTGCCTCCGATTACCGCCGGCTGCGTCGGATCGGGTACTGTCACACTGAACGGAAAGACCACTTCGTCCTTGTAGCCCAGCGTTTCCAATCCCAGCACCGAGAACCGATGCGGCGCTGGCCAATCAAGCGCCGCGACGTTGGCGTTTCGGGCCCCGGTCCATGTAGGTTGTGGCGGAAACCCGGCGTCACCGGGGGAACGCCAATAGACCTTCCACCCCGGCTGCAACGTGAACTGCACCCCAAGACGCAAGGCCTTGCCGTCGCCAGTGCTGGTGGCGGCGGAAATCAAACGCACGCTGACCTGTTCCTCGGCCGCCCACGGTGATGCGGCCGGCTCGACGGCTTGCGCGTTATTACCGAGGCCGAACGAAAAAAGTAGGGCTGCGGCGAGTAATTGGGACCCGGTGTTTTTCATGGTTTCCGCTACGTTGACGGGCGCGATGCCGACACTTGGCACATATATAGCGTTTTCTGACGGAAATTCACGACCG
>JAYOFM010000040.1:0-29461 GCA_038117225.1 Rhodospirillales bacterium
CGTGAGCCTCCCCCACTGAAGTGGTCCACCGTTATAGTGAGGAAAACGGAGGATCAGAGATGGGCAACAAGCGTCCCTTACCGGAAGAAATCGTCAACAAGCTGCGCCAGGTCGAGGTGTTGATGGGGCAAGGCATGCCCCGTCTTGATGCGATCCGCGAGATCGGTGTTGTCGAACAAACCTATTATCGCTGGCGGCGCCAATACGGCGGCATGGGCACGGATCAGGTCAAAGAACTAAAGCGTCTTCAGAAAGAGAACGAACGCCTTCGCAAGGCTGTATCTGACCTCACTTTGGATAAGCAAATTTTGGCAGAGGCAGCCAAGGGAAACTTCTGAGCCCCGCGCGTCGCCGCGCCTGTGTCGAGCGGGTTCGCGATCAGCTGGGTGTTTCCGAACGCCACGCCTGCCGCGTTCTCGGTCAGCACCGGTCCACGCATCGCAAACTCCCACGGGGCCGTGATGACGAAGCCACCCTTATCGCCGACATGATCGAACTGACCCGGCAATATGGGCGGTACCTCGCCGCCGTTAGCGACATGGCGGCGCGATTCCCCAATCTCGAGATCATCTTCGTCGAATCCGGCGGCGACAACCTGTCGGCGACCTTCTCGCCGGAATTGGCCGACATCACCATCTATGTCATCGACGTTTCCGCCGGCGACAAGATCCCGCGCAAGGGCGGACCCGGTATTACCCGCTCGGACCTGTTGATCATCAACAAGATCGATCTGGCGCCCCTGGTCGGCGCCGATCTCGACGTGATGGATCGCGATGCCCGCAAGATGCGCGGCGACAAACCGTTCTTCTTCACCAATCTGAAGGCTGAAATAGGAGTCGCCGAAATCGCCGAATTCATCATTCACATGGGGGGCGTTCGATCGCGCGCGGCCGCCGCCGCCTTCTAGACCCCTTTATACGCAAAGGCCGCCGAGCAACAGGGCACGGCCGTCGGCATGGAAGACGCCGCGCGCGGTGGCGATGCCGCCGCCGACCTCGCGCAGGACGGCGATGGCCTCGGCGCCCTCGATCTCGGCGCCGGACACCACCGCCTGGCCGAAATCCGAGGTCGCCAGACGATCATCCAGATCGATGACGAACATGAACCGCCGCCCGGCGGTGAAGGCCTTGAATTGGAGCCGCAGTTCCTCGGCGCCGTCGGCGACGACGGGCTCGCCGACGAGCCCGACGTCGTTGTCGACGGCCTCGAACTGCTGCGGCATGGAATAGCCGGGCCCGCCGTCCTCGGTGTCGAAGACCAGGCGCCCGCGCGAGCCCTGCAGGCGAATGGTCAGCGACTCCAGGCGCAGCGGCGACTGGCTTTTGTTGGCGATGGTGAAGATGTCGCCGCCGCCGGATTCGAAAAACTGCACCTCGACCACCGGCGCGCAGGCGTCCGCGGGACGGATCGCGAGCACCAGAATCACCAGGACGAATGACCCGAGCTTCCAAGGCATAGTCATTGCACCTTTTCGCCGCGCCGCGACCCGTTGGGGCTGGCGGTGCTTGGTGCGAAAGGCATAACCTGTCGGCACCAATTCAACCGCGTAAGGATACAGTGCTCGGCATGGAAAAGACCAATCCGAATCATGCCCTCAAACCGGCCGCCGCCGGCGTGCCGCAGGATTGGCCGCGGCTGGCCGAGCATCTGCGTCGGCATGATCTGACCCTGGACATCGGCGACCCACCGCGTCAGTTCGCATCGGGATTTGGCAACCTGAATTATCTGCTGACCATCGATGGCGCGCCGGCGGTGCTGCGCCGCCCGCCGCTTGGCCCCATACCGCCCGGTGCCAATGACATGGCGCGGGAAAGCCGCATTCTGGAGCGGCTCTGGCAAGCCTACCCGTTGGCGCCCCGTTGCCTTCACGCGTCTCTCGATGACAGTGTGCTGGGCGCACCGTTTTTCATCATGGAATATCGCGCCGGTCTGGTTATCGGCGGCAGTTTCTCCGCCGCGTACGATGCGTGGCGTGGCGAGGACGGGGCGCCCGTCGGTATCGTCATCGCGAGTTCGCTGATCGATGCGCTGGTCGCACTTCATGGCGTCGATCCGGTGGATGTGGACCTTGATACGCTTGGAAAGCCGGAAGGGTTTCTCGCGCGCACGCGCGCGGGGTGGGCGACGCGCGCGGATCTGGCCTGGGGCGGCGCGCCGCCGCCGGTTCTTGGCGAACTGCTCGATTGGCTCGACGCTCACCCGGTCGAGGAGGGCGCGCCGACGCTCTTGCACAACGATTTCAAGCTCGACAACGTGATCCTCGATCCGGCGACATTCAATCCCGTTGCCGTCATCGACTGGGACATGGGAACACGGGGCGATCCGCTTTACGATCTCGCCGTGCTGTTGAGCTATTGGACCGAGGCCGGCGACCCCCCGGTGATGCACCAGTTGGCGCAGATGCCGAGTGCCGGCCACGGGTTTCCGTCGCGCGAAGCCGTCGCCTCGGCGTACGCCGTCCGCAGAGGGCGGCCGCTCACCGAGTTCGCGGTGTACCGGGTGCTCGCGATCCTGCGGTTGGCCGTGGTGTTCATGCAGCTTAATCGGCGCTACCGGGAAGGCGGCAGCGATGACGCGCGCTTCGGGGCCTTCGGCGACCTGGCCAATGGCCTGCTGGAATTTGCTCGCGACGTGGCAAAGGAACGATACTTCTGAACGCCGAGGTTTCGGACCAGGACGACGACCATGAAACGCATCCCCATGGACGACTACGAGGCGACCCATCGGCAGTTCCAATGGACTATTCCGCCGACGTTCAACTTCGGCGTCGATGTGGTCGATCGATGGGCCGGGTCGGGTGACGGCGAGCGAACGGCGCTGATCTGGCTCAACGAGGCCGGCGATGAGCGCCGCTTCAGCTTCGCCGACATCGGCCGTCTGACGAGCCAATTCGCCAATCTGCTGCGGCGCCAAGGTGTCGAAAAAGGCGACCGGGTCCTGGTCATGCTGCCGCGTGTCCCGGAATGGCAGCTCGCCATGGTCGGCTGCCTCAAGCTCGGCGCCGTGCCGATCCCCTGTATCACCATGCTGACGGCCGGCGATATCGCCTACCGGGTTGAGCATGCCGGGGCGCGGGCGGCCATTACCACGGCGGACAACGTGGGCAAGTTCGACCGCATTGATGGGCTGGATGTCCGGATCAGCGTCGGCGGCGGCGATGGCTGGATCGATTTCGTCTCGGCGATGGGCGCGGAATCCGATGATTTCGCGGCGCCGGCGATCGCCGCCGATGATCCGGCGGTGCTCTATTACACATCCGGTTCCACCGGCAAGGCCAAGGGCGTGCTGCACGCGGCGCGCGGCCTGTTCGCGTGGCGGGTTTCCGCCTGGTACTGGCTCGACCTCAAGGCCGAAGACGTCATCTGGTGCACGGCGGATACCGGATGGAGCAAGGCCGGCACCAGCATCCTGTTCGGTCCCTGGAGTTGTGGCAGTACGGTACTCTTTTACGACGGACCGTTCGATGCCGCGCGGCGGATCGACCTGTTGGAAAAATACGGCGTCACCGTGTTCTGCGCCGCCGCCACGGAACTGCGCCAGTTGATCCGGGAAGATTTTGGCGGCCGCAGCCTGACACGCTTGCGGCTGACGGTTTCGGCCGGGGAATCGGTCAATCCGGAAATCGTCAACCGCTGGCGGCAGTTGACCGGCGGCCTGTTGCTCGACGGCTACGGCCAGACGGAAACCCTGATGACGGTGATGAACTACCCGGCCCTGCCGGTAAAACCGGGCTCCATGGGCCGGCCGCTGCCGGGCACCCATATGGTGATTTTGGGTGAGGACGACCGGGTGCTCGGGCCCGACGCGCCGGGCCGCCTGGCGCTCCGGTGCCCCAACCCGCAGATGATGCTGGGCTACTGGAACGACCCGGAACAGACGGCGGCGAGCCGCGTCACCATCGACGGCGCCGAATGGTTCGTCACCGGCGACACCGCCCGCATGGACGCCGACGCTTACCTGTTCTACGAAGGCCGCGACGACGATGTCATCAACTCCGCCGGCTACCGCATCGGCCCCATGGAGGTCGAGAACGCGCTGATGGAGCACCCGGCGGTACGCGAATGCGCCGCCGTCGCCAGCCCCGATGCGGAACGCGGCGAGGTGGTCAAGGCGTTCGTGGTATTGAACGACGGCCATGCCGGCGACGCCTCGCTGACCAAGGAATTGCAGGACTACGCCAAGACGGTGACCGCGCCCTACAAATACCCGCGCCGCATCGCCTACGTCGATGACCTGCCGAAAACCGTAACCGGCAAGATCCAGCGCCGAAAGCTGCGTGACGCCGAGTATGCGGGCAAGGATTGACGGCGGCCGTTGCCAGCCGGCGGTGACCTGCCCTAACCTGTTTGCCGAACCGGCGGAGAGCGAGCCATGCTTTACGGCAGAACGGCGGCCCAGGCGGCGGCGGCGAGCCGCGTCGTCCGGGTCAATGAGCGGGATTACGTGCTCGACGGCTACGTCGGCGCGTCGCCGGTGCGCGGCCATTATGTGGAAGGCAACGAGGTCAACGACAACGGCGAGCCGCAGGGATTTCTGGTGCACCAGCCGGCGGGCGCCGTCACCCTGCCGCACTTTCATGAATGCGATCAGTTTCAGGTGGTGGTCGGCGGATCGGGGCGAATCGGCAAGACGGCCGTGCGGCCCCTCACCGTGCAGTATGCCAACGCGCACACGCCCTACGGTCCCGTCGTCGCCGGCGACGAGGGGCTGCTCTATTTCACCCTGCGCGCCCGTTGGGATCCGGGCGCCAAGTACATGCCGGCGAGCCGCGACAAACTGATCAAGGGCAACCAGCGCACCCGCCTGGTCGGCGGCATCGAGGGCGGGCCGGCGGGCAAACCGGTGGAAACCCTGGTGGCGCCGGAAGCCGACGGTCTGGCCGCGCATCTGCTGCGTCTCGGCCCGGGGGAACGCGGCCGCGCCGATGATCCGGCCGGCAGCGGCGGGCAGTACATCGTCGTCGCCGACGGCGCCATGCGGCGCGGCGGTGACGATTATGAGCGGCTCTCCTGCTTGTTTGTCACCGCCGACGAGCCGGCGTTCACTTTTCAAGCAGGCGACCGAGGGCTGGCCCTGCTGGTCCTGCAGTTGCCGCGGCCGAGCCGGCTTTCCTAGTTCCCGTACGCGGTGCGGAATATCCAGCGGCGAGCGTGCTCGGCTCGCCCTTAGCCGCCGACGCGGCCGTCGACGGCGATATCCAGAAGGTTGGGACCAGGGTTGGCGAAGGCGGCGGCGAGGGCCGGCGCCACGGCGTCTGCCTCTGTGATGCGTTCGGCGGTGACGCCCATGCCACGCGCCATGCCGGCGAAATCGATGGCGGGTCGGTCCAGATTCATGCCGATGAAATTGTCGTTGCCGTGGAAACCCAGCAGGCGCTGCTTGAGGATGCGGTAGCTGGCGTTGTTGGTGATGATGTAGGTCATGGGCAAATTCAGGTGCGCCGCCGTCCACAGCGCCTGGATCGAATACATGGCGCTGCCGTCGCCGACCATGGCGCAGACGCGTCGATTCATGTCGGCCAACTGAATACCCACGGCCGCCGGCATGGCCCAGCCGATACCGCCGCTGGCGAACGCATGATAATCATAGCGGTCGCGATAGGGCCGCAGATTGGTCAGCTGGCGGGTCGAGGTCAGCGCTTCGTTGACCACTACCGCGTCGTCGGGCAGCGCCTCGACCACGCGCAGGGTCAGCCAGTCGGGATCGATGGGGCTCGCCCCGCCGAGGTCGCGCAGCCGCGCCACCAAGCCGGCGCGGTTGGTCGACCAGTTGCGGCCGGCGAGGTCGTCGCATCGTGCCGCCGCGCCTGATGCCAGGGCCTCACCGCCGCGCTGGCGCAACAGCGGAATCAACGCCGCCAGGGTCGCCTTGAGGTCGCTCCGGATCGCCATCTCGGCGGCATAGTTCTTTCCCATGTCCCAATCCACCAGGCCGATGTGAACGACGGCCAGGTGTTCGGGCAGCGGATCGACGGCGCTCCACACCGACATGCGCAGCGCGTCGGCGCCGAGCACGATCATCAGATCGTAAGGCGATAGGACCTCGCGTACGTTCGCCTGATCCCGGCTCAGATTGCCCATGTAGCAGGGATGCTCGGACAGAAAATGCGATCCGTAGGGCACCGACTGCTGGTAGGCGGCGGCGCCCAGAACCTCGGCCAGTTCGGCGGCGTCGGCCAATGCATCCGATTTCACCAATTCATCGCCGGCGACGATCAGCGGTCGCTCGGCGGCGAGCAATTTGTCGGCGAGGACGGTCAATAGGTCCGGCGCCGGCTGGGTGCGCGTGTCCACCCGGGTCGATGCCCCCAGCGAGACACCCGCTTCGTCATTCAGCACGTCGCCCGGCAGCGACAGGAATACCGGCCCGGTCGGTGGCGTGGTGGCGATCTTGGCGCAGCGGCGGATGATGCGCGGCAGATCCTCCAGCCGCGTCGCCTCGGTCGCCCATTTGACCACCGGGGCGGCAATGGGCACCAGCGGATCGTAGAGCAGCGGCTCGGTCAGGCCGTGGCCCTGTTCCTGCTGGCCGGCGGTGACGATCATCGGCGTGCCGGTGAACTTGGCGTTGTAGATGGAACCCATGGCATTGCCGAGGCCCGGTGCCACGTGCACGTTGCACGCCGTCAGCTTTCCCGAGGCACGGGAAAATCCATCGGCCATTGCGACCACGAGGGCTTCCTGCAAGCCCAGCACATAGGTCAGATCCGGGTGATCGGACATGGCATGCATGATCGGCAGTTCGGTGGTGCCCGGGTTGCCGAACATGTGGGTCACGCCCTCGTCCTTCAGCAACGACAGGAAGGCGGAACCGCCGGTGATCGTATTGGCGGTGGAGGCATGGGTGGTCATGGCGTGGTATGATCCTTAAAGTCTTGCCGGGGCTCGAACCTCGCCCGGAACCGCGCTGGAAAGCCTAGACCCTCCCCCCGATCACGGGAAGCCCCGAACTACCGCGATAATCGCGCGCGATCGGTTCGATTTTGGATAACGGGTTCACGATTTCCTGGCTATCTGTGAGGCGGATCACTGTTCGTTGACTGGTTATGGGCGTATAGTGACGGCGAATCGTGGATCAGAAAAATCGGATCAAAGTGCGGACCACTGGTATGACGGACTTT
Organism: Rhodospirillales bacterium; assembly: GCA_038117225.1. Classification (GTDB taxonomy): domain Bacteria; phylum Pseudomonadota; class Alphaproteobacteria; order Rhodospirillales; family Casp-alpha2; genus JAYOFM01. The sequence continues at coordinate 7,121 of JAYOFM010000040.1, forward strand.
TTACAGGAATTCGCGGAGAAGCCGGCCAGCAAGGCCAAACCGGCGGCGATCGCGACACCGGCCGCTAAACCGTTTCCGGCCACGCCGGCGCGCGCCGAGATGTCGGCGCCGGATGAGCGGCGCGCCAGCCGCCGCATTGATGTGGAATTGACGGCGGTCCTTCGATTCGAAAGTGAAGGGTTGGAATGCACCACCTCCGACCTCAGTTCCGGCGGCGTGAAGCTGAAATTGAAACACGACATGTTCAAGAACGTTCGCATCAACATCGCCAATTTCGGCGAAATTTCCGCCGAGATCGTATGGAAGGATGACGAATACGTCGGCCTCAAATTCCACGAGGATAACAGCGAAATCATCAGTGCCCTGGCCCGCATGACGGCCTAATCCGCTGCCCGCCCGGGTTCGTCCACGTGCTCCCGTTGTCACCCGCCGCGCAGGCTGGTGCTATTCTCTGCGGGTCGTTTCCGCATGACCTTGCATTCGGCCGTGATCCAATGAAACTGCTGGCTCGAACGCCCGGAGGCGATGGATGCTGAAACTTTCCGTTCTCGACCAGTCGACCGCGTCCCTGGGCTTGCCCGAGGATCAGGCGGTGCGCGACACCATTGCCCTGGCGCAGCTGTGCGAGGACCTGGGCTACCACCGCTTCTGGGTGTCCGAGCATCACAATCACCCGACTATCGTCGGCACGGCACCGGAAATCGTCATGGCGGCAATCGCGCAGGCGACCGCGCGCATCCGCATCGGCAGCGCCGGCGTGATGTTGCCGCACTATGCGCCGCTGAAGGTGGCGGAACAGTTCCGTGTTCTGGATGCCATCGCGCCGGGGCGTATCGATCTCGGATTGGGCCGGGCGCCCGGGTCCGACGGCAAGACCGCTTTCGCGCTCAATCCCAACGCCAATGAGGATGCCGAGCACTTTCCCACCAACGTGCGCGACCTGATGGCCTGGGTATCCGGCCAGCCGTTGGCCGACGGCCATCCGTTCCAGGGCCTGACCGCTCACCCGGTCAGCGACACCGCGCCCGAAATGTGGATGCTGGGGACGTCGGACTATGGCGCCCAGGTGGCGGCACATTTCGGCTTGCCCTATGCGTTCGCGCATTTCATCACCGAGGGTCGCGGCGTCGAGCGGGCGTTGGAAATTTACCGCGCCAAGTATCAGCCGAGCGAACGGCACCCGGAGCCGCAGGCCACCGTCTGCGTCTGGGCGCTGGCCGCCGAAACTGAGGCCGAGGCCGAACGCCTTTTCAGTTCCCGCGCCCACTGGAAAATCGCCCGCGAACGGGGCGATCTCCGCGCCATTGAAAACCCCGACACCATCGCCGATTTCGCCTATTCGGATGCCGAGCGTCCTCGTTTCGAAGCTCTCCGCGACATGGCCATTATCGGCGACGGCCGTCTGGTCGCCGACGAGCTCAACACCCTCGCCGCCGGCTACGGTATTGATGAAATTGTCGTCCTCACCTGGACCTATCATCAGGCCGATCGGCGGCGGTCCTACGAACTGCTGGCGGACGCCCTTGGGTAGGGGCGCCTATGACGCCGTCGTCAGATAATCGAATGCGGCCAGCGCATGTGCGCGCAGCACGTGGATGAAATCATCGATGGGTACGTGTTCATCCGGCATGGACATGGTCGCCGGTGACGGGCCATAGACGAACGACGGCACGCCGTGATAGCGGAAGAACTTGCAATCGGTGGCGCCGATGCCGGCGATGGCTTCCGGGCGGTGCTCACTGGTTTCGGCGATGACGGCCTTGAGAATGCCCATCATGGGGTGGCTTGGATCGCTGGCGGAGGCGGGATTGCTGGCCGCTTCCTGCACCTCCAGGGTGGCTTCCGGGTAGGCTTTCAGGATGCCCTCGATCTCGGTCAGCACGTCCGATCGATCGATGCCGAAGGGCAGGCGGATGTCGACCTCGACGCGGCAATCGCCCGGCATCATGTTGACCTTCAATCCGCCGCGCACCACGCCCACGTTGACCGTCACCCGCATGGCCACGTTGGCGGCGCCGGCGCCCATCACCGTGTCCATGCAGGCCCGCACTTCCGGTCGGGACAGGGTCTCCTTCATCTCCGCCGGCATCGGCACCGGCATGTCGTTCAGTCGATCGAGATCGGCGATCAGACTGGCGGCGATGCGGTTGGCATTAGCGCTGCGGTGCGGATAGGCGCCGTGTGCCCCAGGCGTCCTGATGTGGAACGTCACACGCAGCGTGCCCTTTTCGGCGAAACGAATGGAGGCGAGGCCACTCGGTTCCGCATTGATCACGCAATCGCCGATACAATCGTCGCCGTGGTTTTCGAGCAGATATCGGGTCCCCCACTTGCCGCCGGTTTCCTCATCCGAAACGGCGGTCAGCACCAGTTTGCCCGGCCAATGATCGGCAAGACGCGAAAGATAGATGAAGGCAAGGATGGAGGCACTGGTGCCGCATTTCATGTCCGATGCCCCGCGCCCCCAGACCGCGCCGTCGGCGATATCGCCGGACCATGGGCCGTGCGTCCAGGTTTCGTCCTCGCCGACGGGGAAGACGTCAATGTGGCCGTTCATCACCAGATGGTTGCCGGTTCCGTTGCCGTCGGCGACGGCGAGGATGTTGGGCATGTCCTCCATCGGCGCGATGACCTGGCAGTCGATGCCCTCGGTTCGCAGGTAGTCAGCGACAAAGCTGGCGGCTTCGCGGGTGTCGCCGGGTGGGTTGGCGGAGGGTTTAGACAGAAAATCACTGAAGAAGCGGACCAGTTTGTCCCGGTCGGCGTCGATCCAATCGAGCAGTTGCTGGCGGGCATCCATGGTGCTCATCCAGCCTTGCCGCGGGCAAAGTCGGCGAGCTGGCCGGCAAGCTGGGTCAAGTGACCCCGGATCTCGTCGAAGCGTGGGCCACGGCGGAAACTGTCCTCGTCCATGTAGATCGAGCGGTTGATCTCGATTTGCAGACTGTGCACCCCGCCGTTGGGATTGCCGTGCTTGTTGACCGACTCCGCGCCCTTGAAGTGTTCATTCATGGTGGCGTCGTAGCCGAAGCTCTTCAGGGTCTCGACCACCAGATCGGCGAAGTCGGGCGCCGTGGTGGTGCCGTCACGGGTGCCGATATCGAAGTCGGATCGAACCCGGCCGGCATCGGCGACGGCCTTGCCGCCGACGCTCGACATGCTGTGGCAACTGACGTGGAAAGCGACACCGTGGCGCTCGCGGAAGTCCTTGAGGGTCGCCGACAGGGTGTTGTGGTAGGGCCAGTAGTAGTTGTCCAGCCGGTGTCGGAGGTCGGCGGCGCTGATCGGCTGATCCTGCAATACAACGTCGCCCTTGCCGCAGACGCGCGGGATCAGACCCATGCCACGGACCGATTTGTCGGATGTTTGCAGCGGTTCCGGCCATTCCCCTTCCAACCAGGCGGGATCGACATCGAGCTCGTGCCGGTTGGCGTCGATGTAGACGTTCGGAAACAGCGCATAGAGCCAGGTAGCTCCGTGTTCGGGTGTGCCGGCGTAGAGTTCTTCCACATACATTGAGACCGAGCGCCGAACCGCGTCGAAGGGCGCCGGCGAGCGGAATTCGCGCGGGTAGTCACTGCCGCTACGCGGAATGTCGAACACCAGGGGCGCGGAATTCGCCGTCGGCGCGCGGCGGCGCAACACGCCGGGTAAGTTGATCTCGTCGATCGCATCGGTCATGGGTCGAATTCCTGTTGTCAGTGCAGGCCGGGCGGCAATTCGATGTCGCCGGAGGTTTCATGCAGCCGGTGCCAGGCGGCGACGGTAGCTTCTTGCGCCTCGGCGATGACCGCGTTTTCATCCATGCTCAGCACCCGTCCGTCCCGCATCAGGAACCGGCCGTCGACCATGACAGATTCGACGGCCCCCGGGTGGCCATAGTGGACGATGCTGGAAACCAGGTTGATGATCGGCCGGAGATGCGCCTGATTGAGATCGAGGACGATCAGGTCGGCCTTCTTGCCGGCTTCCAGTGATCCGAGGTCGCCGTCGCGGCCGAGTGCCCGCGCGCCATTGCGGGTCGCCGCGTCAAGGGTCGCCCGTGGTCCCGGTATGACGCCGCCGCCATGGCCGCCGCGATGGATGATGGAGCCGATCTTCAGTGCCTGGAACATGTCCTCGGTCATGTTGTCGGTGCCCAGCACGATATTGACCCCGGCGTCCTGAATGCGGCCGAGCGGCGCCGTGTGCGGTCCCCGGCGCGAGCTGTTGGCCGGGCAATGGGCCATGTGTACCCCGTTTTCGGCCAGCAGATCGACGTCGCCATCGGTGCAATAGGTCCAGTGGGCGCCGATCACGTCCGGCCCCAGCCAGTCGTTGTCGCGCAGGTATTCCGCTGGCGTGCGGTCGTACGCCGCGCGCACCTGTTTGACCTCGCCGGGGCTCTGCGCCAAATGCACGGTACGGGTTAGTCCGTGTTTGCGGGCAAGGTCGTTCAGTTCGCCCAGCATCCACGGCGAGCAGACGTCCGGTGCGTGCGCCGCCATCTGGCACTGTACGCGACCGTCTTCCGTGTCATGAAATTTGTCGACCATGGCGACGATGCGATCGAGGAATTCCTGACCGAAGGCGCGGTCGTATTCATAGATGCCGTGGCGGATTTTCAGGGTTAGCGCATCGGCGCCATTCTCGCTCAGCCACAAACGCATGCCGGTCTCGACCATGCCGTCGGCGTAGCCCGTAATGAAGCGGAACGGCTCGACCAGGGTCGTGGTGCCGGAACGAATGGCTTCCAGGCAGCCGAGGCGAGCCAGGGCGCGGCGTTCCGCGTCGGTCATGGCGAAGCTAATGGGGGTCATGTATCCGAAGATGGCGTCGCCGGACATGTCCTCGACGGTACCGCGCAGCACCAACAGCACCGTGTGCGTATGCGAGTTGATGAGACCGGGCATGATCGCCTTGCCGCGCGCGTCGATGGTTTCGAACTGGGGGAAACGCTGACGCAGGTCGTCGGTGTCGCCGACGGCGACGATGCGATCCCCCTGCACGGCAACGGCGCCGTCATTGATGATGCGGTGATTGTCGTCCAGGGTCAGCACCGTGGCGCTGGTCATCAGCAGGCCGCTTTGTTGGTCGTTTGGCATCATCTTCCTCTGATTGTTGGTCATTGAAACTATGGACCCGGGGTCTCGCCTGAGTCCAGGTCGCGCCGTTCGCCCCAGCGGGCCAGCAGATAACTCAGCGCCGACAGAACCGTGAAGCCGATAACGAAGGCCATGGTCGGCCAGATGGTGCCATTCTGGGTGATGCCGACCAGTTGCGCGGTGATCGCGGCGACCAGCCACTGACCGAAACCCATCAGCCCGGCGGCGCTGCCCGCCAGCCGCGGATTGACGCCGATGGCGCCGGACGTGGCGCCCGGTTGGCTGAGCCCGTGGCCCAGCGTGATCAACCCCATGGGCAGAAACAGCGCCAGCGGCGTGATCGTCCACGTTAGATTCCAAACCACCAGCACCGGACAGAAGATCAGCGAGAACGCGACGCCGACAATGATCAATCGATGGATGCCCCATCTTTGCGCCACCCGCGCCGTGACCAGATTGCCCAGCATGTAACTGAGCGAGAGGAACGGAAAATACAGGCCATAGGTGGTCGTCGGCTCACCCAGGGCCTCGACCATGATGAACGGCAATCCGGTCAGCATGGCGTACCAGGCGGACAAGGTGCAGGTGCCGTGGCCGGCATAGCCGACGAACACCGGCGACCGCAGCAGGCGAAAGCCTTGGCGAAAGGTTGTCAGCACGCTGCTGACGGCGCCGGCGGGGCGGGTTTCCGGCAGCCACAGATAGGTCACCGTGAGCACCACGATGCCGAGGCCCGAGGTGATCCAGAAGCTGGCCCGCCAGCCGGCCCAGACATCGATCCAGCCGCCGAGGATCGGCGTCGCCGAGCCGGCCAATGCGGTGACCATGGTGACGAAGCCGATGACCCCGGCAGCTCGGTCGCGGCCATGCAAATCACGGGCGATGACCCGGGCGAACATCAAGCCGGCACAGCCGCCAATGGCTTGCAGCGCCCGCCCGGCGGCCAGCATCTCGATGCTTTGCGCGGTGGCGCAGATCAGCGGTGCGACGATGTAGAATACCAGCCCGATCAGGATTACCCGCCGGCGCCCGAACCGGTCCGACAGTGGTCCATAACCCAACTGGGCGAAAGCAAATGTCGCGATATATAGGCTGACCGTTAACTGCACGGCGGCGCGACTGGCGCCGAAGTCCTCGATCAGTCCTGGCATGGATGGCAGGAAGACCTGAAACGCGAACGGATTAATGATGCCGAGCATGATCAGCAGCGGCGTGATGTTGCGGGCCGTGGTGGCGGTTTGGTCGGGCGGCGCGCGGGTGCTCATGCGAACATGGTACAGTGGATCGTCGCTACCCGCCTCACGGGATTTCGTGATAACGTCATGCGAATTCAATCACTATGAGGTCGGCGATCATGAAGCTCGAACGGTTCCACAAATATAACACCCGCGATGTCTACCCGGGTGGCCGCCACGACAACGACATGTGCCAAATGGTCAAGGCGGGGAACCGCATTTTCATGCGTGGCCAGACCGGCCTCGATTTGAACCAGCACCTGGTCAATCCCGGCGATGCCGGCGCGCAGGCCCGTCAGGCCATGGAGAACGCCAAGGTGCTGCTGGAAGAGGCCGGTTCCAGCCTCGATCACGTAACCATGGTAACGACCTACCTGACCGACCCCGCCTACCGAGTGGAGGTCTATAAGGTCGTCGCCGAGTATCTGCGCGGCAATCACACGGTCGGTACCGGGTTGATCGTGCGCGGGCTGGCCATGCCTGATCTGAAGGTGGAAATCGACCTGGAAGCGGTGATTCCGGCAAGTGGTGAATTCAAGAAGTACCGCCTGATGAATTCCAAGGACTGGTACGGCCAGGGTGAGATCAACCGGGATTCCGCATGGCTGATCGATACCGGCGACGAAATCTTTCTGCGTGGTCAGACCGGTACCGAATTCGACGGCAAGACCATGCACGGCACCGGTTTCACCGTCGAAGATGCGGGTCTCCAGGCGGAGCAGGCCATGCGCAACGCCCGCGAGTTGTTGGAGGAAGCCGGCGCCAGTTTCGATGATGTTTGCCGCACGCGCATCTACCTTGCCGACCGGGCCTATCGGGAGCCGGTCTATCAGGCCATCGGCAAGCACTTCGGCGAGACCTACCCGTGTTCCACCGGGTTGATCATGGATGGCTTTGCCCGGCCGGAGATCTTGTTCGAAATCGACATGTTCATCAGCCGAACCCATGGCACGCCGCACCAGCGCTTCCACAAGTTCCATACCGACGACATGTACACCGACGGCCAGAAGCTCGGCATGCGCTTCTGCAAGATCGTCAAGGCCGGCAATCGGGTCTATTTGCGCGGCCAGACCGGATCCACGCTCGACGGCAAGTTCAACACCGCCGGCGACCCCGCCGCCCAGGCGCATCAGGCGATGGAGAATATCGAGACCTTGCTGGCCGAGGCGGGGGCGTCGATCAACGACGTCTGCAAGATCAGCACCTACATCCTGCATCGCGGCCATCGGGAGGCCATCTACCGGGCCATCGGAGAACACGTGAAGGGCGTTCATCCATGTGGTACCGGGCTGATCGTCAACGGGTTCGCCAAGCCGCATATTCTGGTCGAGATCGACGTCGAAGCTGTGATTCAGGACTGAGCGGCGAAATGAAGATCGAACGACAGCGCCCGTTCAACACGGGTGAACGGTATGGCGCCGGCACCGAGGGGCTGCGCGCTTCCATGACGGTGAAGGCCGGTGACCGTATCTTTCTGAGCGGTCTGTCCGGACTCGACCTCGACCACCGCATGCCGGAAGGCGCCGGGGCGGCGGCGCAGGCCGAACAGGCCATGGAAAATGTCACCACCCTGCTGGCCGAGGTCGGTTCAAGCATTAACCACCTATGCCAGACACACACTTGGATGGGTGATTTCGCCGACCGGCCTGATGTCTACAACGTGGTCGGCCGCCATCTCGCCGGCGTGCCGACGGTGGCGACGGGCCTGGTCGCCCGCGCACTGGCGCGGCCTGACCTGAAGTTCAACGTGGATTTTCAGGCGGTCATTCCGGCCGGCCCGGATGGGCATGAAAAGTTCCATCTGTTTGATACCGGTAACTGGTTCGGCCAGAATCGAATTGCCCGCCCGTCTTGCAAGATTATTCGAACCGCCGACGAGGTGTTTCTGCGCGGCCAGGCCGGCACCGCCCTTGACGGCAGCAAGCAGTACGGGCCCGGCTTTACCCCGGCGGACGCCGCCGAACAGGCGGATATATCGATCGTCAATGCGAAAACATTGCTGGCGGATGCCGGCGCCGACTTCAACGATGTCGCCAAGATCCACGTTTACATCCGCGACCGCGCCTACCGGGAAGCGGTCTATCAAGTCATCGGCAAGCATCTGCGCGACGCCGCGCCGTGCTCCACCGGGCTGATCGTGCGCGGCTTCGCGCGGCTGCCGATCCTGTTCGAAATCGACATGGCGGTACCGCTGACCAAGGGCACGCCGCATCAACGGTTGCGCGTGTTCGAAACCCAGGATGTCTACCCGGACGGCCAGCGCCTCGATTGCCGATTCGCCATGGCTTGTCGCGCCGGCAAGCGGGTATTCCTACGCGGTCAGACCGGCACCACCCTAGACGGGAACATGGTCGGCCTCGGCGATCCCGCCGCCCAGGCCGATCAGGCGATGCGGAATGTCGCGCAACTGCTCGACGAGGCCGGGGCCAGCCTCGATGACACCTGCAAGCTGACTCTCTATCTCATCGATCGGGAATTCCGCGACGACGTGGAGGCCGTCATCGCCCGCCATCTTGGCGACATCGCGCCATGCTACACTCTGGTGGTTGTCGATGGCCTCGCCAATCCGGCGATGTTGCTGGAGATTGATGTGGACGCGGTTATTCAGCGTTGAACCGTTCCATACACCATTGGGTATTGGCGCCGATGTGCCTAGGCAGATACCCTGCTAGGCCCACCCCATGACGTCAGCCGTGCAAGTCGTCACGCCGTGTATTTCCGTCTGTATTCTCGACGAGGACTCGGGTCTTTGTCGGGGTTGTTACCGCACCGCCGTGGAAATCGGTGCGTGGCGGGCGCCCGGCGCCGAGCAGCAAATTGACATCCTGCGCAAGATCGCCGAACGCTGGCGCGCCGACAGGGCGGCCGATGAGGTAGACGAGGACCGGCGTGAGGAGCGAACTAGACTTGAAGCGCGTTTGCGCCTGGCTGGGCTCGTCACCTAGGCTGAGTTCGGACCGAGGTATTCTCCGTCTCGCGCCATCAGGCGCCCGGCCTTCAACACGACGCCACGCGGCGGATGCTGTGCCACCGCCTCCGCTAGTGTTTCCGCATGCACCGTGAACAGATCGGCTGGGGCGCCGATGCCGAGTCCGGCGTCACCCTGTCCAAGGGCGCGTCTGCCGGCGGCGCTGGCGCAGTCGAAGGCGATAGCGAGATCGCCATCGGCCCGGAATCCGGATCGCCAGGATAGCAGCATGGCGCGGATCAGCATGTCGCCGGCGCCGTAGGGCGACCAGGTGTCGCGCACGTCGTCGTTGCCGGCGAATACCTCGACCCCGTGCTGGCGCAGTTTTTTCACCGGCGGCAGCGGCGATGAACCGCCGCCGTGGGTGACCAATGACATCCCGGCCTCGGCCATGGCGTCGGCAAGGCGGGCGAAATCATCATCCGAACAGGCACCGAGGCAGAAGCCGTGGCTGACGGTGACCTGGCCGGCGAGGCCAGCGGCACGGGTGCGCTCCGCGATGGCGGCGATTTCCTTTAGGCCGGCCTCGCCGGGATCGTGGATATGTGGATCGAGGCCGACGCCATGTTTTGCCGCCAGGGCGAACAGCAGGTCGAGCTGACCGTCGAGGTCGCCATCGGCGGAAATGGGATCGATACCGCCGACCAAATCGGCGCCGGCCGCCAGTGCCGCGTCCATGAGGTCATAGGTGCCGGGGGCGGCAAGCACGCCGTACTGCGGAAAGGCGACGATCTGAAAGTCGGCGGCATCGGCGAATGCCTGCTTGACCTCCAGCAACGCTTCCACATGGCGGATGCCGATGTCGGGGCCGATATCGGCGTGGCTGCGGAACGCGGTAGTGCCGGCGGCGATGGCCTTGCGCACCAAGTTTGCGGCGCGCTTGGCGGGCGGCGGCAACTGAGCGCGCAACCCCCGCTCGGTGGCGATGCGGCTGGCCCTGTCGGGACCCGCTGGATAGGGCATCCAGGGCAGTCCCGTCAGCGTCTTATCGAGATGCACATGGCCATCCACCATGCCGGGCAACGCCAACAGGCCGCCACCGTCGATGATGTCGCCACCGTCGCTGGCGCCGGTCAGGTCGGGCGCGATAGCGGAAATGACGCCGTCCGTCATGCGGATATCGACGTGGCGCCCATCCGGGTGCAGAACGTTGGCGAGAACCGTCGTCGGGTGCATGGTTACCACCGGATCAGTTCCATGAGGTCGGCGAGGCGATCCAGGGTTTCGAAACCCTCCAGCGCGGCGCGCAATTCGGCGGCACGTCCGGCATCGAGAATGTCGCCGACACAGTCGTCGTACTTGGCCCACATCTCGTCGTCGCTCATCGGGTTCTGCAGCACGCCCTTGGCGTGCATGACGAAGGTCTCGACGGTGCGGCCATCCTTGGTATGGACAGTGATCTGGGCTGGTTCGCGGCCGTTGTCCGCGGTCGGCAGGCGGTCGTCCACGGGGCTTTCGGTCATGGAAATGCGGGGCAGCCAGGCGCGCAGCGCCGGGTCCGCAATGGCGTCCGGCAGGAAATCCGTTCGACCCATGCGGCCCCGTTCGAGAATCAGCGCGAGGCCGAACTGCATGCTGAACCGCGCCTCCATATCGTTTACGGGGGCGTCGTACATGAGATTGTCGTAGGTCATCTTGTTGACCACTGTGTCGATCCGCTCAATATCAGCGGCCGTCAGATTGTGTTCCGCCATCAGCGCAAGAAGGCCATCGGCGGCGCAGTGGACGCTGGCGCAGTTGGCGTGCACCTTGACCTTGAGGCCATATCGTTCGATCGCCGTCGGCGGCCCCAACAAATCAGCGGCGTCGGTGTATCCGGGCGCGGCGTCGAGGCCAATATACAGATCCTGGAATCCCCACGGCGCGCTTAGCGGTTCCGTGGCGGCGGTGAGTCCGGCCTCGGCGTAGCGGGCCACCATCAGGGCGCTTTGTGCCGCCATGCCGGCATGGAACGGCTTGGCCATGGTGCCCATCTGAATTTTCGAACCGGCGGCGTGACTGAGACCGAGACCCAAGGCGCGGACCATGCCGTCGGTATCGAAACCAATCAGGCGCCCGGCGGCGGCGGCGCAGCCGATGGTGCCGATCGTCGACGTGGTATGCCAGCCCCGTTCATAGTGGGCGACATTGACCCCGGCGCCGACGATCAGCATGGCTTCCAGGCCGGCGATGTAAGCATCCAGAACTACGCGGCCTCCGAGATCGCGTTCCTCGGCCAACGCGAACAGAGCTGGCGCTAGTACCGCCGTCGCGTGGCCGGCGACACCGTGGTAGTTGTCATCGAAATCAATGGCGTGGGCGGCAGTACCGTTTACCACCGCCGCGTGGGGCGCGGCCAGCCGCTCCATCGAACCGACCACGCTGGCCGGCCCGTCGCCGAGTCCGCGCATGGCGGACAAGACATTCTGTGTCGCCGTGTCATTGGCGCCGGCAACGAGGCAGCCGACGATATCGATCATGGCATTGCGGCCGAGGGTCAGCGAGCGGCCTTCGGCGAGGGGGCCGGTCTCGGCCATCCACGTGGCTAGGTCACGGGTGATGCTCATGGCGTATTACCTCATGCAAAGGACGGCGTTGCGAAGTAGTCTATCATCAACGTCTCGGAAGACCATTGGAGGACATCGGATGACCTATTCCCTGGTCGGCATGTGCCGGCGAACCGGCATGTTTGGCGCCGCGGTGACGACGTCGAACATGAATGTGGGGACACGTTGCCCCTACGCCAAAGCCGGCGTTGGCGCCGTATTGACGCAGAACCGCACGGACAATCGTCTGGGGCCCCGCGGTATCGCGTTGCTGGACGAGGGCAAGACCGCGCCCGAGGTTATCGAGGCCCTGGTCGCCGATAATCCGACCATCGGATGGCGACAGCTCGCGGTCATCGACCGTGACGGTAACACCGGCTTTCACCACGGCGACAAGATTACGTCGATTCATGCCGCGTCTCAGGGTGATGGCTGCTGCGCCATCGGCAACATCATCCGCAACGATGCCATCCCCAAGGCCATGACCGATGCCTTCGAGGCGTCCGACGGGCAGCACCTGGCGGAACGCCTGGTTCAAGGCTTGGAAGCTGGGTTGGCGGCGGGCAGCGAGTTGAAGCAGATCAAGTCGGCGGCGTTGCTGGTGGTGCATGAGCAGGAATTCCCGTTGGTCGATCTTCGCGTCGAATTCGATCGTGCTCCGTTGGCCGAATTGCGTTTTCTCTGGGAAGCTTACCAGCCGCAGATGGAGCGCTTCGTTACCCAGGTGATCGACCCGGACAGTCTGGGTCCGCCGCCAGTTTGATTTGTGCCATTTAACGTTTGGCGTAATAGGGCTCTTTCTCTTCCTGTTTGGGGATGCCGCCGTCGCCTTTGTGGACGTGAACCGCATCGACGACGGGCCGGATGTCCCAATCCATCAGCCACAGCCGCATCAGGTGGCGTTTGAGGTGCTCTTCCTCGTGATCCTCGAACGCGGACCGGCTGTGCAGAACGGCGCAGTTGTTGAACAGCAGCGCTTCCCCGGGATCGAAATAAAAACCGAATTGGAATTTCGGATCGTTCGCCATCGCCTCGAATGTATGCAGGGCCTCTTCGTCACGGGCGCTGAACGGGGCGCCGAATTCCTTCGCGGCCATGTCGGCGTAGCCACCGATCAACACCACGGTCGTGACACTGTCCTTTTCCGAAAACACCGGGATGCGAACCGGCGTGTAGGGCGGCTCGCCCGGGGGCTGTTCACCGAAGCGGTGTAGATGGAAACCCTGCCACAAGGATTCCAGCAGTTCAGGCTTGGTTTCGCGAATATGGTCGTGCACGGCAAGCGCACTGGCGTAGCGAGATTCGCCGCCAGCCTTCGCCCTCTGGACGCAAAACATGCCGACCACATCGCAACGATCCGTATGCATGCGCAACTCGCGGGCGTTGCGATAGGCGCGATGGCGGTTGTCGTCGCCGCCCACATTGATGACGTGACCCAGCAGGTCGCCCATCACGCTTTGCGATACCGCGCGGCCGAAATGGGTGCCGAGGCCGAACCAAGCGAGCTCGATATCCTGCTGGCTCCACCGGTCGACGGGGAACCCGCGCAGCAGCACCAGGCCGCGCCCGTGTTCCACCTCGTGGCGCCAGCCGGCGATATCGTCGGTGATGGATTCAAGCGGAAAATCATCGCGGCCGATATTCTCGAAAGCAACGAGGCCGCGCTGGTGTAAATCCGCCACTGCCGCCTCGATCGCGTCAAGATGGCGCGGCCGAAGATCGATGGCGATGTCATCCTTGCCGCTGAAATCCGCCGCGGTCCAGGCGGCTGGATGATCGAAGGGCTCGGCCCGAACGGTCGTCATACCACCGCGGTTTCCTCGCCGGCATAGCGGATGACCGGGCGCATCTTGTCCAACTCCTCGCGCGGAATATGGCAGTAGAGGCGATGACTAGGGCTGAATTCGTGCAGCGGCGGTTCTTGGGTTTCGCATACCGTCATCTTGCGCGGGCAGCGGGATGCGAACCGGCAACCAGGCGCCGGATTGACCGGGCTTGGCACCGGCCCTTCCAGGCGGATATTTTCCTGTTCGATCATCGGATCGGGGATTGAAATTGCCGATAACAGGGCCTCGGTGTAGGGGTGATAGGGCGGGACGAACACCTCTTCTGGCGTGCCCACCTCGGCCAACTTGCCCATGTACATAACGGCGACCAGATCCGACAGATAGCGCACCACGGAAAGATCGTGGGAGATAAACAGATACGCTGTGTTGGAACGCTTCTGTAGATCGACCAGCAGATTGAGGATGGCTGCCTGCACCGACACGTCGAGTGCCGACAGCGGCTCGTCACAGACAATCAGATCCGGTTCGGCGGCGAAGGCACGGGCGATGGCGACGCGCTGTTTTTGCCCGCCGGATAGTTCGTGTGGAAAGCGGTCGGCGAAATTATCGGGCAGATTGACGCTCCGCAGCAGGTCCGTGACCCGCGCGGCGCGGCCGGATTCCGGCACCAGATTGAACAGTTCAAGTGGCCGGGCTATGGCATCGCCGACGGATCGCTGCGGATTCAGCGTGGCATCCGGATTCTGGAAGATGATTTGCACCCGGCGCCGAAGGTCGGGGCCGCGGTCGCGGGCCAAACCGGCCAGTTCGTTGCCCTCGAAGGTCAGCGTGCCGTCGGTTGCCATTTGCAGGCCGACCAACGTGCGCCCCAGCGTGGTCTTGCCACAGCCGCTTTCACCGACGACGGCCAACGTGCGTCCGCGACCGAGTTCGAGATCGATATCGTCGACCGCGTGGACGAACTTCTGCTGCTTGCCGCTGACGTACTCGATGATGCGCCGGCGTACCGGATAGAAACACTTGAGGCGCTCGACTTGGAGCGCGCCATCGGACGTCGCATCGGCGCGGGCCTGATCAACGTCGCGAATGTGGCGTTCGAATTCAAAAGGCGGCAATTCGCGATGGCGGTGGCAGCTAACCGTATCCTCCGCGTCATCGCCAATCTGCTCGCGCGGCGGCGGCGTGGCGCGGCAGGCGTCCTCGGCGAAATCGCAGCGGGCAGCGAAGATGCAGCCGGTCGGAAGGTCGGACAGGCTCGGCAGTTGGCCCTCGATAGCGCTAAGCGGACGATCATGTTTGGACAGATCAAGCTTCGGGATACAGGTCAGCAGGCTTCGTGTGTAGGGATGAGCCGGCTTTGAAAAGACGCGTGATACCGGGCCTTCCTCGACGATCTCTCCGGCGTACATGACCGCTACCCGATGGCAGAACCGCGCCACCACGCCCAGATTGTGAGTGATGTAGAGGATCGCCGAGCCGTGCTGTTCCTTGAGGTTGGCGACGAGGTCGAGGATGTGTGCCTCGGTCGTCACGTCGAGCCCCGTCGTCGGCTCGTCCATGATCAGCAATTCGGGATTGCAGGCGAAGGACATGGCAATCAGCACGCGCTGTTGCTGGCCACCGGAAAGTTCGTGCGGGTACCGCTGTGCGACGCCAGCCGGGTCAGGGAGATTGACGCCGCCGAGCAACTCGAGGACCCGGTTGTCAGCCTGCTCGCCCCGCATTTCGGTATGTTCGCGCACCACTTCACCGATCTGATCGCCGACCCGGAAAGCCGGATTGAGCGCCGTTTGCGGATCCTGATAGACCATGGCCATGCGCGAACCCTGAATGGCGCGGAGTTCGCGTGGGCGAAGTGCCAGCATGTCGGTGTCGTGAAAATGGATCGAGCCGTTCATGACCCGGCCGGCGGCATCTAGACCGCGCATGGTGGTGAAGGCGATGGTGCTTTTGCCGGATCCGCTTTCGCCGACCACGGCCAGGGTCTCGCCGGCGCGGACGGTCAAGTTGACGCCGCGCACCGCCTTCACTTCCTGGCCGCGGACGAAATAGGTTACGTCAAGATCACGAATTGTCAGGACGTCGCGGCCGCCACCGCCGCCGTCACTCATCGGATGTCTTCCGCGCCGCCAGCCACTCGCGTAATCCGTCGCCCAACAGATTGAACGATACGATCAATAGGACGATCGCCGACGCCGGGGCAAATACCACCCATGGAGCAGTGACCATGAAAGCCCGTTCCTTGGCGATCATGAGCCCCCAATCCGGTGCCGGTGGCTGCGCGCCGAGACCGAGATAGCTGAGTGATACCACCAACAGCACCGCGTAGCTGAGCCGGATGCAGGTTTCGACGATGATTGGGGGCCAGATGTTCGGTAGAATCTCGCGAAAAATGATGTAGGCCCGGCTTTCGCCACGCACCTGGGCAGCCTCAACGAACTGGATGTGACGGAGTCCGAGTGTCGCGCTGCGCACCACACGCGCTACTTTGGGCACGAACACGACGCCAATGGAAATCACCGCGTTGACCTCGTTCGCGCCAAGCGCCGCGACGACCAGCATGGCCAGTAGTAAACCCGGAAAGGACATGGCGATATCAGTGAGGCGCATCAGAATTTCGTCAACCCAGCCGCCCGTGTAGCCGCTGAACATGCCGATCAACACGCCGATGGTGACGCCGATGAAGGTGCCCGTGCCAGCCATGAAAACAGTCAGGCTGGCGCCGGAGACGACGCGCGAGAAAATATCACGGCCATAGCGATCGGTGCCAAGCCAGAATTCGGCCGACGGCGGCACCATGCGGTGCTTGAAATGGAACTGGTCAAACGGATAGGGCGTCACGTACGGCCCAATGATCGCCAGCACGACGAAGAAACTGACGATGGTGCCGCCGATGATCATGCTCAGCGGCACGCGGCGGGGTTTTTTTACGGCCGGCTGTTCGACAACCTTGGCGTCGTCGGCGGTGATGGCGGTGCCGTTGCTCATCGTTCGTCCTTCACGAATAGCGGATGCGCGGATCGAGCAGCGCATAGGTCAAATCGGCCAGCACGTTGGCGATGCAATAGCCGCCGGCGACGAAGAACATGCTCGCCTGCAACAACGGCAGGTCGCGTTGTTCGATGGCGAACAGCACCAAACTGCCAAGCCCGGGATAGCTAAACACCTGCTCGACCAGCACGACGCCGCCCAGCATCCAGCCGATGTTGAAGGCGATGACGGTAACGGTCGGCAACATGGCGTTGCGCAGCGCGTGCTTGAACAGCACCATCTGGCGCGGCAATCCCTTCAGCTTGGCCGTTCGTACGTACGGCGTCTTCAGCACCTCGATCATCGACGACCGAGTGATGCGAGTGATGTGGGCCAGTGCTTCCAGTGCCAACACTGCGACGGGCATGGCCAGCACATAGGCCCAATGGAAGAAGCCTTCGCCTTCCGACAGGGAACTGGTGGACGGCAGCCACTCCAGCCAGGCGGCGAAAACCAGGATGGCGAGCGAGCCGGAAATGAACGCGGGGACCGAGACGCCTGTCAGCGTGAATACGGTGATCGCCGTATCGAGCCAGCCGTTGGGCCGAACAGCGGCGATCACACCCAGGATCAGGCTGAGTACGACGGCGATAATTAACGCTGGGACGGCGAGCCTGAGCGAGAAGACGAGGCGTTGAACGAGAATGGGGAGAACCGGCGCGTCCATTGCGAAACTACGGCCAAGATCGCCGTGCATGGCGTCCCAAAGCCAGCCGAAATATTGTTCATACCAGGGCCGGTCGAGGCCCAATTGAGCCCGCAGGACCTCATATTCGGTGCCCGTCTGTTGAGACCAGGCGCCGAGCAACTGGTCGACCGCGTCGCCCGGAAGTACTTGTAAAATGACATAAATAAGTAGCGATATCCCGACCAAGGTCAGGGCCAGCAACCACAGGCGTCGAAGCAGATATTTCAACATAATCTATAAGTCTCGCCACCATGGGGGCCGAATAGGGCGGGTCGTCGAAACGACCCGCCCCCTTGTCGGTCTGGTCGAATTATTTCTCGATCCAGGTGTCGCGAAGATCGACGTACTGCACGGGGATCAGCTTGTAGTTCTTGACCTCCTTGCGCACGGCGGAAACGTAGTTCTTGAAGTACGGCACCGCGGTCGGACCCTCGTTGTAGAGGATTTCCTGCACGCGGTCATAAAGCTTCTTGCGTCCGGCGAAGTCGGTACGCGAACGGGCCTTGTCCAGGAGATCGTCGACCTCGGGGTTGGAATAGCCCGAGAAGTTCCAGGTCGCCTTGGTGGTGAAGAACGGCGTCAGCGTCTCGTCGATGGTGGCGCGGCCGAACCAGTTGTTCTGGGACGTGCGGTTCGGTGCCGGATTACGCAGGATGTCCTTGTAGAGGCGCGCAATCTCGACGCTTTCGATCTTCGCCTTGAAGCCAGCTTCGTTCAGGTTCTGCTGAGCAACGATGGCCGCCGGTTCCAGGCCTGGACGGCCGGTCGAGGTGAAGATTGAAATTTCGACCCCGGTTGCGCCTGCTTCGGCGAGCAACTTCTTGGATTTGGCCAGATCCCGCTTACGTTGCGGCAGGGCCTTGTTGTAGTAGGGGTTCGACGGGCCCACGGGGGTATCGTTGCCGAGTGCACCGAAACCGCCGGTGGCGGCTTCCAACATGGCTTCGCGGTCGAGTGCGAAACGCAGCGCCTGGCGCACTTTGACGTTGTTGAAGGGCTTTTCGTTGACGAACATGACAAGCGGCTGGAATGAAGGCGCCGCCACGATACGGACGTCAATGTTGGGGTCCGATTTCAACTGATCGACGATTTCCACCGGTGCGAAATACATGATGTCGATTTCGCCGGTTTTCAGCGCCGACACCTGGGCCGCGTATTCCTTGATGTAGATCTGGTGAATTTCATCGAGATAGGGCAGGCCCTTTTCGAAGTAATTCGGGTTCTTCACCAGGATGGCTTTGTTGCCCGGGATATACTCCTTGAGGATATACGGGCCCGAGCCGATCGGCTTGTGGCTGATGTCTTCGAGGTTTTCCTTGGCGATGACGCGGGCGAAGGTAGTTGCCAGCTGCAACGGCAAGTCCGCATAGGAGCCCTTCAGCTTGATGACGACGGTATGGTCATCCTTGGCGGTGATCTCGGTAATCGGGCCCATGGCCTTGCGGCCCTTGGACGCGGTCTTGGGATCGAGGATGCGGTCGAACGAGAACTTCACATCATGCGCGGTTACGGCACGTCCGTTGGAGAACTTGGCGTTCTTCACCAAGTGGAACGTCCATTCGGAACTGTCCGCGTTGGCTTCCCATTTGTGGGCCAGTTGCGGTTCCGGCTTCAGTTCGTGGCTGACACGAGTCAGGTTGCTGAAAATCAAGGCGGTCAGCATATAGCCGTCACCGGTTGTCGCGCGTGCCGGATCGAGACCCGGTTTGACGCTCGGCACGGCGAATTTGAGTATGCCGCCCTTCTTTTCTGCCATTGCCGGAAAAGCGCTCAAGGCGAGCGCCATCACGGCGACTATAATCATTGAAAATCTATTTCTCATATCCTCACTCTCCTGGTCAGGGTCATCCGGTTTGTCACGTGTCGGCAACGGCTTATGGTCCCGCATTTGGTAAGGTGGCCGAAGTCGATTCTCGAGACTCGCGACCGACCCATCGGTCACGTTTCGGTATGACTGGCGTTTGTTGGCCGTTTTCTGGCTGGAAACCGATCTTTGCGGCCCCTCCGTTCAAATGTCCGAAGCGCAATAATGGGTTCAAATTACAATAGCGTCGAATCAAATATTCCGACTGTTGTATAATCAGGGGTTATTCCTCGTGGAACCTATTCGCGCCATGCCTGGTTCATCGCGCCACAGATATTCATCGACGAACAGGCGCGCCAAGCGGGAAAGCGGATTCTGTTTTGCGTGTGACAGCGACGCAACGACCCGCTGGTTGGTCTTGAATGGGCGGGTCTCGATGTTCGGAAACAGGTCCTGACGCGCCGCGAAACCGTCGACGACGGCGACGCCGACGCCGGCATTCACCAAAGTACAGGCGCTGAAGCAAAAGCGAACCTCGGTGCCGACGCGCTGGACCTCGCCATTCTCGCGGAAGGCATCATCGACGATGAGGCCGATAGGCGAGATGCGCGGGTAGGAAATCAGATGGGTGTCACGCAAATCTCGCGGACCGATCGTCTTTCGCCGGGCCAGCGGGTGCCCCTTGGGTATGGCGCAGACAAGGCGGGCGGATCGCAGTGGCCGGCATTCCAATGCCGGGTGGTCAACCGGCGTTATGGTCAGGCCAAAATCCGCCTGATGGCTATCCAGGCGGCTGATAATGGCCTCGTGGGGCGGCGTGTCGAAACCAATCTTGACCTCCGGCCGGTCACGCACGAAAGCGGCGATGGCATCGGGCAGCACGGTTTGGCCAAGACTTGGACTGGCCAGAATCTTCAGCGTGCCGACTTGGCTCTCGCGCAGGTCGTCAACCAGATCCTGGACCGCATCGACGCTGGCGAACACGCGCTCCAAATTCTTCGACAACACGTTGGCTTCCTGTGTCGGGTGAAGGCGTCCGCCGACCCTGTCGAATAGGCTGAACCCCAACCGGTCCTCGAACTGACGCACCATGTTACTGACCGCCGGCTGCGAGACACCGAGCAATCTGGCCGCGTTCTTGGTTGTGCCGCCGTACATGACGGCCTGGAAGATTTCGAGCTGACGTAGGTTCATGAGCTATAACTCTTATGAATACGAAGTGCTGAAAACTTAATTCGACATTGTAGGCACAATTGGCTGAAATTGATCAATGGACGAGACATCGATAGTCGAGATAGATGAGATCGGCATGGCCGCATTCCTGGCGGACATGGTTCGATTGCCTTCGGTCAACCCGCCGGGTGACGAGGTCGCCGTGGCGAACATGATGGCGGCGCGGCTTAAGGCGCTCGGATTTGATACGTCCACCGTCGAAGCCGCGCCCGGACGCCCCAGCGTTATCGGACGGTTGGCCGGAGTCGGCGAAGGTCCGACGCTGTTGTTCAATGGCCATATGGACGTGCAGCCGCCGGGCAATCACTGGACGCGAGATCCGTTCGCCGCCGTCGTCGAGGACGGGCGACTGTTCGGCCAGGGTGCCATGGACATGAAGGCGGGATTGACGGCAATCGTCTTCGCCGTCGACGGTTTGCAGCGGGCAAGCCGTCGATTGAAGGGCGACGTTCTGGTCACCGCCGTTGCCGACGAGGTTTGCGGCGGCCATCTCGGCACCGGCTTTCTGGTCGCGGAAGGCTTGGTGCGGGCGGACATGGCGGTGGTCTGCGAGCCAACCGGCGATACGGTTCGCGTCGCCCATCGCGGCGCCCTGTGGTTGGAGATCGAGATCACGGGGAAGTCGGCTCATGGCGGTCGGCCATGGCTTGGCGTAAACGCGGTGTCCAAGGCGTCTCGCATCGCGGCAGCGTTGGAAGATGTCCTGGTACCGAGTCTCGCCCATCGCACACACCCGTTGCTACCGGCACCGACCATCAACATCGGCACCTTGCGGGGCGGCACCAAGTTCAATCTCGTGGCCGACAAGGCGGTACTCCAGATCGATCGCCGCATGGTACCCGGCGAAACGGCTGACGCGGCGGAAGGCGAGGTCGTCAATCTCTGCCAGGCGTTGTGCGACGCCGATTCTGAGGATTGGTCGTTCGAGGTGCGCCGCGTCATGCATGTCACGCCGGGGGAAATCGATGCGGATGCGCCCATCGTCAAGGCGTGCCAAAAGGTCCACTGGATGATCACCGGCGAGGATGCGGTGATCGGTTCTACCGCCGGGTTCGAAGACGCTCACTTCTTGCTCGACGCTGGTATTCCAACCGCCATGTATGGTCCCTACAGGCGCACGGCGAAAAATGAGGATCCACATTACACCAACTCGGGCATGGCCGACGAATCTGTCGACCTTGACGACGTGGCCCGGGCAGCGCGCATCTACGCGCAGCTGATGATCGACCTCTTAGGAGAAGAATGATGGCGTACACCGTTACCTGGGAAGAAATTAAGAGCCATTACAAGGTCAAGGATCGGGTTTTCCCCATGCTGAACGAGGACACGCCGACATTTCTCGGCGTGCCGCATGCGAAAACGGCGGAAGATCTTGGCGGCGCCGATGTGGTCATCATCGGAGCGCCCTACGTCGCGGGCTCTAGCGGTAAATACGCCGGCGTCGATAAATCCGAATGGGTGCTGGCGCCGAAGCGGGTGCGTCAGCAGTCGATCCGCTACCCCTCAGGCTACGTGCAGGACTTCGATCTGGATATATTCGAGCACCTGAACGTGGTCGATTACGGCGACGCCGACATCCCGCCCGGGGTCAATATCGATCCGACGGCGGAAAACATCCTGAAGGCCCAGGCGGCAGTCGAAGTCATGGTCGGCGCGGCATTGGACGCCGGTGCCATTCCCATCGTCATCGGCCAGAACTCGCCATGCAGTTCCTACGCCATCGCCAAGCCGATCGCCGAACGGGCAAAGGGCAAAGTCGGCATGATCTCGCTCGACACCCACTGGGACGCCAAGCCGATCGACTGGCTGACCAAGGACCCGCGCATCGCCGGCAGCGGCAATTGGAAGTCCAAGACCTATGAATTCCACGAAAATTTTTCGATCCCTAACCTGGTGGAAATCGGCGAGCGTGGAATGCTGGAACGTAAGGAAATGGTGCGCGACTTTATGGCCAATGGCGTTCACTTCTTTCCCATGTGGAAGGTGC
>JAYOFM010000041.1:0-28946 GCA_038117225.1 Rhodospirillales bacterium
GGTCCGGCGCGAGGGGAAGGGGAAGCCCTTCGACTGCGTCGTCGGCATAAGCGGCGGCCGCGACAGTACCTATCTGCTGCGCCATCTGGTCAAGGAAGCGGGATTGCGATGCCTTGCGGTCTATTTCAACGACGGTTTCGGAAACCCGATCGCCGGTGAAAACATGACGCGGGTCACCAAGGTGCTCGGGGTGCCGATGCGGACCATTTCCGCCGACTGGCGGGAATCGCGCGATCTCAAGATCGCCTGCCTCAAGGCCTCGACGCCGGATTTGAACCTGGCCACCGATCTGGGGATCGCGACGGCGCTCTATGGCGTCGCCGTGAAAGAAGGCGTACGGACCGCGCTGATCGGACAATCCTTCCGGACGGAAGGTGTCGCGCCGCTGGAATGGGGCTACCTGGACGGAACCTATCTGGACGCCATTCACGAAAAGTACGGATCGTTGAAACTGCGCCCGTGGAAACCCGCCGATCCGGGTTTCCATCTCAATTGGCGCCATATGCTGTACTACGCCGTGGTTAAGCGCATCCGCATCGTCACGCCGCTATACTATCTGCCCTATGTCCGCAGCGACGTCGACGAATTGATCGTTTCCGAGTTCGGCTGGGTCAATCCCGGCGCCCACTATTTCGACGATCTCTATCAGGCATTGCTGACGAATATGCTGCGGACCAAGTTCGGCATCGACCGCCGCAAGTTCAACTACTCAGCCCTCATTCGATGTGGGCAAATGACCCGAGACGACGGCTTGGAAAAGCTCAAGGGCATCTATGCCGTTGAAGATCCGAAGGTTATCGACCTGTGCATCAAGCGGCTCGGATTGACCCGCGATGAATTCGACGAAATTGTCGCGGCCGAACCCAAGACCTTTCGGGATTACCCGAATTTTTTCAATGTGATCCGACGCTTTTCCTTCGCCGTTCGGATACTCGCGGAATTGAACCTGGTGCCGAAATCATCCTACATCAAGTACTGCAGCGGCTTGATCTAGGATCATCGTCGGCGATTACCCGGCGGTCACGCCACGGCTCCTGAGGTAGGCGCCGACCTCGGTGCCGCGTCTCGGGCTCTGCGTCAGTTCGACATCAATGGTAATGATCTCGCCGGCAAATTCATTATAGCCACCACTGGTCAAGGGTCCGTCCGGACCGACGGCGAGCGAACACCCAACCATCTTTTTGCCTTCGTACGGACCGCCAAGAACGGTGCCAACGCTGGTCGCGCTGACGATTGTCAGATCAAACATTTCAGCCAGGGTCTTGAACGGCTGCGACCACTTGTCCGCATACGGATCGTCCTCCTCCGTCACCGAAAAATCCACCGTCCAGGACGACGGCGACAGGATGAGCTGCGCCCCCATGCGGCCGAGAACAAATCCGATATCGAGGGAATCAGCGTAATTGTCGGCGCAAATATTGAGGCCAATTCGCCCGAACTTCGTATCGACGACCTGCAACCGATCGCCAATGTCGTACATATGAAGCGCCACGCCGAGCACATTGATCTTGCGATGTTTGAGGAGAATTTCTCCCGCGTCGTCAATCAGCACCGCCGCATTGTAAATCCGATCGCCATCCTGTTCCGTCAAGCCGGCGCAAATAAAGATACCGTGCTGGCGCGCCAGTTCGACGAGCCGGTCGCTATAGGGGCCGGGTATGGGCTGCGCCTCGGTCAGGCAACTCGGATGAGTCCACGCCAGATCCAAACACTCGGGTAACAAGATGAGGTCGCAATTTCCATTCGCGGCCTCTTCGATCATGGCGGCGGCACGATCCAGATTTCGCTCCGGCTCGCCACCTTCGACCAGTAGCTGGCCCATTGCGATCTTCATCACGATCTGACCTCAATTCTGGAATTTGCTGGAAGTCACCTCACGCGCTGGAGATTATTTAAACGCCGCCACATTGCAATGGATATCACGCATATCATTAACCCCCGTCTTTCTAGACGCTTCGGCTGCCGAGGCGCCGGCGCGGTCTTGCGGCCCGCGCTAACGCAAGTCTATTGTATACAATCCTATTCGAGGCGGGTTGTTGAGGCGGCGTGGTGTCAGGTTCAGAGAAAACGGACGAACTCGCGGCCCACCAGCCGCTGGCCGGCGTGCGGGTGGTGGAGATCGGCACCAGCGTGGCCGCGCCTTACGCCGGGTGGATTCTCGCCAATCTGGGCGCCGATGTGGTCAAGGTGGAGCGGCCGGGCCCCGGCGATGACGCCCGCCAATGGGGACGCATGTTTCCGGATGGCATCTCGTCCTACTTTCACGCCCTGAACAGGGACAAGCGGGTCATCACCATCAATCTAACGGACGAGAGCGAACGCCAATGGCTGCGGGACTACGTCACCGATGACATCGACGTGGTGGTACAGAACATGCGCCCCGGCCGGGCCGACAAGTACGGCATCGGCGGCGACGATTTGTGCGCGCTCAATCGGCGCCTGGTCTATTGCAACCTGGGGGCGTTCGGTAATCGCGGACCGCTCAAGGACAAGGCCGGGTACGATCCACTGATGCAGGCCTATGGCGGGCTAATGAGCATCACCGGCGAGGACGGCCGGCCGCCGATCCGCGTCGGCACCTCGATCGTCGACATGGGCACCGGCATGTGGTGCGTTATCGGCATCCAGGCGGCGCTGATGCGCCGAACCGAAACCGGCAGGGGCTGTATCGTCGATGCCTCGCTGTACGAAACCGCCTGCGCCTGGATGAACAATTCGGTGGCGTCGGCCGAGGTCGACGGCCGCAACCCGGAGCGCCAGGGATCGGGCGCTCGCGGCATGGCGCCGTATCAAGCCTATGCCTGTGCCGACGGATATCTGATCATCGCCGCCCCCAACGACCGGTTGTTCAACGCGCTGGCCGCCGTGCTCGGCCACCCGGAATGGCCGGCCGATCCGCGCTTCGATAGCAATCAGAACCGCTACAAGAATCTCGCCGACTTGAACGCCCTGATGGAGCCGCTGATCGCCCAACACCCGCGCGCCCATTGGCAGGCGACGCTGGACGCGGTCGGCATTCCCTCGGCGCCGGTACAGCAGACGCTGGAGATGATGAACGACCCGCAGACCGAGGCCCTGGGCGTGCTTCAGACCGGCCCGGCGACCGCCGACGGCCTGCAACCGCGCCTGGCCGCCATGCCGTTGAGTTTCGATGGCACCCGCCCTTCCATTCGCAGCTACGCCCCCGCCGTCGGCGCTCACAATGACGAGATTAAAGGATCTGACGACTGATGCGCATGGACTATGACGCCTATCATCTTGAACTGGTTGATGATCATATTCTGATCGTCACCATGGACCGGCCCGAGGTCGCCAACGCCAAGAACACGGCCATGGGGCTGGAGCAGAAGGAAATTTTCGAGGGTCTGTATACCGACACCGAGGGCGTGCGCGTGGTCATCCTGACCGGGCGCGGCGACAAGGCGTTCTGCGCCGGCGGCGATCTGAAAGAGCGCAAGGGCATGACCGACGCCCAGTGGCGCTATCAGCACGCGGTCTTCGAACAGGGCGTGATGGCGGTGCGCAACTGTCCAGTGCCGGTGATCGCGGCGGTCAATGGCGCGGCCTACGGCGGCGGCTGCGAAACCGCGCTGAATACGGATTTCGCCTATGCTTCCACCAACGCTCGCTTTGCGTTGACCGAAGTCACCCTGGGCATCATGCCGGGCGCCATGGGGACACAGAATCTGCCGCACGCGGTGGGCGAGCGCCGCGCCAAGGAAATCATCTTCACCGGCAAACCGTTCACGGCGGAACAGGCTTACGCATGGGGCCTGGTCAACAGGGTTTGCGAGCCGGAAAACCTGATGGACGAGACCCTGGAAACGGCGCGCGTCATCGCCGCCAACGCGCCGCAGTCGATCATGCGCGCCAAGCGCTCCATTACGGTCGCCAGCCAGGTCGACCGCGCCACCGGTTACCAGTTCGAACTGGAAGCCTACAACCGCCTGGTCGGCACCGGCGACCGGCACGAAGGCGTGTTGGCTTTCAATGAAAAGCGCAAACCCAAGTTTACCGGAGAATAGGAACCCCATCATGCGCGACGATATCGACGTGCTGCTGCACGAAGTCGGCCCCCGGGATGGGCTGCAGAGCATCGACACTATCTTTTCCACCGAGGGCAAGATGGAATGGATCAGAAGCGAGGCCGCCGCCGGCGTGCCGCAAATCCAGGTCGGCTCCTTCGTGCCGCCCAAGCTGCTGCCGCAGATGGCCGACAGTGCTGAGGTAGTCAGGCAGTCGCGTGACATCCCCGGCCTTACCGTGTCTGCCCTGGTGCCCAACCTGAAGGGCGCCGAGAACGGCATGGCCGCCGGCGCGCATCAGATCGGTGTCGTCATGTCGGTGTCCGAGGCCCACAACCAGGCCAACGTGCGGCGCAGTGTTCAGGAGTCCCTCGACGGTTTCGCCGAAATCGTCGCCTATCGCAACGCCCATCCGGAATACAAGGACATCGTGCTCTCCGGCGGCATGGCGACGGCGTTCGGCTGTACAATTTCCGGCCAGGTGCCGATGACCGACGTCATGCGCGTCGCCGAGGGTCTGTTGGAACGCGGCGCCGATCGCCTCAGCGTCGCCGATACCGTGGGCTACGCCAACCCGGCGCAGGTGCGTAAATTGTTCACCGAACTCTACCGCACCGTCGGCACCGACATCGCCGTCGGCGCCCACTTCCATGACACCCGCGGCCTCGGTCTCGCCAACGTGTTCGCCGCCATCGACGCCGGGGTACGGGAAATCGATGCCTGCCTCGGTGGCCTCGGCGGCTGCCCCTACGCGCCCGGCGCCAGCGGCAACGTGACCACGGAAGACACGGTGTTCATGCTCGAAGCCATGGGCTTGCGCACCGGCATCGATCTCGACGCCCTGCTGGAAACCCGCAAGATCATGGAACGCCAGTTGAAGGGCGAACCGGTGCACGGCACTTACGTGGTCGCCGGCCCGCCGAAGGGCTTCGTCGCCGCCTCCGCCGCCTGAAAACTCAGCGAGACCAACCACCATGACCGATGCCGAATTGATGATGCCGCTGGAAAATGACTACGTGGATATCCGCGAGCAGGTCACCAAGCTGTGCGAAAACTTTCCCGGCAAGTACTGGCAGGACCTGGAAGGCCAACCGCCATCATCGAGCTATCCCACCGAGTTCATCGAGGCATTGACCGAGGCCGGTTATCTGGCGGCGTTGATCCCGGAAGAATACGGCGGCGCCGGGCTGCCGATCCGGGGCGGCGCGGTGATCCTGGAAACCATCAACCGCATGGGCTGCAGCGCCGCCGCCGGCCATGCCCAGATGTATACCATGGGCACCATCCTGCGCCACGGCAGCGACAAGCAAAAAGCCCACTTCCTGCCCAAGATCGCCTCGGGCGAATTGCGCCTGCAAGCCTTCGGCGTCACCGAGCCGACGACCGGTTCCGACACCACCCAGATCAAGACCCGCGCCGACAAGCAGGGCAACGGCTACGTCATCAACGGCCAGAAGGTATGGACGTCGCGCGCCCAGCATTCCGACCTGATGCTGCTACTCGCCCGCACGACACCGGCCGACAAGGTGGAAAAGCGCACCCACGGAATTTCCACCTTTCTGATCGACCTCCAGGAGGCACAAAAGAACGGCTGCGAGATCAAGCCCATCGACGCCATGATCAACCACAACACCACGGAAGTGTTCTTCGACAACGTGCCGATCCCCGGCGACGCGCTGATCGGCGAGGAGGGAAAGGGCTTCCGCTACATTATCGACGGCATGAACGCGGAACGCTGCCTGACCGCCAGCGAGGCCATCGGCAACGGTCACTATTTCACCGAAAAAGCCGTCAACTATTCCAACGAGCGCATCGTCTTCGACCGCCCCATTGGCCAGAATCAGGGCATCCAGTTCCCCATCGCGCACGCCTACGCGCAGTTGGAAGCCGCCGAATTGATGGTGCGCAAGGCGACGGCCCTGTTCGATGCCGAACGGCCCTGCGGCGGCGAGGCCAACATGGCGCGCCTGCTGGCATCCGAAGCCGCCTGGGCCTGCGGCGAGGCGTGTTTCACCGCGCACGGCGGTTTCGCCTTCGCCCGTGAATACGACATCGAGCGAAAGTGGCGCGAAGCCCGCCTGTCGCGCACCGCGCCGATATCGTCAAATTTGATACTCAGCTACATTGGCCAGCACATTCTGGGCATGCCGCGATCCTATTGAGGGAGGAAAACCATGACCGTATCCGCCACAGTTTCAGGGCGCTTGGCCGAATGGGGCGCCAATGTTTCGCCCGTGCACACACCGGCCGCCCGCGCCGCCGCCAAGCATGCCATCCAGGATCTTATCGGCTGCATGATTGCCGGCGCCGGCGACGAAGGCGCCGCGGCGGTACGCAAGGCGGTCCAAGGATTGGGTGATGGCGACTCCGTGGTCGCCGGCCGTCTCGGCAAGGCCGCGTCGCCCTACGCAGCCCTGGCGAACGGCATGTCGGCCCATTCGCTGGATTTCGACGATACTTTCATGGAAGCCATTTCCCATGCATCGGCCTCACTGGTGCCGGCGCTGCTGGCGCTCGGCGACGAGATCGACGCCTCGGGCGACGACATCGTCGACGCCTACATCGTCGGCCTGGAATTCCACGGCGCCCTCGGATTGGCGTTGAATCGTTCGCACTACGAACAGGGCTGGCACGCCACCGCGTCGATCGGCGTCATCGGTACCGCCGGTGCATGCGCCCGCCTGCTCAAGCTGGATGCCGAATGCTTCGCCCACACCTTCAATCTCGCCTTCAGTTCCGCCGCCGGCACCAAGGTGCAGTTCGGCTCCATGGCCAAGCCGCTGCACGCGGGTCTGGCGGCCAAGAACGCCATCGAGGCGGCGAAGCTGGCCGCCGCCGGCGTGCAAGGCCACGTCAGTGCCCTGGAAGGTCCCATGGGCATGATGGAACTCTACGGCGGCCCGAACCCGCCCGGCTGGGAACACGGACTGGCAACCCTCGGCGCCCCGCTGGCCATCGAACGCGCCGGCCTGGCGGTCAAGCGCTTCCCCTGCTGCGCCGCCACCCACCGGGCCATCGACTGCATCCTGATGCTGATGGAAGAGCACAAATTCACCGCCGGCGACGTGGCATCGGTCGACATCCAGGTGCGGGCCGGCCATATGCAGAACTTGCGTTATCCCGAACCGCAATCCGAGTTCGAGGCCCGTTTCTCCATGCAGTACACCGCCGCCGTCGCCTTGACGTCCGGCACCATCAGCCTGTCCGACTTCACCCCGTCAGCGGTGCGGCGACCAGACATTCGCGCCCTGTTCGACAAGATCACCATGCGCGCCCATGGTCTGGAAAAGAACACTGACGGCGAGGCCGATCCGGTACCCAGTATCGTCACCATCACGCTCGACGACGGACGCACGGTGGAAACCCGCCAGGACCTGCAAAAAGGTGATTCCGGCAATCCGCTGAACGAGGCCGAACGCGCCGCCAAGTTCGACGATTGCTGCCGGGGCTTCCTGCCCGACGATGATATTGAAGCCCTGCGCGGCGGCATCGCCACGCTGGAAGAGCTTGGCAGCATTCGTGATTTGACCCGGCATCTGCGCTTCGAGGCCGGCGCCGACCGCGGCGAGCGTTTCGAGCGGCGCCTCGCATGACAACGGCGCGCATTGTCCGCCCCCGGCGGAGTTTCATCTTCACGCCAGGTCTCAAGCCCGACATGTTTCCGAAAGCGCTGGCATCCGGCGCCGACATCGTCTGTGTCGAACTGGAAGACGGCATCGCGCCCAAGGACAAGGACGTGGCCCGCGAGCGCGCCCTGGCGCTGTTCGCCGAGCCGCAGACGGATGATGGAGTCGAGCGGGTCGTGCGGATCAATTGCCTGCGCGAGGCGTTCGGGCTCGCCGACGTGCAGGCCATTCTTGCCACCGACACACCGCCACCGTCGTTGATGCTGCCCAAGGTGCGGACTCCGGACGAAATCCGCTGGCTGGACGACCTGTTAACCGAACGTGGTCACACCACCCGGTTGCAGGTCATCATCGAAACCAACGCCGGGCTGGAAGCCGTACATGATATCGCCCGCGCAAGTGCGCGCATCGACGCGTTGTTGTTCGGCAGCGTCGACCTTTCCGCCGAACTGCGTTGCAAGAACGCATGGGAACCAATGCTGTACGCGCGCTCACGCGTCGTTCATGCGGCGGCGGGCGAGGGTCTCGACGTCATCGACGTCCCGTTCCTGGACCTCAATGACATGGATGGCATGGTCGTGGAGGCGAGCCGCTCGCGAGACCTTGGTTTCAGCGGCAAGGGCGCCATTCATCCAAAGCAGATCGCGCCGCTGAACGGCGTGTTCACGCCGGACCAGGCAAGCATCGCGCACGCGCGGCGAATTATTCGGGCATTCGAGGACGCGGATACCGGACTGGTGATGATCGACGGCAAGCTGATCGAGAAGCCGGTGCTGCGCGACATGCACCGCATCCTCTCTATCGCCGAGCGGGTTTCCGCCTTCTAATCGGCATCGCCAATTTCAAGACAGACGTTCCGCGGCTCTTCCCCATTACCATAGCGGCGCAGGTTGTCGGCGACGAACTGCCAGCGCCGCTCCCGCATGGCTTGCGAGCGGGCGCTGCAATGGGGCGTCATGATGACGTTATCGAGGCTTTCAAACGGATACCGTGACGGCGTCGGGTCGGGGTCATCCGCCGACGGATACTGATACCAAACGTCGATCATGGCGCCGCCGATACGCTTTTCAGCCAACGCGTCGTAAAGTGCTCGTTCGTCGATGACGCGGCCCCGGCCGACGTTGATGAGAACACCGTCCGGCTTCATGGCGGCGAAACGGCCGGCGTCGAACAGATTCTGCGTCGAGTCGTCGAGTGGCAACGTGACCAACACGTAATCGCTTTCAGCCAGCAGATCGTCCAGGCCTTCCATGGCGGCGAACCGGTCAGGCTGCTCCACATCCGGTGCCGGTGCCCGCCGCGACACCGCATGCACCCGCATGCCGAAGGCGCGGGCGCGCTTCGCCACTTCGCGGCCGATGTGGCCGTAGCCAACGATGCCCAGCGTGCCGCCATACAGTTCGCGACGGCCCGGCCCCATCCCCGGCTTACGCCCTTCCCAGCCATGGCTTTTGAAGTGCGCCGACATTCCGGCAACACCGACCTCCATGTCGAGCAGTCCCGCCATGACGTATTCGGCGATGGCGATTTCATGCTCGAAGGTGTTGCAGACCTTGCATCCCGACGGCAGGGCGCTCTGGTCGACCCAGTCGAAACCGGTGAACGGGATATGATAGAGCTTCAGCTTCGCCAGAGCCGGAAAATCCCCGGCCGCGAACCGCCCGCCGACGATCACATCCGCCGTCGGCGCCAATTCCTTCAGGGCGTTCGGATCGTCATACTCCGACCAATGACTGATGGTCCAACCGTCGCCCAGTTGTTGGCTCACGTGCTCAACCCACGCGGACGTCTGGCCGCCGTAGAACAAGAGGTTCAACGGAGTGCTCATAATCGGTCGTTCCTTGTCGTTGTTCAGGCGCCCTTGAAATCTGGCGCGCGCCGTTCGGCCATCGCCTTGACCCCTTCCTTGAAATCGTCGGTCGCGCGCAGGCGGGTCTGGATGGCCAGTTCATGGTCGGTGGCGGCGCGGACGCGATCGGCGAGCCCACGCCGCATGGTCGCCCGAGTTTCCATAACGCCGAGCGGTGAATTCCCCGCGATTTCGGCGGCCAGATTGAGCGCCGCCCCGCGCACCTCGTCCTGTGCGACCAGCACATCGGCGAGGCCCATGGCCAGCGCCTCGTCGCCCTTCACCCGGCGGCTGGTATAGAACATCAGCGCGGCGTTCTGCTTGCCGATGGCCTCGGTCAGCGTCACCGTCAGGCCGAAGCCGGGATGAAAGCCCAGGCGCGTGAAGTTCGCGGAAAACCGGGTTTCCGGACAGGCGACACGAAAATCCGGCACCATGGCGAGACCGAGCCCGCCGCCGATGGCGGCGCCGTGGATGGCGCCGATGATCGGTTTCGGAAACTCGAACAGGCGAATCGCCTCCACATAGAGATGCTGCGCGCGCTGCTCCGGCGACCAATCCTTCAACTGCCCGGTGGAATCCAGATCGTCGCCGGAACCGAAATTGGCGCCGGCGCAGAAGGATTTGCCCTCCGCGCACAGCACCACGGCCCGACACGCCGCATCTTCGGTCAGTGCGGCCAACGCCTCGGCGATCTGATTGATCAGCGCGATATCGAAGAAATTATGCGGCGGGCGGCGGATTTCGATGGTGGCGACAAAGTCGGCCAGATCGACACCGATATCGTCGAAGGTTGCGTACTCGCTCATGTGTTACTCCGTTGGATGATCAGCGCAGGCCGAGGCCGCGGGCGATGATGCCGCGTAGAATTTCCGTCGTGCCGCCCTGGATCGTCAGCTTGGGGGCGATTTTCAGGGCATGAGGAAGCAGTGCCTCGAAAGCCGCCCGGTCCTCCGCCGCCCCTTCGGCGAAGGTCGCGAGTTCGCGCGCCCGCGACGGCAGTGCCTGCTGCCAGAGCGTACCCAGGTCCTTGACGATGGAGCCTTGCAACACCGGCTCCTTGCCGGCCTGCAGCATGCCGTTGACCGACACCGACATGCGCCGCAGCGTATGCACCTGCGCCACCAATCGTCCGAGCCCCTCGGCTTCTCGTTTGTCTGGTTTGGGACCGAGGGCGCGCGCCAACTCGACGAGAATGTAGAAAGTCTCGAGGAACCGCTCGGGGCCGCTGCGCTCATAGGCAAGTTCGCTGGTCGCCTGCTTCCAGGCACCATCGACCTCGCCCAACAGGTGGTCTTCCGGCACCGGGCAGTCGGTAAACACGACTTCGTTGAACTCGCTGCCGCCGGCCATGCTGCGGATCGGATTAATGGCGATGCCCGGCGATTTCATATCGACGACGAATTGGCTCAGGCCGTGGCGGCGGTTGTCCTCGGTCGGCGCCGACGTCCGAAACAGCCCAATCATGTAATCCGCGTTCTGAGCATTGGTAGTCCACACCTTGGCGCCGTTGAGGACGTAGCCGTCGGCCGTCTTCGTCGCCTTGGCCTTGGCGGCGAACAGGTCGGAGCCGGAACCGGGTTCACTCATGCCGATGCAGAAACAGCATTCACCCCGCGTGATGCGGGGCAGGATGTCGGCCTTCATGTCCTCGGTGGCGTATTTGAGCAGCACCGGACCGCTTTGCCGATCGGCGTTAAAGTGGGCGCGCACGGGTGCGCTGACGGCACGGAATTCCTCGGTTACCACGTAGCGTTCCAGGAAGCTGCGCTCGTGACCGCCGTACCGTTTCGGCCATGTCATGCCGATCCAGCCCTTGGCGCCGACGCGGCGACTGAAATCGACGTCGTGTCCGTCGCCCAGCGGCGCCGTCACCGGATCAAAGCGGCCGGCCGCGATCTCTTCGGCCAGAAAATCTCGCACCTCGCGGCGCAGGTCCTCGGCCTCGGGGGGCAGGCGGACCGGATCGAAATGAATGGCGCCACTCATCGTGATGCCACCAATGGCCATAGATCATCGGCACCGCCGGCGGCGACCAATGCGCCCAGGCCGACCGCCCATTCGCTTTCCGAACCGAAATCATCCCGCCACGCCCACAGCCTGCGGGTGAAGCGGTGCATGATATGTTCGTCGGTGAAGCCGATGGCGCCGAGCGCCTGATGGGCGATCGCGGCGCCCGCGCCGGCGGCCACGCCGGCGCGGATTTTAGCCGCCGCCACTTCCAGGAATACGGCGGCGTCGAAGTTGTCCGCGTGATGAAGCGCATCGGCGGCGGATCCAGCGGCGGCGGCGGCGGCGGCGGCCTCGCCGGCGAGCCGGGCCAGGTTCTGCTGCACTGCCTGAAACTTGGCGATGGCGCGGCCGAAGGCCTTGCGCTCGTGCGCGTAGGCGACCGCAATATCAAGCGTCGTCTGTAAGGCACCCGCCATCTGCTGTGCCCGCGCGGCGGCGCCCATCAACATGACATCTTCCGCCGCCAGACTGTTTGAAACACCGCCCACGGCGACCGGCTTGACGCCATCGAACGTCACGGAGGCGACGTCATCACCGGCGATATTCAAACCCGCCGCCACAGTGCACGCCGACGTATCGACCAGCGCGACGCGGCGGCCATCCGCGCTTTCGGTCAAGATCGCCATGTGCGCACTTTCCGCGGCGAATGGGACGGCGTCGGCACGTCCACTCAGGATGCCGTCGGCCAGCGTGATCGCTCCGAGCGCAATGGTCATGGGGCCCGAAGGTGATGGCAGACCGCCTTCGGACAACAGCCAACCGGCAAGTAGCGTTTCCGCCAACGGCACGGCGACCGCGTGGGAACCGGCGGTATGCAAAATATCGAAGCCGTCGGCAATGCCGGCGCCGGCGCCCCCCATATCGTCGGGCACCCAGGCCAGGGTCAGGCCGGAGTCCTCGAGTGCCCGCCAAAGGTTTTGTTTCCAACCATCATCGGCGGCATTGCTGATGGTCTGCGGGTCCGCCAAATCCCGAAAGATACGATCGGTGGTCTCGACGATGATATTATCGGACTGGCTCATGGGACTCCGTCGCGCCTCTTCCGCGTGGCGCCAATATAGGTAGTGCTGCACGACAGCAAAACCCAATTACCTGATTTTGGCGTTTTTTTCGTGTGACCTATGCCGCCGCTGGGCGGGTCGTGTTATAGTAATGGTACAAGCCGTGAAACGGCGACAAGGGAGGTTACCCAGGGCATGCGCAACGCGGTCATTGGACTGGTCGTCGGATTGGTCATCGGCATCGTGGTCGGCACCACGGTGGTGGCGCCGCGCATCGGCGCCAGCCTGTCGAACAAACTGGCAACCGCCGACGCCACGAAAGCCAAGACGAAAAAAAGCACGCCGGCCCAAACTGGCGCCAGCCCCGCTCCCCCATCCCCGGCATCAATGGCAACCGCGAAACCAACAGAGCCCGCGGCGCGCTGGCGCATGGCCAGCGCCTTCGCGGCGTCGCTGCCACAACTCGGCACGCTGGCGAAACGCGTTGAGACAGAGGCCTGGCGGATTTCCGGCGGGGAGTTCGAAATCGCCTTCAATGAGCCGGGCGCCCAGGTGCCAGTCGCGGAGATGTTCGACGCGGTCAAATCGGGCGCCGTCGAGGCCGCCTTCGCCAGCCCCGGTCGTTGGCGTGACCGGGCGCCGGCGCTGGAACTGTTCGCCTCGGTGCCTTTCGGACCGTCGGCTCGGGAATACCTCGCGTGGCATTACTTCGGCGGCGGCCGCGAATTGTTCGACGCCCTGCATGAAAAACTTGGCGTGCACGGACTGATCTGCGGCATGGTGGCGCCGAGCGCCGCCGGCTGGTTCAGAAAGCGCATCCGTACCGTCGATGATCTGAAGGGCGTCCGCATGGCCGTCGACGGCTTGGGGGCGGCGGCGCTGGCGCGGCTGGGGGTTGAAACAACGGCGCTGGAACCGGGCGACATGTTCGTCGCGCTCGAAGCCGGCGGGCTCGATGCCGCCGCCTATTCCATGCCGGCCATCGACGAGCGACTGGGCCTGCAACAGATGGCAAAACATTATTATTTCCCGGGCTGGCACCAGCCGGCGACATTGTTCCAATTGCTGATCAATCGCAATGCCTGGAACGCCCTCGACGGTCCGCGAAAGGCCCAACTGATAAGTGTCTGCGGCGACAACGTGCGCCACGGCCTCGCCGAGGGCGAGTCGCTTCAGTTCGCCGCCCTGAAACGCATCGCCGCCACCGGAGTACAGGTGCGGCGCTGGCCACGGCCGGTCCTGGAAGCCCTGCGCGAATCCTGGCGCGCCGTCGCCATCGAACGCGCTGCCGCCAACACGAACTTCAAGAAAGTGTGGAACTCCCTGGTCGCCTTCCGGACCGACTACGCCGTGTGGCGGGACCTGGACGGCCGTTGACCAATTGACCAGGATCAAGGACGGCAAGCTTGATGGTTGCAAAAACCGGCATGGCTCGGCAAGTTACCGCCAACGATCAATGAACCTTCTTTGCGAATTGGAGAGCAGACATGTTGCGTGATTGGAGACAGGGTTGTTTCGCCTCGGTGCTGGCGCTATTCGCGACAATGGCCGTGGCGCCGAATGCGGCCATGGCCGCCGATGGCAAGAAGGTCTTCAACAAGTGCAAGGCCTGCCACACGGTCAAGGAAGGCGGCAAGAACCGCGTTGGTCCGGCTTTATTTGGCATCGTCGGCCGCAAAAGCGCGTCGGTCGCGGGCTACAAATACTCCAAGGCGATGCAGGGCTGGGGCGGTACCTGGACCGAGGATAACCTGAAGACCTATCTGGAAAACCCGCGCAAGTTTATCAAGGGCAACAAGATGGCGTTTCCCGGTTTGAAGAAGCCGGAAGAAATCGACGCAGTCATCGCCTTCATCAAGGCCGGCGGCAAGTAACCTCTGGCACGCCGCCGCCTCGCGGCGCTACATCCAACCCCGTTGTTTGTAGTACTTGACGGCGCCCTTGTGCAGCGGCGCCGACAGGGCGTCGCGAATCATCTCCGCCTCCGTCAGGTCGCGGAATGCCGGGTGCAGTTTCTTGAACCCGTCGAAATTTTCGAACACGCCCTTGACCACCTGATAGACCGTGTTCTCGGGCACATTCGCCGATGATACTAACGTGGCGGCGACGCCGAATGTCTTCGTCGGCTTCGCGTTGCCCTTGTACAGGCCGGCCGGAATAGTGGCGTGGCGGAAATAGGAATATTTCTTCACCAGATTTCCGACGGCCGGCCCCGCCACGTCGACGAGCACCGCCGCGCACGAGGACATGGCTTCCTTCATATAGGCCGAGGGATGCCCGACAAGGCTAAAGAACACGTCGATCTTGTTGTCGCAAAGCTTTCGAGCCTGCTTCACGGTCTTGAAACCAGTGGCTTGTTTTAAATCGCTACGCTTCCAGCCCATCGCGGCCTCGAGGACGTCCCAGGTGGCGCGATTGCCCGATCCTGGGTTTCCAATATTGACGCGCTTGCCCCTGATATCGCCGATCGACTTAATTCCGGCATCCGCCCGAGCAACCATCGTCACCGGCTCGGGATACAGGGAAAACACGGCGCGCAAGTCCTTGAAGGGGCCATCGCCGCGAAAATTCGATTTTCCGTGGAATGAATTGTACTGCACGTCTGATTGGACGACGCCAAAATCCAATTCGCCCTGGCGAATGGTCTGAACATTGTAGACGGAACCCTTGGTTGACTCGACCGAGCAGCGGATTCCATGCGTTTTCTTCTTCCGATTGACGATACGGCAGATGGCGCCGCCCGCCGGGTAGTAGACACCGGTGATCCCCCCCGTGCCGACGACGACGAAGCGCTGATCGCCGGCGCCGGCCGATCCGGCGACAAGCGCCAACCCGGCGCCCGCGAGCATTACGATGGCGGTATTTCTGATGCTCATGTCCACGCCCCCTTGGTCAATCTATCGCAACTCATCAAATAATCATGATCCGGACCGCGGGTATTCTCAAGACCATACACGCGCGGCAATGCTTGGACTGGCGGTTATCCGATCACCTCGGCCAGCGCGGCATCAAGGGCATCGCCGAATTTGCCGACCAGTTCATCGATCTCCGCGTCGGTGATGATGAAGGGTGGTGCCAGCAGAACATGGTCACCGCGCACGCCGTCCGCGGTGCCGCCGCCGGGATAGCAGATCAGGCCGCGGTCCATGGCGTGGCCCTTGATGCGCGTATGCAGCTTAAGTGTCGGATCAAAGGTTTCCTTGCTGGCGCGGTCTCTGACCAGTTCGACGCCCCAGAATAGTCCCCGGCCACGGATGTCGCCGACATGAGGATGATTGCCAAGCCGTTCGTGCAGACGATCGACGAGGACGGCGCCCTGGCGGCGCACATTGGCGACCAGACCGAGATCCCGCACCTTGGTCTGCACGGCCAGCGCCGCCGCGCAGGCGACCGGGTGTCCCATATAAGTGTGGCCGTGCTGAAACGCGCCACTGCCGCCAACGATGGCGTCGAAGATTCGGCCCGAAACCAAGGTCGCCCCAATGGGCTGGTAACCCGCCCCCAGGCCCTTGGCGATGCAGATCATGTCCGGCGCCACGCCGTCCTGTTCACAGGCAAACAGCGACCCCGTGCGCCCCATGCCGCACATTACCTCGTCGAGGATCATCACCACGCCGTACTGGGTGCAGATTTCGCGGATGCGCTTGAAGTACCCCGGCACGGGCGGGATGACGCCCGCGGTGGCGCCGCCCACGGTCTCGGCGATAAAGCCGGCGACGTTTTCCGGTCCCAGGCGCAGAATTTCGGTTTCCAATTCGTCGGCCACGCGGCGGCCGTATTCCTCCTCGGTCTCATCGTCGCGCCTATCACGATAGACATAACAGGGCGCGATGTGGCTGGTCGGCATCAGCATGTCCTGGTAGGGCTCGCGCCGCCACACGTTACCGCCGACCGAAAGCGCGCCCAGCGTATTGCCATGATAACTCTGGCGCCGGGCGATGAAGCGGGTTCGCGCCGGCTCACCGATTTCCAGGAAGTACTGTCGGGTCATCTTCAATGCCGCCTCGACCGCTTCCGAGCCGCCAGACAGCATGTAGACCATATCGATCCCGTCGGGCGCGGCATCGATCAACAGTTCGGCGAGAGCCTCCGCCGGCGCCGAGGTGAAGAAACCCGTATGGGCGAATGCCAGATCGTCCACCTGCGCCTTGATGGCGGCCGTGACCTCCGGGTCTGAATGGCCGAGGCACGATACGGCGGCACCACCGGATGCATCCAGGTACCGCTTTCCCTCCGAATCGACGATATAGACGCCGTCGCCGCGTGCCGCCGTCGGCATGGTCTTTTTGGGAAAACGATGAAAAACGTTGGACATGGGAGGGGCTCCTGAATGGCGGGCGTGCGGTCCTCGTCAACATATCCTAACAATTTGGTGGAGTCGCTGTCATAGAATCGATTGTTACCGCGCCACGAACACGGCCGTGTTTACCTGCCCGGGGGCGGCGGATTAGGATACGGGCCGAACATCGAAAATCTGACGGGAGCGGCGCAGCGAAATGGACCTCAAGAAACATATTCGCGGAATCGCCGATTTCCCAAAACCGGGCATCCTCTTTTACGATATCTCGACGTTGCTCGCCCATCCGGATGCCTGGCAGGTCGCGCTCGGCCGGATGGCGCGGGTCGTCGGCGCCCGCAAACCGGACGTGCTCGCCGGCATTGAATCGCGGGGCTTCCTGGTCGCAGCGCCGCTGGCGTCGCGCTTGGGCGTCGGCTTTGTCATGGTGCGCAAACAGGGCAAACTCCCCGGAGAAACCCTGTCCTACGAATACGATCTGGAATACGGCACCGATACCATCGAGATCCAGGCCGACGCGGTAAAGCCCGGCCAGCGCGTGGTGTTATTGGACGACCTACTGGCGACTGGCGGCACCATGGGCGCCGCGTGTAATCTGTTCCGCGATGCCGGCGCGGAGGTGGTGGCGGCGGCCTGTATCATTGAACTGACTTTCCTCGGTGGGCGGGAGCGGCTCGACGTGCCGTTCGATGCCTTACTGAGTTACGATTCCTGAGCGGAGCCCACGGCATGCTCGACCATGACGTCATAAACCGATTGATCGACGCCGAGGACGCGGGAGAATTGCTGGCCCGCATCGATACCATCGCGAGCGACGAAATGGACGCGATCAGCCGCTTGCGCCATGCCTCGGTGCGCGGAGACCTGGAAGCCGTGCGATCCGGCGCCGTCGGCATTTGCACGCGGGCCGAAATCATGGGCATGCGCCGCCTTGCCAATCGCCTGGTTGAACTGGAACGCGTCGCCACCATGGACGCCATCGGCCAGGCGCATCTCCATTCACAAACCCTGACCCGCCTCATCGACGAGGAAATCGCCGAGGACTTTCAGGCACTCAAGGACGCGATTGCCGAAGCAACGGCGAGCGAGCAGGCCTAATCATTCTCCTGAACGTGTTTGGCGACCTTACGCATCAAGGTCGGCAGGGCGAATTCATCGAAACGCTCAACGGGCACCCAGGTGCCTGCCGGCGACGTTACGTCGGCGTCGATGCGCGCGCGCCATATGGTCAGCCTTAAGGCGAAATGCGAGAAGACATGATCGACCTGCCCCGGCACCACGCGCCACGACGCGAGCGCCGGAGCCAAATCTCGCGCTTGTTCCCTTGACCAAACCGCCGTGCGCCAGTCTGTTGAGGGAAATTCCATCATACCGCCCAACAATCCCTTTTCCGGCCGGCGGCGCAGTAGCACGGCGCCATTGTCGCGTTGCAACCAGAACACCACCCCGTGGCGGATCGGCCGGACGGGTTTTGGATTCTTGGCGGGAAACGCTTCCGGTTGCCCGATGGCGAAGGCGGCGCAATCGCGGCGCCACGGACACGTCTCGCACCGGGGGCCGCGCGGCGCACACACGGTGGCGCCCAGATCCATCATCGCCTGCGCCACATCGCCCGCGCCACGGCCGCGCATTGGAATTAACGCCCGCGCATGCTCGGCGATCCTCGGTTTTGTTATTGACAGCGGCCCATTCAGCGCATGCAGGCGTGCCAACACTCGTTCGATATTACCGTCCACCGGCATGGTCTTTGCGCCGTAGGCAATGGCGGCGACGGCGGCGGCGGTGTAGGCGCCAATCCCGGGCAATTGGCGCAAGGCGTCCTCGCTCTCCGGAAAGAGGCCGCCATGGTTGTTGGCGACGACGCCGGCGCAGCGGTGCAGGTTGCGGGCCCGCGCATAATACCCAAGCCCCTGCCAAGCGTGCAGCACTTCGTCCAGATCGGCGGCGGCGAGCGCCGAGACATTCGGCCAGCGTGCCACGAAATGGTCAAAATACCCTGTCACCGTCGACACCATGGTCTGTTGCAGCATGATCTCGCTGAGCCACACATGGTAGGGATCGGGGGCCGTGCGGCCGCTGGCCGCGCGGGACGGGCGCCAAGGCAGGTCGCGGCCGTGCGTTCGGTACCAAGCCAGTAGTTTGCGTCTCAGTGCCTTGGAGTCGGTGGTGGACATGGATGATGCGGGTCGATTCGGTCACGGATTCGCGAGATTCGCCGATTGGCCGTTGCGGCGTCATCGGCCGGCACCCTACCATGGTGACCCGCGACGCCGAAACGACGTATGGAAAGGTTCGCCGCGATGACCTCGGCCTATAATCAGCGGCGCTTCGGTCAGCCACGCGCGGCGGCGGAAGCTGTCGCCAAGGTGACGCGAACCCTGTTTCAACGCCGTGGCCTCGCCGATGGCGCCATCGTCCGTGATTGGCCGCTGATTATCGGCGAGGCCTTGGCCGAACACAGCCAGCCCGAACGCATTCTTTTTCCGCGCGGCAAGCGCCAGGGCGGCGTGCTGCACCTGCGGGTCGCGTCCGGCGGCATGGCGTTGGAGTTGCAGCACCTGGAACCCTTGGTGCTGGAACGCATTAATGGGTACTTCGGCTACCGCGCCGTTGGCGGCCTCAAGGTCGTGCAAGGGCCACTGCCGCGGCCGCCCAAACGCGCGGCGCCGCAGTCCCCCGCGACCGACGAGGCAGTGGCAGACGATATCAAACAGGCTCTTCATGGCGTCAACGACGAGGCCCTGCGGCACACCCTAGCCCGCCTCGCCCGCGCCGTCGCCGGCCGCAACCGGCAACGCCAACACCGGCAAAACGGCGCCGAGTTATCCACAATCGAGAAAAAATCCCCGGAATCGCCGCGCTGAAAGGATTCGACTCTGTCCACGTGGCGGTTCTATATTCCAACATCTTGTGTTTAGGAGGCTGAATTGAGGCGTTTGGTACCAAGTATTGCGCCACGGCCAATGTTCGGGTTTGCGTTTGTTTTCATCGTGTTGCTGGCACTGCCGGTGACGGCGAGCGGAATCGCCTCACCCGAGGAAGCCCTGAAAGAGAAATTCCACGGCAAGGCAGACGCCCCGGTGACGATTATCGAGTACGCGTCGCTCGGTTGCCCGCATTGCGCCGCCTTTCACGCACAAACGTTTCCGCTGCTGAAGAAGGACTACGTCGATACCGGCAAGGTGAAGTTCATCTACAGGGATTTTCCGCTCGGCACACCAGCGTTCGCCGCCAGCATGGTGGCCCGATGCGCCGGACATACCCGCTACTTCGGCATGGTCGACATGCTGTTCAAAAGCCAGGCGCAATGGTCACGGGCGGAAAATCCGTTGGTGGAATTGCAGAAAGTGGCGCGCTTCGGCGGCATGGCACCGGCCGACGTGGAAGCCTGTCTGCGATCAAAGGAAATTCAGGACGGCATCCGCAAGGCGGCTCAGGAGGGGCAGGACCTGGGCGTTAATTCGACGCCGTCGTTCGTTATCGGCGGCAAGGTCCATGCCGGCAACATGACCTACGAAGATTTCAAGAAACTGATCGACGCAGCGCTCAAGGGCAACTGAGCCGTCAACACAAGGGAACATTCGGGCCTTGCTGCATTTTAGTAAACTTCGCCTTTCGGGCTTCAAGTCGTTCGTCGATCCGGTCGATATCAAAATCGATGTGGGCCTAACCGGCATTGTCGGCCCCAATGGCTGCGGCAAGTCGAACCTCGTCGAAGCCCTCAAATGGGTGATGGGTGAAACCTCCGCCAAGCAGATGCGCGGCGGTGAAATGGACGACGTCATCTTCGCCGGCACGTCGGAACGGCCAGCCCGTAATATCGCCGAGGTGATGATCACTCTTGATAATGCCGAACGGGCGGCGCTGGCGCAGTTCAACGATTCCGAACTGCTGGAAGTCAGCCGCCGCATCGAACGGGAAAAAGGCTCGGTCTACCGGGTCAACGGCAAGGATGTACGCGCCCGCGACGTGCAACTGCTGTTCGCCGACCAGGCCACCGGCGCCCGCTCGACGGCGCTGGTCAGCCAGGGCCGTATCGGAGCCATTATCGCCGCCAAGCCGACCGAACGGCGCACCCTTCTGGAGGAAGCCGCCGGCATCACCGGTCTGCATTCGCGCCGCCACGAAGCAGAGCTGCGCTTGCGCGCCGCCGACGGCAACCTGGAGCGCCTGGAAGACATCCTGGTCACGCTGGAAGCGCAGAT
The DNA here is from genome assembly GCA_038117225.1 of Rhodospirillales bacterium. Taxonomy (GTDB): domain Bacteria; phylum Pseudomonadota; class Alphaproteobacteria; order Rhodospirillales; family Casp-alpha2; genus JAYOFM01. The sequence goes on from JAYOFM010000041.1 coordinate 21,017, forward strand.
GCTCGGCCTTAAGAAGCAGGCCCGTCAGGCAACCCGCTACCGCAATCTCTCGGAACATATCCGTCGCGCCGAGGCGACCCTGTTCCATATCCGCTGGATCGCCGCGGAAGGCGACTTGGAAAAGACCCGCCTCGCCCTCGATGCGGCGGAAACGGCCGTCAATCTGCTAGCGGCCGCCGCGGCCGCCGCGGCGACAAAGCAGGCCGAAGCCGCCACCCAGGTGCCGGCGTTGCGCGACGCCGAAGCCGAGGCCGCCGCCGCCCTGCAACGGTTGGTGCTGGCGCGCGAAGGTCTCGATGCCGACGAACAGCGCGCGGTGCAGGCTCTGCGCGACCGCCAGGCTCGGCTTGAACAGGTCGCCGCCGATCTGGGCCGCGAACAGGTCCTGGCCGAGGACGCCGGCACCTCCATCAATCGGCTGAGCGGAGAGCGCGACAAGATCGAGGCCGACCGCATCGGCGAAGACGATCTACGCGCCGAGGCCCGCGCAGCGCTTGAGCAAGCGGATGCAAGCGTCTCCGCGCTTGAACAGACCCTATCCGACACCACCCGCGAGGTCGCCGACGGCGAGGCCCGCAAGCGAACCCTGATCAATCGCCTGAGCGAGCTCGGGCAGCGTCGCCAGCGCCTGTCCACGCGGGCCGCCGATATCGAGACGCAGCGGGCTGGCGAGGCCGCCGACGCCCAAGCCATCGACGAAGCAACACAAGCCGACAGCCGCGTCGCCAACGCACACGCCGTTCTGGAGGCCGCGCGCAGCGGCGCCGAGCAAGCATCCGAGCGTCGCCGGACCGCATCCGCCGCCTGGGAGGAGACCAGAGCGGCATTGCAAACCAGAGAAGCGGCCACGACCCGGTTGGAAGCTGAGGAAAACGCCCTCGCCGCCATGCTCGACCGCGGCGCGCCGGATATGTGGCCGCCATTGATTGATGCCATCAGCGTCGCCCCGGGATTCGAGGCCGCGCTCGGCGCCGCCCTTGGCGAGGACCTGGACGCGCCGGCGGATGAAGCTGCTCCGGTGCACTGGCGCACCCGCGATCCCTTCGGTGCGCCGCCGGCACTGCCGGCCGGCGCCGCACCACTCGCCAGCCAGGTCACCGCGCCACCCGCCCTGGCGCGGCGGCTTAGCCAGATCGGTATCGTCGACGATATCGCAACCGGCGACCGGCTAGCCGCCGGGTTGCAACCTGGCCAGCGTTTGGTCAGCCGCGCCGGCGCCCTGTGGCGCTGGGACGGCTATACGGTTACCGATGGAGCGGCCACCACCGCCGCCGTCCGCCTGGAGCAGCGCAATCGCCTGATCGACGTGCGCGACAGCCTGCGCGACGCCGAAGCCAACGCACGCAAGGCCCGCGACGCCGCCGAAGCCGCGCGCACGCTGTTCGATCAATCGGAGGTCGAGGATCGCGAGGCCCGCAAGGCCGCCGCCGAGGCACAGATCGCACACGATCAGGCGCGCGACGCCGCCGCCGGTATCCGCGAGAAGCGCGCGGCACTGGAATCCCGTCGCAACGCGCTCAGCCAGCAAGCCCAAGCGGTGGCCGAGGAACTGGCTGAAACCGAAACCCAGTTGGCCGCCAGTCAGGCCGAACAGGCCGCCCTGCCGGATGTCGACGCGGCGCGACGCCGCGCCGATGCCTGCCGCGCCGATCTGGCGGAAAAGCGTGAACAGCAGACGGGCTGCCGACGCCGCTACGACGATATCGAACGCCGCGCGCGCGACCGCGATCAACGGCTCGCCGATATCGGCCGCGAGATCACGTCATGGTCCGATCGCAAGACTGCCGCCGAGACCAAACGCGGTGAGTTGGAAACACGGCGAACCACCCTGGAAGCCGAACGTCAGACGTTGGAAAAACTGCCCGCTGAGATCGCCGAACGACGTGGCGGCCTGATGGACACCATCGAGCAGGCCGAAGCGACTCGAAAAGCCGCCGCCGATACGCTGGCCAGCGCCGAAAACGAGCTCGCCAACGCCGACCGGGCGCTGCGCAAGGCCGAAGCCGACTTGGCGTCGGCGCGCGAGGAGCGAGTCCGCATCGAGGGTCATCTGGAACAGGCCCGTCAGGCCTGCCACGCCATCGCGGAGCGGGTCGCCGATCGTCTGGATTGCCGCCCCGACCAGTTGTTTGAACTCGCCGAATTGGCTGACGACAAGCCACTGCCCAGCGTCGAGGACGCGGAGCGAAAGGCCGAGCGGCTGATTCGCGAGCGCGAGACCATGGGGCCGGTCAACTTGCGCGCCGAGCACGAAATGCAGGAACTTTCCGAGCAGATCGAGATGCTGTGCAGCGAACGGGATGACTTGGTACAGGCAATCGAGAAGCTGCGGCGCGGCATCAACGAGCTGAACCGCGAGGGCCGGCAACGGTTGCTGAAATCCTTCGAGGAGGTCAACGAGCATTTCCAGGAACTGTTCGTGCGTCTGTTTGGCGGTGGCCGGGCGCACCTGACGCTGACCGATTCCGATGATCCGCTCGAAGCCGGGCTGGAAATCATGGCCAGCCCACCGGGCAAGCGTCTGCAGGTGCTGTCATTGTTGTCCGGCGGTGAGCAGGCTTTGACCGCGACCGCGCTGCTGTTCTCGGTGTTTCTGACCAATCCGGCGCCGATCTGCGTTCTCGACGAGGTCGATGCGCCGCTGGACGACGCCAACGTCGATCGCTTCTGCAGCATGCTGGAAGAGATGGCGCAAGCACAGAAAACACGCTTCCTGATTATCACCCACCATCGCATGACCATGGCCCGCATGGAGCGTCTGTACGGGGTGACGATGACCGAGCGAGGTGTTTCGCAATTGGTCTCGGTCGACCTACGGCGTGCAGAGGAACTGCGCCAAACGGCCTGAACCGGGCCATGCGGCCGGCCACCTTGGCATGGATTCGCTCGATATTTAGCGTGTAGCAGGCAGGCATGAGCGACGAATCTCAGGAACCCGAACTGCCCGACGATCTGCGGGCCATGGGCCAACGCTTGAAAGACGGCCGGAAACCGGCGGATTCCGGGGGTTTTGCACAATCTCGCCTAACCCCCAAACAAGGTTCCGCACTCGGCCTTGCCTTTCGGGTGTCTGTCGAGTTAGTTTCCGCGCTGGCCGTCGGTTTGGGTATCGGTTGGTTGCTCGATGAGTGGCTCGATACGCGACCGTGGCTGATGCTGGTTTTCATCGTCCTTGGCGGTGCGGCGGGTATCATGAACGTCTATCGCATGGCCTCGGGATACGGTTACGCGGTCGGCTACCAGAAGCAGGGCGACGCCAACAAGGGCGGCGCTGACGACGATCAGGGGACCGGATCCGTTGGCTGAAAAACACAGCCCCCTCGCGCAGTTCGAGATCAAGACGTTGGTGCCGATTCAACTCGGCGATATCGACGTCTCGTTCACCAACTCATCCGCCTTCATGGTGGCCACGGTGCTGACCATCAGTGCCTTCCTGGTGCTTGGCATGCGCCGCAACGCAATGGTGCCGGGCCGCTGGCAATCGATCGCTGAATTGAGCTACGTGTTCATCGCCGGCCTGTTGAAAGACACGGTGGGCAGCGAGGGTCGCGCCTATTTCCCATTCATCTTCTCGGTCTTCATGTTCGTGCTGGTGGGCAATCTGTGGGGCATGGTGCCCTACAGCTTCACCTTTACCAGCCACATCGTGGTCACCTTCGCCATGGCGTTATTCGTCTTTATCGGCGTCACGTTGATCGCGCTGGCCAAGCACAAGATGCACTTTTTTTCGTTCTTCATGCCGCCGGGCGTGCCGATGATCATGGCGCCGCTGCTGATTCCGATCGAGATCATCTCCTACCTATCGCGCCCCATCAGCCTCAGCGTGCGGCTATTCGCCAACATGCTGGCCGGACACACGCTGTTGAAGGTGTTCGCCGGCTTCGTGATTTCGTTGGGCATCGTCGGTGGCTGGTTGCCGCTGGCCTTCGTCGTCGCGCTGACCGGTCTGGAGTTCGTCATCGCCTTTCTACAGGCCTTCGTTTTCACCATTCTCACCTGCCTCTACCTCAACGATGCGCTGCATCTCCATTGAGGATCGATAAGAGCCAGACGATCATCAACGTCATTCAACCTTAGAACAAACGAGAGAGGGAATTTTCATGGATATCGAAGCTGCAAAGCTCCTGGGTGCCGGTCTGGCCGTCATCGGGGTTATCGGTTCCGGTATTGGCATCGGCACCATCTTCGCCTCCTTCATTCAAGCAGTCGGTCGTAACCCGGCGGCTCAGGGCGCTGTGTTCCCGATGACGATGCTTGGTTTCGCGCTCGTCGAAGCCATTGCGCTGTTCGCGCTGGTTATCGCGCTGGTTATTCTGTTCGGCTAACGATACCGTCGGGGCTGCACGACGCAGCCCGGCGGACGTTATTCTGAACCGCGAGACCCAAGAGGACGGCGATGCCGCAACTCGATCCCACCAGCTTTGTGTCGCAGATTTTCTGGCTGGCCATCACCTTCGGCGTGACCTTCATTATCATGTGGCGGATCGCCGTACCGAAGATCGCCGACGTGCTGGAAGCCCGACAATTCCGGATGAGCGAAAACCGCGAGCGCGCGGAAGAGTTTCAAAAGGAAGCCGAGGCCGCTCACGCCGCCTACGAGAAAGCCCTGGCCGATGCTCGGGCCGATGCCCAGGCGGAAATCGCACGGATCAACCAGGAATTGGCCGATAAGACGGCGGAGCAGGAAGCGGCGCTTAACGCACGGCTGAAGGAACGCATCGCCGAGAGCGAAAAGGCTATTGATGACGCCGTCGCCGCGGCCTTGGCCAATGTTCGCGACACCGCCGTCGAGGCCGCGACCGCGGCGGCCGAGAAGCTCAGTGGTGATAGTGTCGATGCCAACGCCGTCGCTGGCGCCGTTGACACGGCGCTCAAGGCACGCGGCTAAGGCACCGGAGAGAGCCAATCATGTTCCAAGATCCGACATTCTGGGTTCTCGTCGCCTTCGTCATCTTCATCGCTTTGATCGCCAAACCGCTCGGACGCGGCGCGGGCGCGGCGCTCGACAAACGCGCCGACAAGATCAAGGCGGATTTGGACGAAGCAGAACGGGTTCGCGTGGAAGCGCAGGAACTGCTCGCCAGCTATCAGAAGAAGCAGCGCGAGGCCGCCCGCGACGCCGAGGACATCATCGCCGCCGCCAAGGAAGAAGCCGACCGTATCGCCAAACATGGCGCCGAGCGGCTTGAAGAAATCCTGGCGCGGCGTGAAAAGCAGGCGTTGGACCGCATCGGTCAGGCCGAGGAGAACGCCCGTGAGCAGGTCCGCATCTTTGCCGTCGAGGTCGCGATCGAAGCGACCCGCGCGGTATTGGAGACCCAGGTGGCCGGTGCCAAGGGCGACTCGCTGATCGATAAAGCCATCGCCGATCTTCCGGGCCGCCTGCATTAGACGACCATTCAGCTCCTCTCCGGAGGCGCGATAATGGGGTCCTTCGGGGCCCCTTTTTTGTTGCCGCGGGATCGGTGACGTTTTGCCGCGCAGGGCCCGCCGGTTTATGATGACGCTACCCAACGGGTGGCGTGGCCGATATGCTCGCCACCGCGCATCGGAACTGAAGCGTACCTGAAAGGTCCGACCACATGGCAAAATGGCGAAGGATGGCGAAATGGCTTTGCCCTAGCGCCCTGACGGTCGCGGCCTTGTTGGCGTGTGCCAGTGGCTACGCAGCGGAAACGGTCGAGTTCAGCGGCGAAATTCTGCTCGCGGCTCCGCCGCCCGGTTGGTCGGTACGCGGCGAACGGCGGGCAAACGGCATCGTCGCCAAGACCTACGAAGCGCCCTTTCGAGCTCGTGCACGCTGGCACGAAACCGTAACCTTCGAGACCATCCTCGGCGACAATACGACGAGCCTCGAAGAAGTCGAACAGGCCATTTACGCCAAATACCGTGAGCGCTGTGCTGAGGTCGACGCACAGCCGGCCGAGCCGGTTCCTGGTGGCGTCCATGAGAGCGTCCTGATCTCGTTGCTGTGTCTGGCACCGAAGGGAATGAGCCCAGATGCCTCGACGGGCAACGCCATCGAGGCGGCCTTTGTCATGGTCAAGGTCATGCGAGGCGAGTTTAATGGCTATCGGATCGAGCGGGTCTGGCGGGGCCCCTTGAATTCCGCTGCCATGCCGGCGAATTCAAACGGCCGTCAAAGCAACTGGATGAATTACTTTGCCACTGTCCGCGTCTGCAACACTCTGGTCGAGAATTGCGATCTACGATCCCTGCCATCCGCCGACTCCAACCCGCGATTCCGCACCATGCGTGAGGCAGCGGTTTCGGTGAAACCCGTAATCGACATTGTGCTGGTATTGGACGGAGCGGAGAAAATCGGCCGGTTGACCGGCCAGGCGGAATTGTGTGGAGAGGACGTATCCGTGTTTCTGTCCAAGATCGACCGCATGTTCGAGTTCGTAACGGCGAATGAGGACGACAAGGCGAAGGCGCTGGAGACTTTCCGCAAGGCGCTGACCGGGGGTCGCAACACGGCGCTCGGTAACGCGCCAGCCTGCGGTGACACCCTGAACGATTTTCGCGCTCATCCGACCCGGCCCGGCCGCTTCCCGAATTTCATCAACCGCGTTACTCGCTAGCCGGGCTGGCCGCGCGATGTCCGCCCCCATTCATCCCCTGACGGTTCGCGGCGATGCCTATGCCGTCGGTCGCGCCATTGGCGACGCCATCGCACCCCACATGCGCGCCGTCACCTTGGCGTCGGCGGAATTCAAGGCGCTGGATGAACGCTGGCGGGGCAGCGACTGGGTCGCCGAATTACTGGCGCGGGCAAGCGCCGCCTTCCCGGACATCCGCCGGGAACTGCAGGGCATGGCCGACGGCGCCGGTCTCGACTTTGATACGCTGTTCCTCTGGAACTGCCGTGGCGATCTTCGCTTCGAGGGTCAGGCGTCACCGCGCCTGACAGAAGCCCTGGCTAGCGGTTGCACGACGATTATGCGCCCCGCGCGTGATGGTTCGGACGCCGTGATCGCCCACAATGAGGACGGCGCCGAGGAACTGGATGGCCACTGCTTCTGGGTGCGGGTCGAGCCCGAGGGCGGCGATGTGCCGTTCACCAGCTTTCTCTATCCCGGCATGCTACCGGGTCACACCGTCGCGGTGAACGACGCTGGCCTAGTGCAGACCATCAACAACATCCGGCCCGGCGATCTGAAAAGCGGCGTGCCGCGCCACTTCATCGCCCGCGCGGTGCTGAATTGCCGACGCCTGGAGGATGCCGTGGACCTTCTAGAGCGCAATGATCGCGCAAGCGGGTTTCATCACGCGCTCGGCTCGGCATCGGAAGGACGGATTCTGTCGGTGGAAGCGCCGGCCAGTGGTTGTCAGGTCACCGAGGTGCGCGAACCCATGGCGCACGCCAATCACCTGATCAACCCGGCGCTGGCGGCGGTACCGCAAGTCGTCACCCAGTCCTCCGCCTTCCGCCAACAGGCGGCGGATGACATGGTCCGCGACGGGCGTCCGAGCGAAGATATTCTGTTCCATAAAGGGGATCGAGCGACCACGTCGATCCATCGGCGGCCATCCGCGGAAGAAGACGATTATGGTTTCACTTTGGCGACCGCCGTCTTTCAACTTTCGCCGGCGGGCGTTGAGTGGCGGCTTCATAAAGACGCGGCGACGCGCGATATGTTCCGAGGGTCGGTATCCCTCGACAACTGATGCCAGACCGGATCAGGGTTGCGGGCTGGGGCGGTAGGCGCGAACTAATTCGAGAAATTTGAACTTCACGTCATCGTCGCCAATATCGTCGATAGCGCGCGCCAACTGGATGGTGCGACGCGATACCGCTTCGTTCGATGGCTCGGCGCCTTCTAATCCTTCGAAGAAACTCTCGATCGGCGTGCCGAGTATCTGCGCCATGTCCCAGAGGCGGCTGGAACCGATGCGGTTCGTGCCCTTCTCATATTTTTGCACCTGC
>JAYOFM010000042.1:0-338 GCA_038117225.1 Rhodospirillales bacterium
CGCGCACATGCGCCAAGCCGCTTGAAAACAGCATTTGAGATCCTGAATAAAGTCCGGGGGCGGTTCCAGTGGAACCGCCCCCGTTCCCTAGGTTGAGATATTCCGCCGTGACGTACGCCTGAACCCCGGCCGATCGTCGATTGGTTACGCCGCGCCCCTTATCGCGGCGTCCTGATCGTCCCCCTGATCCAGATAGGCGTTTATCTCGTCCTGCTTCATGCCACGGTCGCTGGGATTTATTTCCGCCGACGGCGATTCCGTTTCGGCCGCGGGCATAACGCCGCGCCGTTCAACATCCGGGCATGGCTGCAACTTGCGTCGCCGGTCGGGGCCAAAAT
>JAYOFM010000042.1:348-28634 GCA_038117225.1 Rhodospirillales bacterium
CCTTCGCGGATATCGGCTTGATCAGATATTTCGTTACACCGGCATCGCGTGCCTGCATGACGTACCCCTTCTCCGCATGTGCGGTCATCATGATGATCGGCAGGAAAGCATTGGGACTCTGCGAGGTGTCGCGTAGACGGCGAGTCAATTCCAGGCCGTTACCCGGATGCATTTCCCAGTCGATGATTGCGAGATCTGGCGCGCTGACTTCGATCTCCTTCCAGGCATCGACGCCATTGGCCGCTTCGCGAAAATCACGGCAGCCGAGCGTGCGCAGTATCTCACGCACCAGCGTGCGCGTGAAGGTCTGGTCATCGGCGATCAACACGCGAATATTGGCGAGGTAGTTGTTTGTCATAACCGCTTACCCTTTCTTCTGAAAGGTCGGCAGGCACAGCCGTCCGCCGCCTGCCGGTTACGCCCTCTGTCGGTCAAATCGTCACCCACCAGAAGTTTCAGCGCAATCGCAATCGATCTTAAAATTCGCCCATAAAGAGACCGATAATCATAATTACGATCTTTTTGATTATTTAATGACACCGATATGTCGTAAAGGCGCCCAATTGGCGTTAGTTAGACCGACGAACGGGTCAAATTTGTGCGGAATTCAATTCTTTTGAACTTGTAGCAGCGCGTCGATCTCCGCCTGTTTACTGTGGCCCCCGCCCGGTGGCGGTGGACTGGTAATGCCGGAACCGCGACGTTCTTCCCCATTGTGCGGCTTGACCGAGCGTCTACGGTCAGGACCGAAGTAGTCGACGACGCGAACGAACGAACGCGGTTTTTCGATAACCGTCTCGACACGATGGAACAAGGTCTTCGGCGACATGGGCTTGATGACGAACTCGTGAACCCCGGCGTCGCGCGCCTCAAGCACGCGGGCACGCTCGCTATAGGCCGTCAGCATGATGATGGGGACGTAGGGATTGGGTGATTGTGGATCAAGGCGGATCAGGCGGGTTAGCTCGATCCCGTCGACCGGCTCCATCTTCCAGTCAAGGATGACGATATCCGTCGGCATGTGTTTGAATTGCTTCCATGCCTGTTCACCATCGGGGAAATCTCTGACGTTGCGCGCACCGATAACGCCTAGCACTTGGCGCACCAGCAAGCGAATGAAATCCTGATCGTCGACGACCAGGAACGAAACTTTGGAAAGGTAGTCGTCCGACACGAACACCCCCGTTGGCAGCCCCCCAAATTGCCATGCCGCCGGATGGCGAAAGCAGGCAACCAGCCGACATCAGTACAGACGCGACCAGGACCATCTTCATTCGACAACCCCTGGCAAGGGGAATCAATATGAAAATCGCGTCATACGATTGCATGCTCCTTGCCATGGCGTTCAAATCATAGGGGGTCCTTCGGCCGCGCACCGGTCGAACCGAATGATTCCGGCAAGCCACGCATGGCTTCTAATATCATTAATTCGTCTGAGTCTCGCGCCACCGTCTCGCGAAGCACCGAGTGTACGGCGGCACCAGCATCCGCCATGGCCTCGTGACGCGCCGCGCCATCAAGGCAACGCGCCGCCAGAACGGCCGCGAACAAATCGCCCGTCCCCTTCACGTTACTCGTCACCATCGGCATCGATGATGTCCACGTCCTCGGCCCATCGACCAACACGTTGTGGCATTCGTCGCCATCGATCAATCCAGTGACAAGAACAGCCACGCCGATATCGATCGACAATTGGCGCGCGGCCATTTCTGCCATGGCAACATCAACTTCAATATCGCGCACATCGCCCCCGGTTAGCCGGGCGAGTTCGAAAACGTTGGGCAGGATGATATCCGCCAATGGCACTAGGTCGTCAGCGATTGCCGCCGCCACCGTGGCATCGACGTAAAGTCCTTCGGCCTGATCGCCCATGACGGGGTCGCAAATATACAATGCGTCGGGGCGAACCGCCTTGACGCGCCGCACGGCGTCGGCGACTACGGCGGCCGTTTCCGTCCGGCCCAGATAACCACTGAAAATTGCGTCGCACGCGGAAAGACGGCCAAGCTCATCTAGGCCATCAAGCAGGGCCGTCAAATCGGCCGCCGGACGGGCGCTCCCTCGGAACAGGCCGTGCCCCGGATGGTTTGATAATACGACTGTGTCTAACGGCCAGACCGTTTGACCAAACCATTCGAGAACCGGCTGTGCGACAGCGTGGCCGACCCGCCCCGAAACCACCCGCGAATTGAATGACAGTATCGTCATGACCGAACCTTGCCACACCCGGGGCGCGGAATGTAGGGTCCCGCGCCGTCGTTATAGGCGACAACCTAGACGCATTGACCCGCTTGGACGAACCGTACCGCCATCAGGAGACTTTAGCCATGTCCGCACCGTCCCGCACCGGCCGACCGCGCCGCAGTGTCTTGTACATGCCAGGGTCCAATGCCCGGGCGTTGGAAAAAGGCCGCGGCCTGGCTGCCGACGGTTTGATCATGGACATGGAAGATGCCGTCGCGCCCGACGCCAAACAGGCAGCCCGCGAGCAGATTGCCGAGGCTCTCGCCGCCGGCGGTTACGGCCAGCGCGAAATCATCGTTCGAACCAACGGTCTCGACAGTGCCTGGGGCGCCGATGATCTGAAAGCAATGGCAACCGTCGGCGCCGATGCAGTGTTGCTGCCAAAGGTCGAAAGTGCCGCCATGATTGCCGACGCGATCGGCATTCTGGATGCCGCCGGCGGCCCAGCCGATCTGCCGATCTGGTGCATGATGGAAACCCCGCTTGGTATGCTGCGCGCCGAGGAAATCGCCTTTGCGGATCCCCGCGTCGGCTGTCTGGTCATGGGCACCTCCGATTTGGCCAAGGATTTGCAGGCGGCCCACACGCCGGACCGCATCCCGTTCATGACATCTCTCGGGCTGTGCATTCTGGCAGCGAGAGCCGCCGGCATCGCCGTGCTTGATGGCGTGCACCTCGATCTAGCCGATGACGACGGCTTTCGTGCCTCCTGCAAGCAGGGCAAACAACTCGGCATGGACGGCAAGACCCTGATTCATCCGAAAACCATCGCCGCCGCCAATGAAGTGTTCGCACCATCCGCCGATGAGATCGCCTGGTCAAAACGTATCATCGAGGCACATGCCGAGGCCGAGCGCGCTGGCCAGGGTGTGGTGCTGGTGGAAGGTAAGTTGATTGAAAACCTTCACGTGGAAGGTGCCCAGCGATTGGTAGCCATGGCCGAAGCGATCGACGCCATGGCCGCCGACACCGCCGCCTGAGCCATGACCACGATCAAGACCAATCGCGGTAACTTTTTCGAAGAGTTCGACGTCGGCCGCGTAATCCTCCACGCGACGCCGCGCACGGTAACCGAGGGCGATGTTGCGCTTTATACGGCACTCTACGGCACCCGTTTCGCCGTCCACTCCGCCGACACCTTCGCCATGGACATGGGTTTCGAAGCGGCGCCGGTGGATGACTTTCTGGTGTTCCATCTCGTCTTCGGCAAGTCGGTACCGGATGTCTCGCTCAACGCCATCGCCAATCTCGGTTACGCCGAAGGCCGCTTCGTAAGCCCGGTCTTTCCGGGCGATACTTTGAGCGCCGAAAGCCAGGTCATTGGCCTGCGCGAAAACCAAAACGGCAAGAGCGGCATCGTCTATGTGCGTACGCGTGGCCTCAACCAGACCGGCGATACGGTGTTGGAATTCGCGCGTTGGGTGATGGTCAATAAACGGGACCCCGCGTCGCCGGCGCCGACCACCGTGGTACCCGAACTCGCAAGTGCCGTCGACGCCGCCGACTTGATCGTACCGTCCGGGCTTGACCTCACCGGCTATGACACGGCTTTGGCCGGCGCCACCAATCTGTGGGACGACTATGCGGTCGGCGAGCGCATCGACCACGTCGACGGCATGACCGTCGAGGAAGCCGAGCACATGCTGGCGACGCGGTTATACCAGAACACCGCCAAGGTCCATTTCAACGCCTTGGCGCAGACCGACAGCCGCTTCGGCCGCCGGCTGATTTACGGTGGCCACGTCATCAGCCTGGCTCGCGCGCTGAGTTTTAACGGACTGGCAAACGCCTTCCACGTGGCGGCGATTAACGGCGGAGCGCATACCGCGCCCCTGTTCGCCGGCGATACAGTGCACGCGTGGTCGGAGGTACTCGACAAGGTGCCGATTGATGAACGAGAAGATGTCGCCGCGCTGCGCCTACGCACTGTCGCCACGAAAAACCACCCCTGTGACGCCTTTCCGTACAAGGACGAAGAGGCCGCGTACGATACATCGGTCATCCTCGACTTCGATTACTGGGTTCTGATGCCGCGGCGGCCTTGACGGCGAAATAAAAAGAGGCGTCAGGGATGCTGGTCCTGGGAAACCCTCATCGCATGCCGTCGAAACGACACTCCTGACGCCTCTTGGAGCCGGCCAAGGCTCCATTGCACTCGAAAGACAACCCGTTACACCCCGGCCCTTCGCGGACGCACCCTGGGCAGAGATCGGCCCCCGGAAGGCGCGGGGCGGTTCATCTCCGGACGCCACCGTTACCGGCGACTTCCATCGGCGAACCGACGAGCGCGGAAACCCATGACGAAGCGGGCTGGCAGGCCATGCCGGATACAAGTACCCAAAATGACATACCGCGAGGGATGAACCCTCCCCATCGAACGAGTCCCGAAGGGACCCGTCTCCGGGTGTCGGGCGGGTCGGTGAGACAAAACCAAAGTTCCGCCGCTTGACCCGTCCTTTTCGCCGCGCGGGGCGCCTCCGAGGAGACGGTGGCCGAACGGCAAAAATCCCGCCCCGCACTGCGAGGCCTCCACGAGTCCGAACATCCAAAGACTGGACCGAAATCCAACCAATATACGCCGGACCCCGCATCGCTTCTCCCAACAGCCGAAACCGTTGTTCAAAGGGGATGCGACGCTTTCGCGTGCGGGTAAATCATGGCGTGAGTCAGACGCCGGGTTCAACAGCGAAACCTGGGGAAAAGTGTGGTTTTCTGTGCATAAGTGGAAAGGTTACGCACAACCCGCCCACAGATTTTCCACAACAACAGATCAATAACCTGCAATGCCAGGATAAATTTGAACGACGGGCAGTACCAACCCAAGTGCCACGCCCCACTGCGCCGCAGCGCAACATACCGCCAGTCCATTGATTGGGATACAAAATATGGCATGCCACGATTCACATTCTGTGGCATATCATCGCACCCGCGAACGTTGACTTGCCTCCGACCTGCGGTTACGACTTTTCCACCTTGAATGATCCCGCCCGGGCTACCGTTCCGGTCGGCATCCTCAGCGGAGACGCAGGCCATGGCCCATCCTAATCGACCGTTGTCGCCCCATCTGTCGATTTATCGGCCGCAGATCACGTCAGTCCTCTCGATCACCCATCGCGCGACCGGCGTCGCGCTGACTTTCGGCGCCCTGCTGCTGACCTACTGGATTACATCCGCGACTTACGGCGCCGAGACTTTCGCCAGTGCGCAAGCGTTGTTGGGATCCTGGTTCGGCCGCTTGGTTCTATTGGGGGTCGTGTTCTCTCTGTGGTTCCATTTCGCCAACGGCATCCGCCATTTGGCTTGGGACGCAGGCTGCGGCCTCGACATTCCCACGGTCAACAGGACGGGTTGGGCGGTGATTGCGATCAGTTTGGTGTTGACGCTCATTACCTTCATGGCCGCCTACGGCGCGGTGGGAGGCAACTGATGGAATTCCGTTCCGATCTCGGCCGTGTTCGCGGCCTCGGCTCGACTTGGATGGGGGTGCATCATTTTTGGATGCAACGCCTCACGGGCATTGCCCTCATTCCGTTGATCATTTGGTTCGTGTTCGCTGCCACGAGTTTGGCCGGCGCCGATTTGGCGACGCTCAAGGAGTGGGTTGGACGACACTATAACCCGGTGCTGCTCAGCCTGTTGATCATCGCCATCTATCACCACGGCCAACTGGGTCTGCAGGTGGTGATCGAGGACTACGTTCATAACGAGGCGGTAAAAACGACGACGATCATCCTGATTAAACTCGGCGCCTTCCTGCTTGCCGCGTCGACGGTATTCGCCGTCCTTCGATTGACCTTCGGGAGCTGACGCCACCATGCCTAAGGCCTACGAACAGATCGACCACAAATATGACGTTGTCGTCGTCGGCGCTGGCGGCGCCGGCCTGCGCGCAACTTTCGGCATGGCCATTCAGGGTTTGAAGACGGCGTGTATCACCAAGGTGTTTCCCACCCGGTCGCACACCGTGGCCGCCCAGGGTGGTATTTCGGCGGCGCTCGGCAACATGGCGGAAGATCATTGGGAATGGCACATGTACGACACCGTCAAGGGTGCCGACTGGCTGGGCGACCAGGACGCCATTGAGTATATGTGCCGTGAAGCCGTGCCGTCGGTCGTCGAATTGGAACACTACGGCGTACCATTTTCGCGCACCCCGGAAGGCAAAATCTACCAGCGCCCGTTCGGCGGCCATATGCGAAACTTCGGCGAAGCCCCGGTGCAGCGCGCCTGCGCCGCCGCCGATCGTACCGGCCACGCCATCCTGCACACGCTCTATCAACAAAGCCTCAAACACGACGCCGAGTTCTTCGTCGAATATATCGCCCTCGATCTGATCATGGGCGAGGACGGCACCTGCGAAGGCGTCATCGCCTGGAACATGGACGACGGCACCATCCACACTTTCCGGGGCCACATGGTGGCACTGGCCACCGGTGGCTACGGGCGCAGCTATTTCTCTGCTACTTCGGCACACACCTGCACCGGCGATGGTCACGGCATGATCGCGCGCGCCGGCCTGCCGCTACAGGATCAGGAATTCGTCCAGTTTCACCCAACCGGCATTTACGGGTCCGGCTGCCTGATCACTGAAGGCGCGCGCGGCGAAGGCGGTTATCTGACCAATTCCGAAGGCGAGCGTTTCATGGAACGTTACGCGCCAACCGCCAAGGACCTGGCCAGCCGCGATGTGGTCAGCCGTTCCATGACAGTGGAAATTCGCGAAAACCGCGGCGTCGGCGTGGACGGTGATCACATCCATCTGCACCTGGAACATCTTGGCGCCGATGTGTTGAGCGAGCGGCTGCCGGGCATCACGGAATCGGCGCAGATTTTCGCGGGTGTCGATGCATCCAAGGAACCAATACCCGTACTGCCGACCGTGCACTACAACATGGGCGGCATTCCGACCAATCACATGACCGAGGTCCTGCGCCCGACGGCGGACGACCCGGATGCAATCGCGCGTGGCCTGATGGCGATCGGCGAATGCGGCTGCGCCAGCGTGCATGGCGCCAACCGGCTGGGCACCAATTCGCTGCTTGATCTGGTGGTATTCGGCCGCGCCGCATCGATCAAGGCGCGCGAACTGATCAAGCCGGGCTCGCAACTTCGCCCGCACCGCAAGGACTGCACCGACCGGACGCTGGAGCGCCTCGATCATTATCGACATGCCAAGGGCGGCACGCCGACGGCGGAACTCCGATTGCGCATGCAAAAAGTCATGCAAAATAACGCTGCCGTGTTCCGCACGTCGGAAGTGCTGGCCGAAGGCTGCAAGCTGATCGATGAGGTTTGGGACGGCATGGACGACATCGCCGTCAGCGACCGCTCGCTGATCTGGAATTCGGATCTGGTGGAGACGCTGGAACTCGAAAACCTGATGATCAACGCCAAGTCGACCATGTACTCGGCGGAAGCTCGTCACGAAAGCCGGGGCGCGCACGCCCACGAGGACTACCCCGACCGCGATGACGAGAATTGGATGAAACACTCACTTGCTTGGGTCGATTCGGCGGGCAAGGTCAACCTCGACTATCGTCCCGTTCACGCCTGGACGTTGACCGAGGAAGTCGAATACATCGAGCCCCGGGCTCGGGTTTACTAGGGGGGTAAGCGGACATGGTCGAATTCAATCTTCCCGCCAACTCCCGCATCAGCGGCGCTGGAAAATCGTTCCCGGCGCCGGCCGAGGCCAAGCGAACCAAGCGTTTCCAAGTTTATCGCTTCGATCCGGACTCGGGCGAAAACCCACGTGTCGATACCTTCGATATTGATCTTGATGCCTGTGGACCGATGGTTCTGGACGCCCTGATCAAGATTAAGAATGAGGTCGACGCGACACTGACCTTCCGGCGCTCCTGCCGCGAGGGGGTCTGCGGTTCCTGTGCCTTCAACATCGATGGCACCAATACGTTGGCCTGCACCAAGCCGATCGCCGACATCAAGGGCGACGTAAAAATTTATCCGTTGCCGCACATGCCGGTGATCAAGGACTTGGTGCCCGATCTCAACCGGCCATACGCGCAGCTGCGTTCCATCGAACCGTGGCTGCAAGCGGACACGCCGGCACCCGTACGGGAACGCCTGCAGAGCCCCGAGGAGCGGGCCAAGCTAGATGGCCTGTGGGAATGCATCTTGTGCTTTTGCTGCCAAACCAGTTGCCCCAGCTATTGGTGGAACGGTGATCGCTACCTGGGTCCGGCCGTTCTGCTGCAGGCCTATCGCTGGATTGCTGATTCTCGCGACGAAGCCACGGGTCGGCGCCTTAACCGTCTCAATGATGCGTTCCGACTGTTCCGCTGCCATACCATCATGAACTGCACCAACACCTGCCCCAAGCACCTTAACCCCGGGGCGGCCATCGCCGACATCAAACAGTTGCTGGTGAAGCGTCTCTAGGGAACACTATCTTCGGCGATAGGGTGGCGCGAGCAAGGCCTAGGTTCCGAGGTATTGGGCTTGCTTCCTCGTCGCTACTGCCTATTGGACTCACTAATTTCCCGACCGCCCTGCTGTCTGTGATGGCGGGCACTGCATCGGCACGGCCTCCGGGCTAGCGTCGTGACATGGCTGCTCCACTGCCCCTGACGCCGAACACTGATGATTGGCCGCGCCTTGGCGATGGCCGCATCGACTGGGACCGTGTTTTTGAAGCCAAGAACGGCCTCATCGCGCAGTTGAACAAGGCCAGCGACGCCGTTAGCCTTCGCCGCGCCGCGAGATTGATCGTGCGCCAGTTATTTCGTCGCCGCGAAGACGCCGCGGTACGTTATCGCTACCTCGCCCGCATAGACACGTTGACGGGCGACGACGCCGAAGCCCCCGGTGACCGACAGCGACCACTCGCGGAAATGCTTGATGACGTGATCTGGCTCTTGCGGGCAGTCAAAACGCATCGCCTTGACGCCGCGAAAACAGCATCCCTCGCCCAGTCCGAACGCGGCCCGCAGGCATTTCCCGGACT
This sequence comes from Rhodospirillales bacterium, assembly GCA_038117225.1. GTDB lineage: Bacteria > Pseudomonadota > Alphaproteobacteria > Rhodospirillales > Casp-alpha2 > JAYOFM01. The sequence continues at coordinate 9,557 of JAYOFM010000042.1, forward strand.
CGATAGAACCACATCATCATAAATTTACCCGGCGCCATGATGAGGCTTCGGCCTCATCACTCCAGGTCGATCGAACCCTTTATCTCATGCGACATGCCCAGGCTTTCGATGCTCAGCACAACCTTAGCATCGACGGTATCCCCGGCGCCGACCTTGCCGGCGGCGACGGCGTCGCGGATCGCCGTCTCGATTTCACGCTGCGAGGTCACCCCGACATTCTTGAGAAACTTTCGCACCTGCATGTTGAAGGCGTCTTCGTCCATGTTTACCTCCCTGGTTATTGATTAATGGTACCATCAAAATCGTCATTTTCGGCTCTGGCCGACGGACCGGATATGACTTAAACAAACACCCGCTTGTTTCCGGCTCATGTGCCCGCATCATAGGCGCCGCCTCTGGACGGCGACAACGGAGAAGTCGACCATGTACATCCCCCCAGCCTTCGCGACCGACGACCGCGAACAAATGCGAGCCCTGATCCGTGATCACGGGTTCGGCCTGCTGATCACCTCATCGCCGACGCTAATCGCCTCGCACCTGCCCCTCGAGTGGGACTCAGGGGATGGTGGCGAGGGGCGTCTGCTCGGCCATGTTTCCGCCGCCAATATGCAATGGCAGGCCTTTGAGGACGACGTCGACGCGCTTGCCGTGTTCCAGGGACCGCACAGCTATATCTCGCCAACCTGGTACAAGTCGGAAAATATGGTGCCAACGTGGAATTACGGCGCCGTGCATGCGTATGGCCGCCCGCGCATCCTCGACGAAGACGCGAAACACGCCCTGCTGACGCGCCTCGTCGCCCATTACGAAGGTAATGCGCCCGGTGACTGGAATATGGATGGGCTCGACGCCGATTACGTCGCTGCAAAGATGAAGGGTATCGTCGCCTTCGAGATGCCGATCGACCGCCTGGAGGGCAAGCTAAAGATGAGCCAGAACGCAAAGCCCGAAGACGCCCTAGGCGCCATCGACGGCCTGCGAGCCAACGGCGACGCCGAGCGCGCTCGCGTCGCGGATGTCATGGCACGCTGCAATGAGGGGCGATAAGGTCTGCCGTCCTCAAGCACGTGGCCAGATGATCTACTGAGTATTCGTCCCGTCGCGAAACGGCTGCACTAGCATGCGGTCGAGGCGCTGTTCCCTCGGATCACGGAATTCCGAAATGCCAAGCGCCATGGCCTCGTGGCCATCCCGAGGCTGTGCACGGTAGGTGCCGAACAGGTGGTCCCACCAGGGTAAATTGAAGCCGAAATTGGAATCCGTTTCGTCCCGATGCAACGAGTGGTGAACGCGGTGCATATCTGGAGTCACGACAACCAGGCGAACCGCGGCGTCGAGGGTGCGGGGCAGGTTGATATTGGCGTGGTTGAACAAGCTGGTCGCATTGAGCGCGATTTCGAACAGCAAAACGGCCGCGGCGGGCGCGCCGATCACCACCACCAGCGCCATCTTGATGCCGATCGACAAGGCGATTTCAACGGGGTGAAAGCGTGACCCGGTCGTCACGTCGACATCGACGTCGGCATGATGCATGCGATGCAATCGCCATAACGCGCCGACCTTGTGAAAGGCGAAATGCTGGCCGTAAATGGCGATGTCGAGCAGCAGGAACGAACCCACAAGCGCGATCGCTGTCGGCGCCGTCCAGATATTGAACAGGCCCCACCCACGTTCAGTCGCCATGAATGCGATGCCCACCGGCGGCAGCGGAATAATCAGACGCATCAGTAGCGTATTGACGATGACGATACCCAGATTGGACGGCCAGCGTCGGGCCCGTCCCTGGATCAGGTTGCGTCGCGGCGCGATCGCCTCGACCACCATCATTGCGGACAGGACGCCGACAAACACGCCGAGGCGCAATGTCGGTTCGTTGGCGAGTATCGTGGCGGTGATCGCCTCCATGATCGGTAGATGATGATCTCTTCTGATGCCTGGGTAAACCCAATCCATTGGCGCCAGCGCCAGACCACACGGGCTTTCCCGTGGGCGGTTCGGGTGTTAGGGTTTCCGCGTCAACGGCTCCCGGAAACCCGGTCATGAACCTACACACGATGCTCGCCCGCCGCGCCGAGGAAGGTCGTCCGCTTCGTGTCGGCCTGATCGGTGCCGGAAAGTTCGGCACCATGTTTCTGTCACAGGTTCGCCGTACCCCCGGGTTGCATCTTTTGGGCATCGCCGATCTGGATCCCATGCGCGCCCGCGCCGCCTGTGTTGCAACCGGCTGGCTGGAAGACGCCTACGCCGCGACCAGCGCCGCAAAGGCACTGGCGCAGGGCACCACCTGGATCACCGATGACGGCGAGAACCTGATCCGGTCCGGCGGCATGGATGTCATCGTCGAGGCGACGGGCAACCCGGAAGCCGGCGTCCGTCACGCGCTCGCCTGCTTCGATCGCGGCCGAGACCTTGTCATGGTCAACGTGGAAACCGATGCCCTGGTCGGCCCGGTCCTGGCGCAACGGGCTGAAGCGGCGGGTGTCGTCTATTCATTGGCATCAGGCGATCAACCGGCCTTGATTTATGAAATGGTCGATTGGGCGCGCACCATCGGCCTTGACGTGGTCGCCGCCGGCAAGGGCACGCTCTACATGCCGGAATTTCACGCCTCGACCCCGGACACAGTTTGGGGCTACTACGGCCTGACGCCGGAACGGGCCGCCGCCAGTGGCATGAACGCAAAGATGTTTAATTCCTTCCTCGATGGCACCAAATCGGGGATCGAAATGGCGGCGGTCGCCAACGCCACGGGACTCGAGCCGCCGAAGGATGGCCTCGCGTTTCCACCGTGTGGCACCGGCCACCTGGCATCAACATTGATCCCCAAGGCGGACGGCGGCGTGCTAGATGGCAAGGGCCGCGTCGAGGTTATCTCCTCGCGGAATAGGGATGGCAATGACATCGACGACGATCTGCGCTGGGGCGTTTACGTCACCTTCGAAGCGCCGACCGAGTATGTGCAACGTTGCTTCGCTGATTATGGCCTAATCACCGATGTCAGCGGCCGTTATGCGTCGCTTTGGCGCCCGTACCATCTGATCGGTTTGGAGCTTGGCGTCAGTGTCGCCTATGCGGGCTTGCTGCGTCAGGCGACCGGCACCGCGCGCGCCTGGAAGGGGGATGTGGTGGCGACGGCCAAGCGCAACCTGCAAGCGGGCGAGGCGCTCGATGGCGAGGGCGGATTCACGGTCTGGGGTAAACTGATGCCGGCGGCTGATTCGCTGGCCATTGGCGCCGTACCCGTCGGCCTCGCTCATGGCGTGACACTGAAAAACGTTATTCCCGAGGGCGCCGTGGTGCGCTGGCGCGATGTGGTGGCACCAGAGGATACCCTGGCGCTCGGACTACGGCGGGAAATGGAAAACACGCTGGGCGCGGGGCTCGTGGGCCGCATGGCCAAGAGCGCCTGAGCCGGAACGGCGGCCCCCGTGAGCGCCAACAACGAACTCCTAGCCACCTATCAAGCCATGATCGCAGCCGGCGACATCCACGCCGACAAGGCGCAGGCGCATGCCGTCGATCTGTTGTGCGACCTCAATAATCACCTCGCAACATACAGCACACAGATGGGCAAGACCGGGTGGCGTCAGCGTCTGAAGTTGGGCGGTGGCCGCAAGTCACCACCGCGCGGCCTGTACATGTGGGGCGGTGTCGGCCGGGGCAAATCAATGCTCATGGATATGTTTTTTGAACATGCCCAAGTCGAGGAAGCGGACAAGAAACACGTTCACTTTCACGCTTTTCTGCAGGAAGTCCACCGCCGCGTCCACGCCTTCCGCGAAGCGCAGAAGGCGGGCAAGATGGCGGAGTCCAAAGATCCCCTGCTCGCACTATCGAAAGTCATTGTCGATCAAGCCTGGCTGCTTTGCTTCGACGAATTTCACGTCACGGATATCGCGGACGCGATGATCCTAGGGCGACTTTTTGAATCACTATTCGACCAGGGCGTCGTCGTTGTCGCGACATCGAACCGCCATCCCAAGGACCTATACAAGGACGGCCTGCAGCGGGATCGCTTCCTGCCCTTCATCGACATCTTTCTGGACAAGATGGCGGTCATGGAACTGGATTCAGACACCGACTATCGGCTCGACCGATTGCGCGATTTGGATGCCTTCCTTTCACCGCTGGGCGCCGACACTGAGGCTCAGTTGGAGGCGAGTTTCATTTCGCTGACCCGCGGCGAACGAGCACGTGCCGTGACCCTGAACGTCAACGGCCGCGAACTCAACGTTCCCAAGGTCGCCGATGGCGTCGCCTACACCAGTTTCAAGGAGCTTTGCGAACAGCCACTCGGCCCTGGGGACTTTCTCGAGATCGCCGGAAAATTCCACACCCTGATGATGAGCGGTATCCCAAAGCTGGGGCCGGAAAAACGCAACGAGGCGAAACGTTTCGTAACGCTCATCGATGCCTTGTACGAAGCCAAGGTGAAATTTATCTGCACCGCCGCCGCGTCACCGACGGAGCTCTACACCGAAGGTGATGGTGCCTTTGAGTTCGAACGCACCGTGTCGCGGCTGATGGAGATGCAATCACCCGAATACATCGCGACACCGCATCAAGGGTGACTGCGCGGTGCGGACTCGACTGGCGACGACCGCTCCCCAGCGCCGCCGCCTTCGACGACCTGACGGGCATCCCATATTTCGCGAAGAAAGTGTATTTCCGAATTGTCGGCGAACACCTGCATCGCTTTCGGGGAAGGAACATCTAACTGCTTGTTTAAAGGATATTTTTTATTGTCGGCTATAATGAGGTGGTTACCGTCGCGACGACAATGTTCGCTACCGCAGCAATTTTTCTCTGGACCTGCCCCCGCATCCCTATATTAAGCTACTCGGACGGCCAGCGGGACTGGCCGCCGTGTCGTGACGGCGTGAACTCTGGCAAGTATGCGACACGTGGCCTCGCCCCCCGCCCCGGAAGGCGGAAAGAGAGAAATTAATGATTACCGAAACGATCAAGCTCGCGGGGCCGCAAGCCCTAACTGAAGCACGACTCGACCCCGATATGGATTTGTGGGCCGAAATCTCGCGTCTGAAACACGATCGAAATGCGGTCATCCTGGCGCATTACTATCAGGATCCAGAAATTCAGGATTTGGCGGACTTCGTCGGCGATTCCCTGGATCTATCTCGAAGGGCCGCCGCCACCGACGCCGACGTGATCGCGTTTTGCGGTGTTCGATTCATGGCCGAAGTGGCGAAAATCCTGTCGCCGGGCAAGACCGTGTTGCTTCCCGACGCCGATGCCGGCTGCTCGTTGGAAGAAGCCTGTCCACCCGACCGCTTCGCGCCATTCCGTGCCGCCCATCCAGATCATGTGGCCATCACCTATATCAACTCGTCGGCCGAGGTGAAGACCCATTCGGACATCATCGTCACCTCCTCGAATGCCGAATACATCATCCGCCAGTTACCCGAGGAGCAAAAAATCCTGTGGGCGCCGGACAAACACCTCGGTGGTTATCTTGCCCGCGTCACCGGTCGCGACATGTTACTTTGGGATGGCGTGTGCATCGTTCACGACCAGTTTTCCGAACGTGAGCTGGTGAAATTGAAGCACCGGTACCCGGCGGCGCCTATCGCCGCCCACCCGGAGTGTCATGACGGCATCCTGCGTCACGCCGACCACATCGGCTCGACCCGCGGCATCCTGGATTTCGTTACCGCGCGGCCGGAAGCCGAATTCATCATCGCCACCGAGCAGCACATCATCCACCAAATGCAAAAAGCGGCGCCAGGCAAGACCTTCATACCGGCCCCCGGCGCCGACGGCACGTGCAATTGCGCCAATTGCCCGTTCATGGAAATGAACACGCTTGAAAAACTGTACCTGGCGCTGGCCAACGATGCGCCTCGGGTAGAGATGCCAGAGGACCTGCGCTTGCGCGCGTTGAAGCCGTTGGAACGCATGCTTGAGATGTCCCCCCCTGCAAAGAAGACACAAAACCCGGCTTCGCGGGCGGCCTGATCGTTCATGCCTCATTCCTTCGCCCCGCCCGACGCGGCGGACGTCGACGCCGCCATCACGCGAGCCCTCAAGGAGGATATCGGCGCGGGTGACCTAACCACCCAGGCGACGGCACCCGCCGGCACCCACATCAAGCTGGAAATGCGAGCGCGAAAGCCGGTCGTCGTTTGCGGCACGGAGATCGCCGTCGAAGTCTTTCGCCGCACCGCGCCTGATGCCCGTATCGATCTACTGGTTTACGATGGAAGCCGTGTCGAACCGGGCACCGTGTTGGCCCGCCTGGACGGTGAAGCCGCCGGCCTGCTGACCGGCGAACGCACCGCGCTCAACTTCGTCCAGATGCTGTCCGGCATCGCCACGCTGACGCGACGCTTTGTCGATCTGACGGAAGGCACCAGGGCGGTCATCCTGGATACCCGCAAAACCATCCCCGGCCTTCGCATGTTGTCAAAGTATGCCAGCCGTGTCGGCGGCGCGCGCAATCACCGGCTGCGCCTAGACGACTGGATTCTGATTAAGGACAACCACGTTGCCGTCGCCGGTTCCGTCGGCGAAGCGACTCGGCGCGCCATTGCCGCTGGCACAGGCAAACTGGTGCAGGTCGAATGCGATACCCTTGAGCAAGTGGAGGAGGCCATCGCCGCCGGCGCCGAAAGCCTGCTGCTCGACAATATGACCACGGATGAGTTACGCCAGGCCGTCGCCTTCACCGCCGGCCGCATCCCATTGGAAGCCTCCGGCGGGGTCAATCTGGAAACCGTCCGCGCCATCGCCGAAACTGGTGTCGATCTGATTTCCGTTGGCGCCATCACCCAGTCTGCCCCGGCCGTCGACATCGGGCTCGACCTCGCCAAGTGAGTTCGCATTTCCGCGTATTCGGGAAAATCTATTATGGACCAGTCGGTCCGTAATTCCAGGTCTTTATCTTGCCCTCCTCCACAATTCACGATACGCCTTTGAAAAGTTCCACTTATCATGCGTGAACCAGGGGGATACATGGCCCGCAATAAGATCGCACTCATTGGCGCCGGCAACATCGGTGGCACGTTGGCCCACCTCGCCGGATTGAAGGAACTCGGCGACGTGGTTTTGTTCGACATCGTCGACGGCATCCCTCAGGGCAAGGCCTTGGATATCGCCGAAAGCTCGCCCATCGATGGTTTCGATTCGAATCAGTCGGGCGCCAAGTCCTATACCGCTATCAAGGGCGCCGACGTAATCATCGTCACTGCCGGAATCGCCCGCAAGCCAGGCATGAGCCGTGACGACCTAATCGGCATCAACACAAGCGTCATGCAGTCGGTCGGCGCCGGCATCAAGAAGTATGCCCCGGGCGCCTTCGTCATCTGCATCACTAACCCGCTGGATGCCATGGTCAAGGTCCTGCGCGATGCTTGCGGCCTGCCCCATGCCCGGGTCGTCGGCATGGCCGGCGTGCTCGACAGCGCGCGTTTTCGATATTTCCTGGCCGAGGAATTCAATGTCTCGGTCGAGGACGTGACCGCGTTCGTGCTTGGTGGCCACGGCGATAGCATGGTGCCGAGCGTGCGCTATTCCACCGTCGCCGGAATTCCGCTGCCGGACCTGGTGAAGATGAAGTGGACGACCACTAAACGCATCGATGAAATCGTTCAGCGCACCCGCATGGGCGGCGGTGAGATCGTCGCGCTACTGAAAACAGGTTCCGCGTATTACGCACCTGCGGCGGCGGCGATTTCCATGGCCGAGAGCTACCTCAAGGACAAGAAGCGTGTGCTGCCCTGCGCCGCCTATCTCAACGGCGAATACGGTGTGAAGGGTCTTTATGTCGGCGTCCCCGTCGTCATCGGCGCCAAGGGCGTAGAGCGAATTGTCGAAATCAAACTCGACGCGGACGAGCGCAAGATGTTCCGTGCCTCGGTCAAGGCGGTGAAGGATCTAGTCGCCGTCACCGAAAGATTGCAGCGCCAATCCGCGAAAAAGAAATAGCCAATCCGGCCGCCACGTCTCTACCGCGCGCTGGATAGACGCGTGCCTCCACGCCAAGAAATTCGTAAGGAGAAACACCGATGAATATCCACGAATACCAAGGCAAGGAGTTGCTGTCGAAGTACGGCGTCTCCGTGCCCAAGGGCTTTGTCGCCTTCACCTCCGACGAGGCGGTTGCGGCAGCCGAAAAGCTGGGCGGTCCGGTCTATGTGGTCAAATCGCAAATTCATGCCGGCGGCCGTGGCGCCGGGCGCTTCAAGGACAACCCGAACGGCAAGGGCGGCGTGCGTGTCGTCAAATCCGTCGGCGAGGTCAAGGAGAGCGCCGACGAAATGCTCGGCCATGTGCTGGTCACCAAACAGAGCGGCGCGGATGGCAAGGAAGTCAAACGCATCTACGTGGAAGACGGCTGCGACATCGCTCGCGAACTGTACTTGGGCATGCTGCTCGACCGGGAGACATCGCGTCTGACGCTGATGGCGTCGACCGAAGGTGGCATGGAGATCGAGGAAGTGGCGGCGGCGACGCCGGAGAAAATCCTCAAGGTCGCTGTCGACCCGGCCACCGGCATCCTGCCCTTCCACGCCCGCAAGCTGGCCTTCGGCCTCGGACTCGAAGGCAATCAGGTGAAGTCAGGGGTCAAGTTGATCCTGGCGCTTTATAAGGCCTTCATCGAATTGGACATGTCACTTGTCGAAATCAATCCGCTGGTGGTCACCGGCGCCGGCGATGTGATGGCGCTCGACGCGAAAGTGAATTTTGACGACAACGCACTCTACCGCCATCCAGACATCGCCGACATGCGCGACGAGGACGAGGAAGATCCCGCCGAACTGGAAGCCGGCAAGCACGAGCTCAATTACATCAAACTCGACGGCTCCATCGGTTGCATGGTCAACGGCGCCGGTCTGGCCATGGCGACGATGGACATCATCAAGTTGAATGGGGGCGACCCGGCTAATTTCCTCGACGTCGGCGGCGGCGCCACCAAGGAACGCGTTACCACGGCATTCAAGATCATCCGATCGGACAAGAACGTCGAGGGCATTCTGGTCAACATCTTTGGCGGCATCATGCAGTGCGACATCATCGCCGAGGGCGTGGTCGCAGCAGCCAAAGAGGTCAGCTTGTCGGTGCCGCTAGTGGTGCGACTGGAAGGCACCAACGTCGATAAAGGCAAGAAAATCATGGCCGAGTCTGGCCTGGCCATCATCCCTGCCGACAATCTGGGCGACGCGGCCAAGAAAATTGTCAAAGCCGTGAAGGAGGCCTGAGCCATGTCCGTTCTCGTTGACAAGAATACCAAGGTTATCTGCCAGGGCTTCACCGGCAAGCAGGGCACCTTCCATTCAGAACAGGCTATCGCCTACGGCACCCAGATGGTCGGCGGCGTGACGCCGGGCAAGGGGGGGTCTCAGCACCTGGGGCTGCCGGTGTTCGACACCGTCGCCGACGCGGTCAACAAGACCGGCGCCAATGCCTCCGTCATATATGTGCCGCCGCCGTTCGCGGCGGACGGCATCCTGGAAGCCATCGACGCGGAGTTGCCGCTGGTCATCTGCATCACCGAAGGCATTCCGGTTCTCGACATGGTCAAGGTGAAGCGCGCGCTGAAGGGGTCGAGCACCCGCCTCGTGGGGCCCAACTGCCCCGGCGTCATCACGCCCGACGAATGCAAGATCGGTATCATGCCGGGCCACATTCACAAGCGGGGTTCCGTTGGCATCGTGTCCCGCTCGGGCACCCTGACCTATGAAGCGGTGGCGCAGACCACGGCCCCGGGACTTGGTCAGTCGACCTGCATCGGCATCGGCGGCGATCCGGTCAACGGCACCAACTTCATCGATTGCCTGGAAATGTTCCTCGGCGATGATGAGACCGAGAGCATCGTCATGATCGGTGAGATTGGCGGCAATGCGGAAGAAGACGCGGCGCAGTTCATCAAGGACTCTGGGACCAAGAAACCCGTCGTAGGCTTCATCGCCGGGCGCACGGCACCGCCGGGCCGCCGCATGGGCCACGCCGGGGCCATCATCGCCGGCGGCAAGGGCGGCGCCGAAGATAAGATCGAGGCCATGAAGTCGGCCGGCATTCACGTGTCGGACAGTCCGGCGGCCTTGGGAGAGACCATGGTCAAGGCGCTCGGCGGATAAGCTGACGAGCAATTTGGCGTAACCTCGGAGGGCGCGCACCGGCAGCGGTGGGCGTGGGAGCAGGCATGACGCAACTGGACCCCAACGAATTTCTATACTCGGGCAATCATCTCTACATAGCAGAGATGTACGAGCGCTACTTGGACGACCCCAGCTCGGTTGATCTACGTTGGCAGGAATTCTTCGCCGGCCTTGAGGACGACTCCAAGGATTTAAGCGTCGAGAACCGGGGTGCCTCGTGGGCGCCATCGGAAGCCGGCGTGCTCGGCCAGGGCGATCTGGCGCCACTGTCGGAACGGATGACCCTGGGCCACCAGCAAATGCCGTCGGGCCAACAAGTGGTTTATGTCCAAGGCATGGCGCCGACGGAATCACCACGCGCCGATGCTTCCAAGGTGCGCCAAGCGACGTTGGATTCCATCCGTGCCCTGATGTTGATCCGCGCCTATCGGGTGCGCGGTCACCTGTATGCCAACCTCGACCCCCTTGGCATTACCCCGGTCGAACGCCATGCAGAATTAGAGCCCGAGACCTATGGGTTCTCCGACAAGGATATGGACCGCGAGATATTCATCAATTACGTGCTTGGCCTCGAATCCGCGACTGTGCGCGAAATCATGAATGTCCTGCGCAAAACCTACAGCGGCACTATCGGCGTCGAGTTCATGCACATCCAGGACCCGGACGAGAAATCGTGGATTCAGGAACGCATCGAGCGCATTCAAAACCAGCCGGAATTTACCATCAACGGCCGGCGCGCCATTCTCAATCGCCTGATGGAGACCGAGGGCTTCGAAAAATACCTGGATAAGAAGTTCACCGGCACCAAACGCTTCGGCCTTGATGGCGGCGAAAGCCTGGTGCCCGCGATGGAGCAAATTTTTAAACGCGGCAGCCAGCTGGGGATCGAGGAAATCGTCCTTGGCATGGCGCACCGGGGCCGCCTGAACGTGCTCGCCAATGTCATGGGCAAGCCGTTTCAGGCCATCTTCCATGAATTCCAGGGCGGCTCGACCAAGCCCGAGGATGTCGGCGGATCGGGCGACGTGAAGTATCACCTGGGTTCATCGTCGGACCGGGTATTCGACGGAAAGTCGGTACATCTGTCACTGACCGCCAATCCGTCCCACCTGGAAGTCGCCAACACGGTCTGCCTTGGCAAGGTGCGCGCCAAGCAGGTGCAGAAAAACGACTCCGAGCGCGAAAAGGTGATGTGTCTGCTGCTGCATGGCGACGCCGCCTTCGCGGGCCAGGGTCTCGTGCCGGAAGCCTTCGATCTTTCCAACCTGCACGGCTACCGCACTGGCGGAACCATTCATATCATCATCAACAACCAGATCGGGTTTACCACCAGCCCACGTTTCTCGCGGACGTCGCATTATTGCTCGGACGTTGCCAAGGTGGTGTCCGCGCCGATCTTGCATGTCAACGCGGACGACCCGGAAGCCGTTGTCCACTGCGCCCGCATCGCGACGGAATACCGCCAGCGCTTCAAGAAGGACGTGGTCATCGACATGATCTGCTATCGCCGGCACGGTCATAACGAAGGCGACGAACCGATGTTCACCCAACCGCTGATGTACAAGACCATCGCATCGCACCCAACCACGCTGGAAATTTATGCTAAGCGTTTGATCCACGATGGTGTGGTAACGCAGGCCGATGTCGATCAACAAATTTTGGACTTCCAGTCCCATTTGGATGACGATTTCGAGGCAGCCTCCAACTACAAGGCTAACAAGGCGGACTGGTTCGACGGCGCGTGGACCGGTCTCAGCGTGGCGTCCGGCGATGCGCGGCGTGGTGAAACCGGCGTCAATATCGACCGGCTACGAGAAGTCGGCGCCGGCCTCACTCGGGTGCCCGACAACGTCAACGTTCATCCCAAGATAACCCGCCAGTTAGGGGCCAAGGCAAAGATGTTCGACACCGGCGAGGGCATCGATTGGGCCACCGGCGAAGCGTTGGCCTTCGGCACGTTGTTGATGGAAGGCCACGCTGTGCGGCTGTCGGGTCAGGATTCCGGTCGTGGCACGTTCTCGCACCGACATTCGGTACTGGTCGACCAGGAATCCGAGGAACGTTATATCCCGCTGAATAATCTGCGTTTCGGCCAGGCCCCTTACGAGGTCATCGACAGCCCGCTGTCGGAAGCCGGCGTTCTCGGATTTGAATACGGCTACAGTTTAGCGGAACCGCAGATGCTGGTTCTGTGGGAAGCCCAGTTCGGCGATTTCGCCAATGGCGCACAGGTGGTTATCGATCAGTTCATTAGTTCTGGCGAGCACAAGTGGCTGCGCATGTGCGGCCTCGTCATGCTGCTGCCCCATGGCTATGAAGGCCAAGGCCCCGAACACTCGTCGGCGCGGCTGGAACGTTATCTCCAACTCTGCGCGGAAGACAACATGCAGGTTTGCAACTGCACGACGCCATCGAACTACTTCCATGTGCTGCGGCGACAACTTCGACGTGATTTCCGCAAACCGTTGATCCTGATGACGCCGAAGTCACTGTTGCGACATAAGCGCGCGGTCTCGCGCCTGGACGAATTCGTCGAAGGCACCACCTTCCACCGGGTGCTGTGGGACGATGCGGATGAAGGCCGCGGCGATCTGAAGCCGGACGACCAGATCAAACGCGTCGTGCTGTGTACCGGCAAGGTCTATTACGACCTGTTTGAAGAGCGCAATGCGCGTGGCGCCTATGACGTCTACCTGATGCGCACGGAGCAAATTTACCCGTTCCCGGAAAAGGCGTTGATCGACGAGCTGGGGCGTTTTCCCAATGCCGATATCGTTTGGTGCCAGGAAGAGCCCCGCAATATGGGTTCCTTCTATTTTGTCAAAGAGTGGATCGAGCCGGTGATGGATGCCCTCGGACGTGGCGCCGAAACCGTTGGTTACGCCGGCCGTGCCGAAGCGGCAGCGCCGGCGACGGGCCTCGCGTCCAAGCACAAAGTTGAACAAGAAGCTTTAGTCGACGCGGCGCTGACCCTTTCGGCGCCGGTCCGTGCGCGCCGCAAGCCGGTGCAAAGCATGGTCAAGAAAAAGGCGGCCGAGGAAGCCTCGCGGCTCGCCTACGAGAAAGCCACCAAACAGCCATTGGCGAAAAAGAAAAGGGCCGTGCGGAAACCCGTTTTGAAGAAGACGACGGCGAAACGGACGCCCGCTAAAAAGACGGCCGCCAAGAAAACGACCAAGACGGTGAAGAAGCGCTGATCACCGGTGGACGGACGCGATGCCATCGGATTTCAAGGACTAGAAGGAATGCATCATGGCGGTTGAGATCAAGGTACCGACCCTCGGTGAATCGGTGACGGAAGCCACCGTCGCCAAGTGGTTCAAGGCTCCCGGTGACGCCGTGGCGGTGGATGAACCGCTGGTCGAGTTGGAAACCGACAAGGTCACGGTGGAGGTCAATTCTCCCGCCGCTGGCGCCATGGGCAATATCATCGCTCCTGAAGGTGCAGACGTCGAAGTCGGTGCCCTGCTGTGCACCCTCGAAGAAGGCGCCGCCGGAACTGCTGCCGCTACGCCAGCACCGGCGGCCGAGCCCGCCCCGGCCCCTCCACCTCCGCCTGCCTCGCCGCCGCCACCCCCGGTCGCCGCCGCGCCACCACCGCCTCCGGCAGCCGCCGCGCCAGCAGCACCGGCAGTCCCTGCCGCGCCCGCCCGACCGCCCCTTTCACCGGCCGTACGCAAACTGGTGGATGACAACGACCTGGATTCGAATTTGATCTCCGGCACCGGGCCGGGTGGCCGGGTAACCAAGGAAGATGCATTGGCCGCCATCGCCGCCGGCACCGCGAAACGCCGTGCCACGGCCGCCGCGGCACCATCTGGCGGCATCGTCTCCTCCGCCGATCTGCCGCCCCGTCCGGACGATCCGCGCGAGGAACGGGTGCGCATGACCAAGTTGCGCAAGATTATCGCCGGGCGACTCAAGGAAGCTCAGAACACCGCCGCCATGCTGACGACCTGGAATGAGGTCGACATGGGCGCCGCCATGGAACTGCGCGCCGCCTACAAGGACAACTTCGAGAAGAAGCATGGCGTCCGCCTCGGGTTCATGTCGTTTTTCGTCCGTGCCGCCTGTATCGCTCTTAAGGAATGGCCTGCGGTCAACGGCGAGATTTACGGCGACGAACTGATCTACAAGAACTACTACAACATCGGCGTTGCCGTCGGCACACCGCAAGGCTTGGTGGTGCCGGTGCTGAAGGATGCCGACCAGATGCGCTTTGCCGAAATCGAGGGCGGCATCGCCGACTTCGGCCGCCGCGCCCGCGACGGCAAGCTGACCATGGACGAAATGATGGGCGGAAGTTTCACCATTTCCAATGGCGGTGTTTTCGGATCACTGAATTCCATGCCCATCCTGAACACGCCGCAGTCGGCGATACTCGGCATGCACACAATTCAGAAACGCCCCGTCGCCATCGGCAACGAAGTGGTGATCCGGCCGATGATGTACCTGGCACTCAGCTATGACCACCGCATCGTCGACGGTCGCGGCGCGGTGTCGTTCCTGGTGCGAATGAAAGAATGCATCGAGGACCCGCAGCGCATCATGCTGGACGTTTGATCGAACCACCCCACGAAAGCGATCAGGACAAGGATTTGACGACATGAGCGACGCCTACGATCTGGTGGTCATCGGTGGCGGGCCAGGTGGCTACGTTGCCGCCATCCGCGCGGCGCAGTTGGGTTTGAAGACGGCCGTGGTAGAGAAGCGCGGCAAGCTCGGCGGGACGTGCCTGAATGTGGGCTGCATTCCGTCGAAGGCACTGCTGCAGTCATCGCATCACTATGAGATGGCGAAAACCGAATTCGCCCACCACGGTATCAAGACGTCGGGGCTGGCGCTTGATCTGAAGACCATGCTGGGCCGTAAGGACAAGGTCGTTGATGACCTGACCAACGGCATCGAATTCCTCATGAAGAAGAATAAGATCGACTATATCGTCGGCGCTGGCGCTATCGAGAGCGCCGGCAAGGTCGTGGTCACCCCATCCGGCAAGGGCGCCAAGAAGCAGACGCTGGAAACCACCAACATCATCGTTGCCACCGGTTCCGAGGTCACGCCGCTGCCCGCCGTTGATGTAGACGAAAAGCAGATCATCTCATCAACTGGCGCGCTGAATCTGCCCAAGGTACCGAAGCACATGGTCGTCATCGGCGCTGGCGTCATTGGCCTTGAACTGGGTTCCGTTTGGCGGCGTTTGGGCGCCAAGGTGACGGTGGTTGAATTCCTCGATGTGGTGCTGCCGGGCATGGACGCCGAAATCTCAAAGAATATGCAGCGCTTGCTGAAAAAACAGGGCCTCGAATTCAAGATGAAGACCAAAGTCACTGGTGCCAAGGCGGCCAAGGCCGGCGTCACCCTGACCATGGAACCGCGCGACGGCGGCAAGACGGAAAGCCTGAAGGCCGACGTGGTGCTGGTCGCCATTGGCCGGCGCCCCTATACGGACGGTCTGGGCCTCGACAAACTCGGCGTCGAGATGGAACGCGGCTTCGTCAAGGTCGACGAGGACTTCCAGACCAACGTCGCCGGCGTCTACGCGATCGGCGATGTCATCGGCGGCGCCATGCTGGCCCATAAGGCGGAAGACGAAGGCGTCATTTGCGCCGAAATCATGGCCGGCCAGACCGGTCATATCGACTACAACTCCATCCCCGGTATCGTCTACACCCACCCGGAAGTGGCCGGCGTTGGCAAAACGGAGGAACAGTTGAAGGATGCCGGCATCGCCTACAATTCCGGCAAGTTCCCGTTCAGCGCCAATTCCCGTGCCCGCTGCAACGCCGATGCGGATGGCTTCGTCAAAATTCTCGCCGACGCCACGACCGACCGAATCCTCGGCTGCCACATTATCGGCCCCGCCGCCGGCGATCTCATTCAGGAGGTCGTCAACGTGATGGAATTCGGTGGCTCGGCCGAGGACGTGGCGCGCATCTGCCACGGCCACCCGGGCCTGCCGGAAGCAGTCAAGGAAGCCGCCCTCGGCGTCGCCGGACGGGCTATTCACATCTGATTGTCGAGCGGAATTATTTCGTCATCGTTGGTGAGTGCGGATCAATTATTTCTATAATTCTAGAAATATAGTTGACAAATAATTTGGACCAACATATGTTGACGCCATGAACGATGAACTCGCCGCGCAGCGCTTGGAAGCCCTGGGACAACCCAGGCGGCTTGCCATCTATCGGCTGCTGGTTCGCGCCGGCGATACCGGTTTGGCCGTCGGTGATATCCAGAAGGCGTTGAACATGCCCGGATCGACGTTGAACCATCACCTGGGATTCTTGGTGCGGGCCGGCATCGTCGATCAGGAGCGGCTGGGCCGGGAAATTCGCTGCCGCGCCGATTTCGATGCCATGCGGCGCATGGTCGACTATCTAACCGCCGAATGCTGCCTCGGCGTGACGCTGGACAACAACGCCGATATCGCCGCCAACGACAGTAACTGAGGCGCGAATCGCGGCCGGGGATCGAACTTCTACCGGCGTTTGTTTTGACACATTAATTCGATGATTCTAGAAGGATGGCGTTATGAGCGATCTGGCAATCAAGATTTCAGGCATGGCGGCGCCCATTCGGCGCATTGAGCGGGCGTGGCTGGTGGTGCTCGCCCTGTTCGCGGCATTGGCCCTGTTCGCACCGGCACAGGCGCGCACCTCGTTCGGGTTTACCATTGACAGCCTGATCGAAATCGCGCCCTTCCTGCTGCTCGCCATTGCCGTCGCCGCCTATGCCAAGGCGTCCGGCGCCGACGGTCTGATTGCCCGCGCCTTCCATGGCCGCACCGTGAGCATGATCGCCGTCGCAGCGCTGTTCGGCGGCTTGTCACCGTTCTGCTCGTGCGGTGTCATCCCACTGATCGCGGCATTGCTGGCCATGGGCGTACCGCTTCCAGCGGTGATGGCGTTCTGGCTTGCCTCGCCGATCATGGACCCGTCCATGTTCGTGCTGACGGCGGGCGCGCTCGGCTTCGACTTTGCCATCGCCAAGACCCTGGCCGCCATCGGCCTCGGCCTGATGGGCGGCTACGCGACCATGGCGCTAATGGGCTGGGGGGTGTTCAGCGATCCATTGCGACCCGAAGTCGGCAACGGTGGCTGCGGCGGCGCCACCGTGCGCAACGCCAAGGAAGTCGCCTGGCGGTTCTGGCATGATGACACCCGCGTCGCCGCCTTCAGCCGCGAAGCCACATCGACGGGATTGTTCCTGCTTAAATGGCTGACCCTGGCGTTCACGCTGGAAAGCCTGATGATCGCCTATGTGCCGGCCTCGGCAGTCGCTGAATTGCTCGGCACGGGCAACGCCTGGGCCATTCCGATCGCCGTGGTCACCGGCGTGCCCGCTTATCTGAACGGCTACGCCGCGTTGCCGCTGGTCGCCGGCCTGATCGACATGGGTGTCGCCCCTGGCGCCGGCATGGCCTTCATGGTCGCCGGCGGTGTCACCTCCATTCCCGCCGCCATCGCCGTCTGGGCGCTGTCCAAGCCCCAGGTGTTCGCCTGGTATATCGCCCTGTCATTCACCGGTGCGTTGCTTGCGGGTTTTTTGTTCCAGGCCTACGCGGGCTGATCGGCAGACAGGCCATCGCCCAACCGCCTTATTGAGGGTTATGCTGCCGCATCATGGCCGTCGCAGCATTTCCTCCCGCCTCCCCCGCCCGTCTGATCGCCGTTGTCTCGGCAGCCGAAGTTTGCGCAATGTGGGGCTTCGCGACCTTCCCCGCACTGCAACCGACCTTGATCGAGGCGTGGTCGCTTTCCAACACCGAGGCCGGCTGGATCAACGGCGTCTTCTTCCTGGCCTATGTGGTCACCGTGCCTTTGCTGACCGGTCTCACCGACCGCCGTTCAGCGCGCCATATTTTCCTCGCCTCGGTGGCGTTGACGGGCCTCGCTAATCTAGGCTTCGCGCTGGCCGCCGATGGATTCTGGAGCGCGCTGGTTCTCAGGGCGGCGGCGGGGATCGCATTTTCTGGCATTTACATGCCGGGCTTGAAACTGTTGACCGACCACTTGGAGGAACGATGGCCAGACAGAGAGCATAGCCGCGGCGTTGCCGTCTATACGGCATCGCTGGGTCTTGGCGGCGCGTTCAGTTTTTTCATCGCCGGACAGGCCGCGGATATCTGGAACTGGCAGGCGGCATTCGCCGTCGCCGGGTCAGGGGCGCTTTTCGCCATCGCTATTCTGATGCTCGGTCTGCCGCGACCGGATCCGCCGATCGTGTCGCCCGCTATCGGGGTGACGGTGCCGCTGCTGCCCGATTTCCGCCCAGCCTTTAGCTCGCGCGCCGTCGTCGCCCACATACTAGCCTATGGCACACATAGCTTCGAGGTCATCGGATTCCGTTCGTGGCTGGTCAGCTACCTGGTATTCATTGCCGCCGCGGGCGGTGATGGCGGCAATGGCATGCCGGTGGCCACCGCCGCGTCGGTAGCCGCTGGACTGGGGTTGCTGGCACCATTCTCCAGCATTGCCGGCAACGAAGCGGCGCGGCGCTTCGGCCGCATCGCCATCGGGTCCACCATCGCGGCGGCCGCACTTGTGGTCGGCATCAGCATCGGCGTGTCCGCCACAGCCGACGTCTCTTGGGTCGTGGCCGCCGTATTAGTGCTGTCGGCGTTCTATACAGTGCTGATCAACGGTGATTCATCGGTGTTGACCGCCGGTCTGGTGGCCGTCGCCCCACCGGGCGCCAAGGGTGCCACCATGGCCGTTTATTCGGCTGCCGGCTTCATCGGCGCCGGTTTGGGACCGCTGGTCTTCGGTGTTGTACTCGATCTCGTTGGGAACGGCGAAGCGACAGTTGCGGCCTGGTTCTCGGCCTTCACCGTCAACGCCGTCGTCGGCGTTTCTGGGCCACTTGCCCTAAGGCTGATGCTGGCGAACCGTTAGCGACGGCGCGGCGACCTTCGCCAACACGATCGCCGTCTGCAACGCACGCTCGCTACCGGCACT
>JAYOFM010000043.1:0-27979 GCA_038117225.1 Rhodospirillales bacterium
GGTCCGTCATCAGGCCGGTCGAGGCGATGACCTGACGGCGCAGCTTTTTACCGCCGGCGAGAGTCACCGTCACGGTGGCGCCCAGCATGGCAATGGTATCGGGGGCCTTGACGGTGAGGAAGTTTCCGGTCGACTGGTTGAGAAAGGCGCGAACCGGTCCGTCCATGTTCAGCCACAACACATCCGGCCGACCGTCCCCGTCGAGATCGACAATCAGCGGCGACTGGCCGAAGTGCGGATTGTCGAGCCCCAGCGCGGCTGCCTGATAGAACCCTCGCCCTTCCGGTGTCTGCACCTGCAGCAACGCCTTGCCAGGCAGCGGCGCCCATTTGTGCAACGGCCACTTGATGTAATTCTGCGCCACCAACAGATCGGTCAGGCCGTCCAAATTGATGTCCTCGAACTGCGCGCCCCAGGCGAAGCCGTAGCCATCGAGTTTCATGGCGGTGGTTACATCGGCGAAGGCGAAGCCGCTGTCGTTGCGCAACAGCGCCCAATCAGTGTTGTGTCGTTGATCGTCACGCAAATCACCGGAGGTCAGAAAATCTGGGATGGAGCTACCGATGTTGGAGACGAAGATGTCCTGATCCCCGTCCTGGTCGTAATCGCCGATGCCCAGCCCCATCCAGAAACCGAATCCGGATTTGGTCGGCATGTCCTTGAAAGTGCCGTCGCCCTGGTTCTCCAGAATTTCGATCTCGCCCGTATTCTGCGACAGGATCAGATCCTGATCGGCGTCACCGTCCAGATTGGCGAAGGTGGCGTGGAAGGAATTCTGCTTGCCAACAGCGCCAGACGCGGCGGTGACGTCAGTGAAGGTGAGATTGCCGTTGTTGCGCAACACAACGTTCGGCTTGGCGTGACCGGCGTCATTGAAGGTAGTGCTCTTGAAAGCCGGGAAGGACACGAAGGCGGAGACATAGAGATCGCCGTCGCCGTCGCCGTCGCCGTCCATGTCGGCGACCGAAACGCTGAGCGGTACCGTGTCGGCGGCCAGCGAAAGCGGAACCGGACGCGCCGTGAATTTGCCGCCGTTGTTGACGTAGAGCGTCAGCCCGTTTTCACGGGCGACCACCATATCCACGTCGCCGTCGCCGACAGCCCGCTGCCCGCCGTGACATCCACCAGCCTGCCGTCCCGATAGGCGAGCAACATGTCCGCCTGGTCGCGCCCACCGCCGACAAAAATCTCAAACCGACCGTCACCATCGACGTCGATGACGGCGGCGCCCGTGAACGGATGGCTCGGCTCGGACCAGACATGGGTGAATGCCGTCGGAATTTCCTTGAACGGCACGGCGGCGACGGGGGCAGCCGTGGTGTGGCTGGATTCAAATGTCGGCACGCAGCCGCTCACTAGCACGGCGGCGAGCGCCGCTATCAATTTTCGCATTCTCGTGCTCTCCGTCGAATTCAGTGGGCGATGGGCGCGGGCTATCGTTTGGATCGAAGATGGGGACGATATCGACCCTGTGCCAGCAAAATCGAAGAATGGGGACAAGCATCGACAATGATTGACGAACCGAACCCGCATCCCATGCCTACGTCGATGCCGACTACCGTCTGCGCGCCGATCCCGAAAATGCGCTGGCGGCGCTGCAACGCCTTACCTGATATTTCGGTGGAAATTCGCGTCGAATTGATCTGGCACCTCGTAATTCCGGAATAAATCGCTAAAACAGTGTTCGCTTGGCCACCGCCACTGGTGGGCGCGCCGGCCGATCAATGAAATTCAGCGATCCAGCAGGAGTGGCGGCGGACATGACGAAACAAGCGGACATCATCTACACCAAGGTCGACGAGGCACCGGAACTGGCGAGCGGGTCGCTGTTGCCCATCATCCGGGCATTCACCGGAGTCGCCGGCATCACTATCGACACCCGCGACATTTCGCTGGCCGGCCGCATCCTGGCCCAGTTCCCCGGCCACCTGACGGCGGATCAGAAGCAGTCTGACGATCTGGCGGAACTTGGCGAGTTGGTGAAGACGCCCGGCGCCAACGTCATCAAACTGCCCAACATTAGCGCCTCGCTGCCGCAGTTGCAGGCGGCCATCGCCGAACTGCAGAGCCAGGGATACGCCATTCCCGACTACCCTGAAGCACCGGCCGACGACACCGAGCGCGCGGTGCAGGCGGCCTATGGCCGAGCCATGGGCAGCGCCGTAAACCCGGTGCTGCGCGAAGGCAATTCCGACCGCCGCGCGCCCAAGGCGGTCAAGGAATTCGCCAAGAAGAACCCCCACTCCATGGGCGCCTGGTCGCCCGATTCCAAAACCCATGTGTCGTCCATGCGGGACGGCGACTTTTTCTCCAACGAAAAATCAACGACCATCACGGACGCGCAGGCTGGCGACGCGCGCATCGAATTCGTCGCCGCGGACGGCGCGGTGACCGTGCTCAAGCCGACGACCACGTTGCTGGCCGGCGAGGTGGTCGACGCCACCTACATGAGCGCCAAGGCGCTGCGCGCCTTCCTCGGCGACGAAATCGCCGACGCCAAGGCGAAGGGCGTGCTGTTCTCGCTGCACCTGAAGGCGACGATGATGAAGGTCTCCGACCCGGTGCTGTTCGGCCACGCGGTCTCCACCTTCCTCGCCGACGTGTTCGACAAGCACGGCGACGCGCTGGCCAGTGTCGGCGTCGACGCCAACAACGGCATCGGCGACTTGATGGGCAAGCTCCAGTCCCTGCCCGACGACCAACGGGCGGCGGTGGAAGCTGATATCGAGGCTTGCATGGCATCGCGGCCGCCGTTGTACATGGTCAATTCCAATCGCGGCATCACCAACCTGCACGTGCCGTCGGATGTCATCATCGATGCCTCGATGCCGGCGCTGATCCGCGCCGGCGGCAAGGGCTGGGGCCCGGACGGCCAGGAACATGATACCAAGTGTGTCATTCCGGACAGCTGCTACGCCCCGGTCTACGCCGCGACCATCGATTTCTGCCGCGAACATGGCGCCTTCGATCCGTCGGAAATGGGCACCGTGCCGAACGTCGGGCTGATGGCCCAGAAGGCGGAGGAGTACGGGTCCCACCCGCAGACCTTCGTCGCCCCCGCCGACGGTACCATGCGCGTGGTCGACGCCACCGGCGGCATCATCCACGAACATGGCGTCGAGGCCGGCGACATCTGGCGCATGTGCATGGTCAAGGACGCACCGATTCAGGACTGGGTCAAGCTGGCGGTCAGCCGGGCGCGGCTGTCGGGCACCCCGGCCGTGTTCTGGCTCAACAAGGACCGTGCCCATGACGCGCAGCTGATCACCAAGGTGAACACCTACTTGAAGGACCACGACACCGCCGGCCTGGATATCCAGATCATGGCGCCCAAGGAGGCGACCGAATTTACCCTGCGGCGCATGAAACAGGGGCTGGACACCATTTCCGTCACCGGCAACGTGCTGCGCGACTACCTGACCGACCTGTTCCCCATCCTTGAAGTCGGCACCAGTGCCAAGATGCTGTCCATCGTGCCGCTGATGAACGGTGGCGGCCTATTCGAAACCGGCGCCGGCGGCTCGGCGCCGAAGCACGTGCAGCAGTTGGTCGAGGAAGGCCACCTGCGTTGGGATTCGCTCGGCGAATTCTGCGCCCTCGGCGCCTCGCTCGATCACCTGTCCCGGTTCAGCGGCAACGCCAAGGCGGCGATACTCGCCGAGACCCTGGACACGGCCACGGGAAAGCTGCTCGACAACAACAAATCGCCGAGCCGCAAGGTCGGCGAACTGGACAATCGGGGCAGTCATTTCTACCTGGCGCTTTATTGGGCCGAGGCGTTGGCGGCGCAGGACGACGACGCCGAGCTCAAGGCCCACTTCCAGCCTCTCGCCACGGCGCTACAGGAGAACGAGGCGACCATCGTCGCGGAACTGGCGGCGGCCCAGGGCCGTCCCGTCGATCTCGGCGGCTACTACCGGCCCGATGCGGCGAAGCGCGATGCCGCCATGCGCCCGAGCGCCACGCTGAACGGGCTCATCGACGGCAACGCTTAAGGCTGCTCATGCCGATCGTCATCACGCCGTACGCTGACTCTCACCGGAGCGGGGTGCGCGATCTCATCGTACCGATTCAACGGCACGAATTCGGCATCGAGATCAGCTATGACGATCAGCCTGACCTGCGGGACATCGACGGCTTCTACCGCTCCGGTGCCGGCGAGTTCTGGGTCGCGCTTGACGGCGAGCGGGTGGTCGGTTCCATCGCCCTGGTCGACATCGGCGACGACATGGCGGCTCTCCGCAAGATGTTCGTTGCCGAAGCCTATCGCGGTCACTTTCACGGGGTCGCGGCGCGGCTGCTGGAAACGCTGATCACCCATGCGCGCGCCCGGAACGTGGATGCGATTTATCTCGGCACAACGGCGGCCTTCCTCGCCGCCCATCGGTTTTACGAGAAAGCCGGCTTCGACCTCGTCGATGAGGCGGAGTTGCCGGCATCGTTTCCCCGCATGGCCGTCGACACCAGGTTTTATCGGTTATCCCCCTCGCGGACCATCCGGCGTCGGCGCTCACGGCGCTCCCCCGGGGGCCCGGTCGCATGGCGATCATCGATATCGGTTCCAACACCGTGCGTCTGGTGGTTTACGACGACCCCATGGGGCTGCCGGTGCCGCTATTCAACGAGAAGGTCCAATGCCAGCTCGGCCGCGGCTTGGCCGCCACCGGGCGGCTCAACCAGGACGGCATCCCCTCGGCGCTCGACAGCATCGCCTGGTTCTGCCGCATCGCCGAGGCGATGGGCGCCGAGGCCCTGGAACTGGTCGCCACCGCCGCCGTGCGTGACGCCGCCGACGGCATGCAGTTCACTCGCCAGATCGAAAGCCGCACGGGCCATGCGGTCACTGTGTTGAGCGGTGACGAGGAAGCGCGCGCGGCGGCGCTGAGCCTGCTACGCGGCGTGCCCCGGGCCGATGGTTTGGTCTGCGACCTCGGCGGCGGTAGTCTCGACGTGATGGAATTGAGCGACGGCGCGTTCGGACGCAGCGGCACTCTCGCCCTCGGCCATCTCAGGCTGTCCGAGGACGCCGACGGTTCCCGCGACTCGGCCCGCGCCATCGTCGCCGAACGGCTGGCGGCCCTGCCCTGGATTAAGGACATGGCCGGGCGCCCCCTGTTCGCCGTCGGTGGCTCGCTGCGCGCCCTCGCCCGCGCCTTCATCGAGATGACCGGCCATCCGTTGCACATCATCGATTCCTTCGAGCTCGGCAACGCCGATGCCCGCAAGCTGGCCAAGCGGATCATCGACAGCGACGCGGAGACGCTTCGCGCGTTCGAGGGCATGAACGCGTCGCGGGCCGAGACCCTGCCCATGGCGGCGATTATTCTTCATGCCCTGCTCAAATTCGGCCGGCCGAACCGGCTGGTATTTTCCGGATACGGTCTGCGCGAGGGGCGGCTGATCCATGCGCTGCCGCCGGCGGTGCGGGAACAGGACGCGCTGACCAGCGCCTGCCGGTCACTGGCCGGACGCAGCGCGCGGTTCGACATCGGCGGCGACGAGCTACTGACCTGGACCGACCCGCTGTTCGGCGATGAAACGCCACAGCAAACGCGGTTGCGCCGTGCCGCCTGTCTGCTTGCCGATATCGGCTGGACCGAGCATCCGGATTATCGCGCCGAGCACGCGTTCTACCGGGTGCTGCGCTTTCCCTTCGCCGGCGTCGGCCACGCCGACCGGGCGTTCCTGGCACTGGCCATTTTCGTCCGCTACCACGGCAAGACCGGGTCGCCGATCGTCGCCCCGGTGCGCGCGTTAATGAATGACGACAGCGTCGACCGGGCACACCGGCTCGGCCTCGCCTGCCGTCTCGCCCATACGCTTTCCGGCGGCGCGCCGGCGTTGCTCGAAACAGTGCGCCCCAGCATCGCCGACGGGACGCTGACGCTGGTGTTCAGCGACCCGGGAAAGAGCTTTCTCAGCGAGACGGCTCGGCGCCGCGTCTTCGCCCTTGCCGACAGCCTGGGATTGGTGCCAGCGTATTGATCCTCCGCGACGCGGCAATGATCAGGACAAGAACCATGTGTGACAGGACCAAGCCCGGCACCGCCAAACCCACGGTCTTTATTGAAAATTCGCGCACACGGGTGACGGAATGGCGCTTCGCCAAACGCGGCGACAACACCGGCTGGCACCGCCACGAGTATGACTACATCGTCGTCCCCCTGTTCGATGGCGTGCTGGAGATCGAGGCCGAGGACGGCACGCGCACCCGCGCCGAGTTGACCAACGGCGTGCCCTACTTCCGCAACATCGGCGTCGAACACGACGTCATCAACGGCAACGACTTTGAATGCGCCTTCGTGGAGATCGAATTTCTGGAATAGGCGCGAACGGGCGGGGAGCACGCGACGTGGCGGATATACTTTCCATTCTCGGCAAGGGCCTTGGCCCCGATGACCTGATCGACGCCCACGTTCGCGACCCCTGGCAGCGCCAGCGTCAGATCGAAAGCGAGCCGCTACCGGCCAACATCACCGCCGTTCTCGACGAGGCGGCGGATGCCGTGCCGGATCAGATTGCCTGGAACTTCTTCGAGGACGGCGTCCGCCACAGCTATCGCCAGGTCGCCGACAACGTCAATCGCCTAGCCAGCGCCTTGCGCAACCTCGGCATCGACAAGGGCACGCACGTCGGTGTCATGCTGCCCAACGAATGGTCATTCCCGACCACGTGGCTGGCGCTGGGGCGGCTCGGCGCGGTGATGGTACCAATCAACGACCGCTACACGCCGGGGGAACTCGATTACATCATCAATGACAGCGAGAGCGCATGGCTGGTCATTGATGAAACGCTGCTGGCGTGTCTCGACGGCATGACTGAGCGCCCCGCCGCGCTCGACGACACGCGCGTCATCGTCGTCGGCACCGCTGGCGACACCGGTGGCCATCATAATTTTCATGCCCTGCTGGCGGCGGGGGATCCGGCATTCCGGCCCACCGTCGACGTCGGCTTGGAAGACCTGATGAACATTCAGTACACCTCGGGCACCACCGGTCTGCCCAAGGGCTGCATGCTGCGCCACAGCTACTGGGTCGGCATCGCCAAGGTGGCGGCGCGGCGCGATGGCTTGATCTACAAGAACATCCTCGCCTCGACGCCCTATTACTATATGGACCCGCAGTGGATGACGTTGATGGCGTTCTATCAGCGCGGCACCATCCACGTCGCCCGACGCCAGAGCTCGAGCCGCTTCATGCAATGGGTGCGCGACCACGACATCCATTTCTGCCTGTTCAACGAAATGTTCTACCGCATGCCGCCGACGGATCTGGATCGCAGGAACAGTCTGCGCCGCATCAACGTCTATGGCCTGCGCAAGGAAATCCACGCCGATTTGCAGGAGCGGTTCAACGTGCAGGCGCGCGAGGCGTTCGGCATGACCGAGGTCGGCACCACCTTGTTCATGCCGCTGGAAGCCGTCGACATGACCGGCTCAGGCTCCTGCGGCATCCCCTGCGCCTTCCGCGAATGCCGCGTGGTCGACGAAAACGGCGACGATGTGGCCGCCGGCGGCGTCGGCGAGATGGTGGTGCGTGGCCCTAATATTCTGCTCGGGTACTACAACAAGCCCGAGGCCACCCGCGACGCCTTTTTCGGCGAGTGGTTCCGCACCGGCGACCTGTTCCGTCAGGATGAGCGGGGCTACTTCCATATCGTCGGCCGCATCAAGGACATGATCCGCCGCAACGGCGAGAACATCGCGGCCCGCGAGGTCGAGGGCGTGGTCGCCCAGGCGGACGGCGTATTCGAGGTCGCGGCGGTGGCGGTGCCGCACGAAACCCGGGGCGAAGAGGTCAAGATCTACGTCCTGCTGACCGATGGCGAGACGCCGGATAGCGTGACGCCGGTGAGCCTGATCGCCTTCGCCGGCCGCCATCTGGCCCCCTTCAAGGTACCGCGCTACGTCGAATACGTGGCGCGCTTTCCCCGCACGCCGTCGGGCAAGATCGCCAAGAATGTGCTACGCGCGGAGAAAGCCGACTTGCGCGACGACTGCTGGGATGCGGAGGCAGCCGTTCACCGTTGAATGGATGGCAATGAAAATCCAGGTTGCAAACCGGGCGGCTTGGCAGAAGGGTTAGCCATGGACGATGTCTTTCATCCCGACTTCACCAGCGATCCCTATTGGTGGCAGGCAGCCCGGCCGACCACGGAAGGGTCGGTGCCGGTGCCCGACGACACCGACATCGCTATCGTCGGCAGCGGCTATACCGGCCTCAACGCTGCCATGGAACTGGCCG
The DNA here is from genome assembly GCA_038117225.1 of Rhodospirillales bacterium. Classification (GTDB taxonomy): domain Bacteria; phylum Pseudomonadota; class Alphaproteobacteria; order Rhodospirillales; family Casp-alpha2; genus JAYOFM01. Next base: position 8,244 of record JAYOFM010000043.1, read on the forward strand.
ATCGCGGCCACCGGGTCACCGTGCTGGAGGCGCGAGAATTCGGCCACGGGGCGAGCAGCCGTAGCGGCGGTCACGTATCCAGTGGCTTCAGCCTGGGCAAGGCGGCGTCCGGTGCCAAGCCGTCGCCGCTGATCGGCACACTCGGGATCAACCGCTACAACGGGTTGCTCGACGAGGCGACGCAATCCATGGAGCGCCTGGAAACGATCATTGAACGCGAGAACATCGATTGCCATTACGTCCGCGGCGGCCGCTTCGTCGCCGCCTACACGAGCCGGCACTACAACGCCCTGGAAGCCAAGGCGGCGCTGCTCGACCGGGATGGCCATGCCGGCTGCCGGCTGGTGCCGCGCCAACACCAGCGCGACGAGATCGGATCCGACTTCTTTCACGGCGGCATGGTGATCGAGCGGTCCGGCAAGCTTCACCCGGCACTCTATCATCGCGGCCTGCTGAATGCCTGCCGGCGTCGCGGCATCACGCTCTGCGCTGAAACGCCGGTGACCGATATCCAGGCCGACGGCACGGGTTTCCGCCTGACCGCCGGTGGCGCCGAACTGCGTGCCGCCGACGTGCTGCTGTCGACCAACGCCTATTCCCAGCGCCCCAGCCCGTGGCTGCGCCGCCGGGTCATTCCACTGGCCAGTTGCATCATCGCCACCGAGCCGCTGGATCCGGACATGATGCGACGCCTGATCGTCCACGACCGCTCCATCAACGACACCAAGCGAATTCTCAACTATTTCCGCGCTTCACCTGACGGCACGCGCATTCTGTTCGGCGGGCGGGAAACCTTCTTCACCTCGGACCCCAATGAATCGGGGCGACGCTTGTTCCGTAGCCTGACCGCAATCTATCCGGAGCTCGCCAAGACCCGGGTGACCCACGCCTGGACCGGTCTGGTCGCCATGACCTTCGATCACCTGCCGCACATGGGGGTGGAGAACGGCATTCATTATGTCGCCGGCTGCAATGGCAGCGGCGTCGCCATGATGTCCTATCTAGGCTATCGCATCGCCGGCAAGATCGCCGGCGGCAACGCCCCTAGCGCCTTCGACGGCCTGCCCTTCCCGACCCGGCCGACCTACACCGGCAAGACCTGGTTCATGCCGCTGGTCGGCGGTTATTTCAAGACCATGGACCGGCTCGACCGGCTCCGTGGCTGACCCGGACACCGCACCAGGAGCCGCCTTCGATGATTGATTACGGAAGCACGCCGCCGACGCCCGAATTCAACCCGGCCGGCAAGGATCACCTGGAAAACTACCGCCGGGTCTATGCCTCGAGCGAGAAGCGCGCCGGGCGGGACGAGATCACGTCGGCGGATGCCCTGGCGGACTACTTCGCCATGTACGACCGGGTCGGCGCCCGCCACGTGGTCATCAAGGCGCGCGACGTTGAAACCACCTTCGGCCTCAAGATCCGTAACGAGGACATCGCTGAATTCTGCCGCGCCCACGGCCCCCGTTTCATCGGCTTCGCCGGCGTCGATCCCCACAAGGGCATGACCGCGGTGCGCGAATTGGAATTCGCGATCAAGGAATTGGGGCTCCGGGGCCTTAACATCCAGGGCTTCGAAAACAAACTGCCGATCAACGATCGCCGGCTCTATCCGCTCTATGCCAAATGCATCGAGCTGGATGTTCCGGTGAACATCCACGCCAGCATCAATTTTTCCACCAGCACCCTGATGTCGCATGGCCACCCGGCCAACCTCGACGAAGTCATGGTCGATCTGCCGGAACTTCGCGTCATCGCCTCGCCGCCAGGATTCCCCTGGGTGCAGGAACTGATCGGCGTCGCCTGGCGCCACCCGAACGTTCACATCGGGCTGGTGGCGGTGCGGCCGAAGTACCTGGGCGTCGCCAATTCGGGCTACGAATCGCTGCTGCAATACGGCAACACCGTGCTGCAGGATAAAATCATCTTCGGCTCGGCCTGGCCCATGCAGCCCGTCGAACAGGCGATCGCCGAAATCGAGGCGTTGCCGCTGAAGGAGGCGGTGCGCGAAAAGTGGCTCGGCCTCAACGCGGCGCACCTGCTCGGCCTCGATTGAGTCAGGTTGACGGCGCCACGAGAATCCGCCGCGCCAAGGTGCTGAGCCTTTCGATATAGGCCGCCTGCGGCCAGCCGCATTCAAGCGTCAACAGTTCCCAGTTTCGCACCGATAACAGGGTCCATAGAACATCGGTCGCCACGTCGGGCGATAGATCCGGAGACAAGGTGTTGTCCCGGTGCAGGGCGTCGATCGCCGCCGCGCAGCCTTCGCGCATGTCTTGCATCCGCTTGTCCCACGCCTCGGCGGCTTCGCGGTCGCTATCCTTCATCGCCAGCAGCGCCTTTCCGACACCATACATTTCCGGGATGTAGTTCCCCCAGGCCTCGATAAAGGCGCCGAGGCGTTCGTCTCCGCTGCGCGCCGCGCGGCTGGCCTTGAGCCGGTCCTCGACCCCGTTCAATTCATCAAGGTAATAAGTCGCCGCGATCAGCAATTCCGCCCGGGTCGCGAAATGCAGATAAACCGCCTGGCGCGACAGTCTTGCCCGTTTGGCGATGTCGGTCATGCGCACGCCCTGACCAGGTGTTCGGTCAGCGGCAAGCAAGTCCAAAGCGGCCTGCAAAATGCGTACGCGGGTATCTGAATTGTTTCTTGACATGGTGTAAAGTAGAGCTTATTTGACATCATGTCAATTGACACGGTGTCAAGTACCTTGAACTCAACCACCCTCAATCATGGAGATAACGATGAACACGCAAACAGTCCTGAAATCAGCCGCGAAACCAGTGCTCATTCTCGGCGGCTACGGGAAAACCGGCCGCCGCGTCGCTGACCGCCTGCGCCATCTCGGCCGCGATGTGGTGGTCGCCTCGCGCTCGACGACGCCGCGCTTCGACTGGAACGACGCCAATACCTGGGCCGACGTTCTGCACGGCGTCGGTGCCGTCTACATTACCTATCAGCCGGACCTGGCGGTACCGGGGGCCGTCGAAAGCGTCAGTCGCTTCACAACGATGGCCTTGGACGCCGGCGTGCGGCGTCTGGTGTTGCTGTCGGGTCGCGGCGAGGCCGAGGCGCAGCGCGCCGAACAGGCACTGCGCGACAGCGGCGCCGATTGGACGATCGTCCGCGCCGCCTGGTTCGCCCAGAATTTCAGCGAGAATTTTCTCATCGACGGCGTGCTCGCTGGCCAAGTGGTGCTGCCGGCCAGTCACGCCCGTGAATCCTTCGTCGACGCCTTGATGGACGACGCGCACATCGGCCAGCTCTACGAGGTCACCGGCCCGCGGCTGATAACGTTCGCCGAGGCCGTCCAGGACATCGCCGCCGCCAGCGGCAGGGACATTCAGTTCGTCGAGGTATCGACCGAGGATTACGAGGCGGCGTTGCGACGGCAGCACCTGCCCGAGGACTTGGTCTGGCTGATCATGTATTTGTTCACGACGGTGCTCGACGGCCGCAACGAATACGTGACCGACGGCATCCAACGCGCCTTGGGCCGCGCGCCGAAGGACTTCCGCCAATACGCCCATGACGTCGCCGCCACCGGTTGCTGGGAACCGGTCCCGAAGACGGCCCTCGCAGCCGATTGACAACCCACATTGACGACACTACTAATTCGACAGTTAGTTTTTTTGTATATTAACCGGGCTCACCGCGTAACGAAGCACCGGGATTACGCAGGACTGCTCAACAGCCGCGCGCAGAGTTAATGGGGGCGACACATGTTGGCGCGTCGGGCCGCATCTTTCGGAACCAGGACTTCCCGTTCCCCTTTTGGGGAGCGCTCGGTGTGCGCCGACTTGCGGTGCGCCACGCCCCCGCGTTTCCTCACCACGCTCATTTCCTCTGAGACAACGGAGACGGCGACCGCAATCACGGCGCGGTCGCGTTTCCTCGGGGCAGCAACGTCATCGGCCGTCACGCCGATGCCAACCGGCCAACATTGGGGTAATTGAATGTTCAACAGCAATCCCTTCGCCACGCTATCGGCATCCGTCCCGCCCAGCGTCATGCAGACCTACGTCGTCATCATGATCATCCTGGTGGTCGCCGGCACGCTGTTCGATATCTGGCATAAAAAGAGCGCCACGTATTTCTTTCAGAATTGGCGGCGTACGAAGGACAAGGGAACGCAGAGTGTCGGCGGCGGTGAGATGGTCTCGATGGCGGTGCAGACCGCAATCGTGGAAGTCGCCACATCGGCTGAGTTTTGCAACGCCAAGCGCCGCATCGCGCATCTGCTGACCATGTACGGCTTCATCATCTATGCCGTCACCACATTCATCATGGTGTTCTCATACCCGACACCGGCGACGGCGACGCCAGCCATCCTGCCGCAACTGTGGTGGATCGGCGGCTTGGCGGTTTGTCTCGGCGGTTACTGGTTCTGGTTCTTCATCCGGGTCGATGTCGCCGCCGAGGGCCACTCGCCCTTGCGCGTGGTGCGGGCCGATCTGTTCGTGTTGTCGCTGCTGGCGAGCGTCACCTTTGGATTGCTCTGGGCCTACTTGCAGGCGAGAGGCAGCGGATCGTCAACCGTGTTCCTTGGCTTGTACCTGTTCGCCACCACGGTGCTTTTCGGATCGGTGCCGTGGTCCAAGTTCGCGCACATGTTCTTCAAGCCGGCGGCGGCGTTCGAGAAACGGGTATCGGTCGCCAACGGATCGCGAAGCAACCTGCCGCGCCCCGCCGACAAGCCGGAAGTTTTCGGCAGCGCCCGCCGCCAACCTCGACATTATTGACCAGCCCATACTGGCCTTCGATACAGGAGTTAACGAAGCATCATGCCGACATTCGTTTATATGACCCGTTGCGACGGCTGTGGACACTGCGTCGATATCTGCCCGTCAGACATCATGCACATCGATAAAACCAATCGCCGCGCCTACAACATCGAGCCGAATATGTGCTGGGAATGTTATTCCTGCGTGAAGGCCTGCCCGCAAAACGCCATCGATTGCCGCGGTTATGCCGACTTCGCCCCCATGGGCCACAGCGTGCGCGTGCTGCGCGAAGAGGCCAAGGGCACGGTTTCGTGGAAGATCAAGTTCCGCGATGGCCGGGAAAAGGATTTCGTCTCGCCGATCCGCACCACGCCGTGGGGATCGATCAAGGGACCGGCCGAATACGATGCGCCCGATTTGACGAACATGAAATCGCAGGAATTGGCGCACGAACCCGATAATCTCAATATTGAAGGTGGGCTGCCCGCGTTGCGCCCGGATCAGCTCAAGCAGGGAGTCGTCTGATGGGATTGTTCGGGGGCAGGAAAACGGTTTTCGTCGACGCGGATATCCTCGTCGTCGGCGGCGGCATGGCCGGTTGCGGCGCGACCTACGAATCGCGCTATTGGGGACGCGATCTCAAGGTCGTCGTCGTCGAGAAGGCGAACATCGAGCGCTCGGGCGCCGTCGCCCAGGGCCTCTATGCCATCAACTGCTACATGGGCATGCAATGGGACGAGAACCAGCCCGAGGACCATGTGCGTTATGCGCGCAACGACCTAATGGGTCTGGTGCGCGAGGACCTGGGCTACGACATCGCCCGGCACGTGGACTCCACCGTACACAAGTTCGAGGAGTGGGGCCTGCCGATCATGAAGGACCCGGAGACGGGACGCTATCTGCGCGAGGGCAAATGGCAGATCATGATTCACGGCGAGAGCTATAAGCCGATCGTCGCCGAGGCCGCCCGCAAGGCCGCCACCGAAGTCTACAACCGGATCATGGTAACCCATCTATTGATGGACAAGACCAAGGCCAACCGGGTCGCCGGGGCCGTTGGCTTCAACGTCCGCACCGGGGATTTCTATGTCTTCCGCGCCAAGGCCGTGATCATCGGCGCCGGTGGCGCCTCGCACATCTTCAAGCCGCGCGCTGTCGGCGAAGGCATGGGCCGGACCTGGTATGCGCCGTGGAGCAGTGCCTCGGCGTATGCACTGCCGATCCTCGTCGGCGCCAAGATGACGCAGATGGAAAACCGCATCGTCCTGACCCGATTTAAGGACGGTTATGGCCCGGTTGGTGCCTACTTCCTGCACCTCAAGACCTATACCGAGAACGTCAACGGCGAGGAATACGAGTCCAACTGGTACGATGACACCAAGGCGCTGGTGGGTGATTATATCGACCGCCATCCGGTGCCTACGTGCCTGCGCAATCACGCCATTCTCAAGGAAGTCGCGGCCGGCCGCGGGCCGATCCGCATGGTCACCAAGGAGGCCTTCCAGGATCCGCACAAGGAAACCGTCGGCTGGGAGAACTTCCTCGGCATGACCATCGGCCAGGCGGTCGTCTGGGCGTCACAGAACATCGATCCCAAGCACATCAATCCGGAACTGACCACGTCGGAGCCCTACGTCATGGGCTCGCACGCGACATGCTCCGGCGCCTGGGCCAGCGGACCAGAGGACTATGCCCCCGACGAATACCAGTGGGGCTACAACCGCATGATGACCGTCGACGGGCTGTTCGGCGCCGGCGACACCATCGGCGGCACCGCGCACAAATTCTCCTCCGGCTCGTTCACGGAAGGCCGCATCGCCGGCAAGGCGGCGGTCAATTATGTCACCGACATGGGCAAGGACCGGCCGGAAGTCAGCGAGACTGAGTACCAGAACCTTGAACGAGTGGTCTTCCAGCCGATGGAAAACTACAAGATCGGCAGCAACGAGATCACCGGCGGCACCGTGTCGCCGAGCTATTTCCTGCCCATCCATGGCCTGCAGCGGCTCGAGAAAATCATGGACGAGTACGTCGGCGGCATCAGCACCAACTACATGACCAACGATTGGCAGCTCAATCGCGGCATCGAACTGCTCGGCATGCTGCAGGAAGACATCGTCAACATCGGCGCCGAGGACCTGCACCAGTTGCAGCGTTCATGGGAACTCAACCACCGGCTCCTGGCATCACAGTCAGTCGCCCACCACACCCTATTCCGCACCGAAACCCGGTGGCCGGGGTACTATTATCGCGGCGATCACATGAAGCTGGATGACGACAACTGGCACTGCTTCACCCTGTCCCAATACGACCGGGAATCCAATAACTGGACCATGGAGAAGGCGCCGGTCTATCACATCGTCGATTGATCCGAGCAAGCGCGCGTTTCGCTGACAAAGCCGTCGCCCTTGGTGAATTGGTGTAGCCGATAGAGCGGCCGCGCCCGCTGCGCCTCGGGATAGTCGCCGAGCCTGCGATCAATGGCGACGCTTGGCATGCTGCTGATCTCGACCCCGCTGATGGTGCCCGAAACATCCCGGTGGGAGTGGCCACAGAACGCCCGTACCACGTGACCGTGACCGTCCAGCGCGCCGCTCATCAACGCTACCGCGTCGCGTGAGTCGAACTGAAACGGGAAATCGGATTCCGGGATGTCGAACGGCGGATGGTGCATGAAGATTGCCGTCGGCTTGTCCGTGTCCTCGGCCAGCACGGCGCGCAGGCTGTCCGCCCGGACCGCACAGAAATCTCCTTGGTTGCCGTTGTCGCTCAGCGTATCAAGGGCGATCAGTCGCACCGGATAGTCCTCGACCCGGTATTGCGCGAACGGCGTATCGGGCAGCAGGTCATGGCCGGCGGGAAAGGTCGCGCGCAGTGTCGCCCGGTCATCCCGGTTGCCCGCCGCGACCAGCAGCGGACAGCGCAGCTCGCCAACAATGCGCGCTACTTCCCGATACTCCTCGGGCTTGCCATTGTGCACCACGTCACCGGTGTGGATGACCACATCGGGCAAAACGTCCAGCCGATTGATGTCGGCGACGCACCATTCAAGCTCGCGAATACGCGCGGCGCCTTCGGGGCAGTCCAGGTCGATATGGGTGTCGGAAATCTGCGCGATGATCATGGAACCGGGCGTATAACAGGTGGCACGACGCCCTGACAAGCGGCGTGGCGGCGGTGAACCGGGCGGTTCCTAGAAATGGTAGGAGGCTTCCGCCTCCGCTTCCTTCGGTACCGGCTCCGGGCAATGCTGGGTTGCCTTGGGATGATAGTGCAGCCCGTTGTCTTCCAGGAACTGGAACACCTGAACCCGGGTCCAGGCGGCGAACGGATCGATGCGGATCAGCCGCCCCTCCCGCTTGACCCGGGGGCCGGGCTCGGCCGGGTAGATGCCGTGATAGACGCCGCTGATCCAGCAATCGAAATCGGCCAATGACTGATTTAGATGGATGGTCTTGTAGGCGATGGAGTGATCGACCGGGTTTTCCGCCCACACCGACTCGCTGTGATTGCGATCGCCGGACAACGGGCCGCCTTCATTCTCGGCCGGTTCGCGGATGTCGGTCAGGCCGAGCTTGCTTATCAGATCGGCTCGATACTCCAGGCTTTCCGGATAGAGGTTCGGCGAGTGACAGAAGACGATCGGCGTCGATGGATCGATTTCCGAAACCATCTTCAACAGGGCGACGCTGCGCCCCTTCAGCGAGCACGTGGCGATGGTTTTCTTGGGGAATTTATCCGTCATCAGGTAACGCAGCAATTCCTGCGTCGTCATGTCCTCGCTGGCCTGAAGAATGTCCTCGACGTCCGCCATCGCAACCTCCCGACTGGTGCCCGCCGCATCGACCCCGCGCCCGGCGAAGAACGCGCGCTTTTTTTCAAACTGTTTACCGATCAGGACGAATACTAGAACATATCGCGTCTCCGGTGAACCGCAATCGGCGACGGCGCGTAATCGCGTCCCGCAGACCGGTGGCTAACGATAGGAAGAAGCGATGTTCAAATCCCCCGAGGCGATCCACGAACGCCTGAAGACCGAGGGCGTGGTCGACACCCATTACCACGTCGGCCCGGAACTGGTGATCCGCCGCTACGACGTGAAGACGCTGGCCGATGTGGCGGCACCCTTCGGCGCCACCCTGGTTCTGAAAAACCATACCTACCCGACGACCCCCCTCGCGTCCCTGGCGCGGGCTCGCTTCGACGCTACCTTCTTCGGCGGCGTCGTGCTCAACAACTACGTCGGCGGCTTGAATCCGGCCGCCGTCGAGGGCGCCGTCTCGGGCAATCGCGCCCAGGTCGACGACAACGCCACCGACCCCTCGCCCATCGTCGTCTGGATGCCGACCGTGCACGCCGTCTCGCACATGGAAACCCACTGAGCAGCCCCCACGAAGTGCTCCAATCCCATTGTTAGTTCATGACCGGTTTTTCGTCCATCGTAACGATGGCTTCCGGTGCCGGCGGTCTGTATCCCAAGGCTGAATGCGGGCGCTTGGTGTTGTAGTGTCTCCTCCATTGTTCGATGATGATCTGCGCTTCTTTGAGGGAGTAGAACACCTCGCCGTTGAGCAGTTCGTCGCGGAACCGACCATTGAAGCTTTCGCAGTATCCGTTCTCCCACGGTGATCCAGGTTCGATGAATGCGGTCTGAGCGCCGACAGCCTTGATCCAGTCCCGAACAGCTTGGGCGGCGAACGCCAACGGGTCTTGTTGGCGCGGGCGATTGCACAGCGCCCGGCGGTGCTGGTGCTGGACGAACCGACGAACAACCTCGATCCGCGATACCAAATCGAAACCCTGCGCATCGTGCGCGATCTCGGCGTAACCGTAATCGCCGCGATGCATGACCTCAATCAGGCGGCGGCGTTCTGTGATCGCGTCGTGATGATGCGGGACGGCGCCATCATTGCTGAAGGCCCGCCGGACGAGACCCTCACGGTTGCCGCCATCGAGAGTCTCTACGGCCTCTCGGTATTGGTCGACCGGCACCCACGTTCGGGGCGGCCACGGATAACGTTCGATGGCTAGGGGAACCGTGATCGTGGGCCGGCGCCTTCTTACAATATTGGTCTTCGCCATTGTCGCTACCGGGCCGGCGCGCGCGGAGCCGGTGACCGTCGAAAACTGCGGCCGGTCGGTAACGTTCGAACGCCCGCCCGAACGCGCTGTCAGCCAGGACATGAACATCAGCGAAATCATGTTCGCGCTCGACCTGCGTTCCCGCATGGTCGGCGTTACCGGCATCACCGGCTGGTACAAGATGACCAGCGCCTTTCGCCAGGCCATGGGGTCGCTGCCCGAACTGGCGAGCAAGAACCCGAGTGTCGAGACTTTGGTCGCCGCCGGCGCCGATTTCTATTTCGCCGGATGGTATTACGGCATGCAGCCGGGTGGCGCGGTGACGCCTGAATCGCTGGCCACGTTCGGCATCGCCACCTACGTGCTCAGTGAATCCTGCGCTCATGTTGGCGAAAATGCGCCGACCGCGACGATGGACCTGCTTTACGACGACGTTCTCAACATCGGTCGAATTTTCGGCCGCGCCGATCGAGCGGCCGCGCTCGTCCGCTCCTATCGGACGCGGGTTGATCGGGTGCGCGACATAATCGCCGGAAATCGGCCACCGAGGGTATTCGTTCTCGATAGTGGCGAAGAAAAGCCCTTCACCGCCGGACGCGCAGCGATGCCGACGGCGATCATCGCCGCCGCCGGCGGTCACAACGTCCTCGGTGATGTCGCCATGAGCTGGGGCCGCATCGGCTGGGAAGCGGTGATCGCCCGCGACCCGGAAGTCGTCATTATCGTCGGCTATCAGGATGACAGCTGGCGCGACCGTTGGGAATTCTTCCGCAATCACCCGGCACTCAGCGGAATTACCGCCGCGCGGCGGAACCGTTTCGTCGTTCTCGGATATACGGAACTGACTCCCGGCCCGAACAACATTCCGGCAATCGAAAAACTGGCCCGCGCCCTCCATCCGGAGCGTTTCCCGTGAACATGGGCTTGGGCGACCGACGCACCGTGCCCTTGCCCGTGTTGATGGTGATCTTGCTGGCGGTGCTGGTGGTTTCCATGGCCGTTTCGGTGGGCGTTGGGGCGACGTCCGTGCCGCTCGATCACGTCGCGGATATCGTCTGGCAGCACCTGGGCTGGGGACCGCTGAACTCGGCAGCGACGGCCGCGGAGGAGCGCATCGTGTGGCACATCCGCCTGCCGCGGACAATTCTGGCCGTTGTCGTCGGCGCCGGCCTGGCACTGGTTGGCGCGGCATTGCAAGCCGTGACGCGCAATCCGTTGGCCGACCCCTACCTGTTCGGCGTGTCATCGGGGGCCGCGTTCGGCGCCGTCGCGGTGATCGTCCACGTTGGCGCCGTGTTGGGGGCGGCTACATTACCACTCGCCGCCTTCGCCGGCGCCATGGTGGCCATGTTGTTGGTCGTCGGCGTCGCCGGGCGGCAGGCCCGCGTGACCTCGGAGAGGCTTATCCTTTCCGGGGTGGCGGTGTCATTCCTCTTTTTTGCCGCCACTAATTTTCTGATCTTCTGGGGTGATCAGCGGGCGGCACATTCGGTGGTGTTCTGGAGCCTCGGCGGCCTTGGTGGCGCGCGGTGGGAGCGGATTGGCATCCCCATCGCCGTGGTCGCTGCCGGTTGGGCCGCAATGCAGGTCACGGCTCGTCACCTCAACGCCCTGGCCGCTGGCGACGAGACCGCCGTTGGCCTCGGTGTCTCGGTCGATCGCATGCGTCTCGCGATATTCATGCTGGCAGCCTTGGTGACGGGGGTGCTGGTCGCCGTCAGCGGCGCCATCGGATTCGTCGGCCTGATGATTCCGCACGTGGCCCGCATGGCGGTGGGCGGGGACTATCGTCGCGTACTACCGCTGTCCGCCCTTATCGGGGCCGTATTTCTGGTGTCGGTCGATGTCGCCTCGCGGGTCTTGTTGGCGCCGCAGGAATTGCCCGTGGGCATGCTGACGGCGGCGATTGGTGGTGGGTTCTTCATCTGGCTGATCCGGCGAGCGAAACCATGAGGGGAGGACGCGACGAGACCCTAATACCGCTGTCGGCATCGGCAGAATTACCGTCGAGCGCGCATCCGCCGATTTTCGCCGCCGCGGGATTTGTTTCGATCGGCGTGCATGTCGCCATTGCCGCCGTCTTGCTGACCCATGGTCCAGCGGTGGTGGATACGGGAATCGCTATTCCTGTCGAATTCGTCATCGAAGACTCGGAGATGCCCTTGGATACGAAGGGCGCGGCCGAGAAACCTGCCACGGCGGGCAATAACATCACAATCCCGGACAGGCGCGAAACCGATGTCAGTCAAATCGACGAAGCAGTCAAGACAAACGCACCCGTGACGGCGACCGCGCCCATAGAGCAACAAATGCTGGAGGTCGGGTTGGCTGAACCCGCAAGAACCGTTGAACCCGCAGTTGACGTCCGACCAGATAGCCCCACTGCCGAGGCGACGGAAAATCGACCGGCACCCGCGCCATCGACGGCCGTCATCGAGGCGCGACGGGAGGCAGATGCCGCAATGATGCCGGTGATCGAGGAATCGCAAGACATTGGGCTTGAGGTCGCCAAGGCGGAGGATACTCAGAAACGACGGCCAGTTCTGATGTCCGTGCTGCCGCGCCGCCGTCCTACGCCGCCGGCGACGTTGACGCGCATGCCCATTGTCGCAAAAACGCGATCACGGTCGAATATCGAGGACCCTTTGACGGATCGGCTTGTCCCCGCCGCCACCGCCACCGTTAGTGTTATGTCTGATGTTCATCCCGTCGCTGACCAGGGCGGAGAGATCACAACCATGGAGCGGGAGACGGCATCAATATCGACCACTCATCGGGCGGTTTCCGTCGGTTTTACGGCGGCAGCGGCCGGCGCAAACCCGAGGCCGCGTTATCCGGCGGCGGCGCTCGCGCGTGGAATTGAAGGGCGGGTTCTCCTATCGGTTGAGGTGCGGGCGGATGGTGGCGTGGGAATCGTCAACGTGGTTCAATCGAGCGGTCACCGTCTGCTCGATGCGGCGGCGGTTCGCGCGGTCAGCCGATGGCGGTTCCGCCCCGCGACCCGGCTAGGCATCGCGATCGCCGACCGGGTATCAATACCCATCGTATTTCGCCTCGGAGACTGATCGCGGTGCGTCTGCTCGTTTGTTCGACATGTCCGGTCCGGATCAATTCGAGACGACGCGATCTCCTTGAATGAATGATCGCTAACCGGGCAGCGACGGAGGTCATTTGAACCCGACCCGCGACCGCCTCTATATCCCACACTCGTCTTAGAACTAACGTTGAAATCATTTCCCCAACCCCTTGCAATTTCATCTTGACTCACCAGAAATATGTTCTATATTTGTTCCTTTCATTATAGGAGGGTTCATCGTGAGCGAGTTATCACACCGTACCGCCGGATTTGCCGCGCCGTCGCCGGGCGGGGCGTCGCCGTTCGGCCTGGCACGGATGGAAGGCGGCGGGAACGTTGAGGCCGGTGGCGGGGTCGATGACGAATTCGAGGCCGATGCCGAGGTCGATGGTGAAATCCATGGTGATATCGATGATGATGACGATACCGGGGACATCGGCGCCGGCCGCCGGCTATCGCCGCGCCAGGAGTTGTTCTGTCGCGCCTTTGCCGCCACCAGCAACGGCGCCCTGGCGGCGCGGGAAGCCGGCTATGCCGAGGCCGGGATACGCCAACAGGCCTACCGGCTGTTGCGCCGGCCGGCGGTGCGTCTGCGGCTGCGCGATCTGCAACAGGAGGTCGCCGAGGATTTCTGCCGCGACACCGAGGCGCTGTTGGCGAAGCTAGAAAGCATCTATCGCAAGGCGCTGGAAAACCATCACTTCCACGCGGCGGCGCGGGCGGTGGAAATCCAGAGCCGGCTGGCCGGACGGCTGGCCAGCGGCTGGCGCGCGGCGGCCAGGGACGTCACCGCGGCCGGTAATGGCGCCGGGCAAAATGATGACATTTGCTGACATTTGCTGACATTTTCGGGGCCGTTTCGATGTGTTTTGAATGTTTTCAAGGGCTTAACCTGTTTACATCTTGAATATAACGGCCATGAACGGCCTCGCGCCGGCTTTTAACCGGGTTGTTTTGGCTTTAAGTTGCCTGCATTCTCGGCACCCGGAGTCGGCCGCCATCGCGCCCTCAAGCGCCTACCCATCAGGAGGCTTCATGCCGTTCGACAAGATCGCCATCGTCGCCGCGCCCGCCGCCCTCGGTCACGCCGAGGCGGAAGCCGCGCGGCAACGGCTAGTGGCGCGGTATGGCGAGGTGCCGCCGGTCGACGCCGACGTGGTCGTGGCGCTCGGCGGCGACGGCTTCATGCTGCACATGCTGCATGACGTGATGGACCGGGGCACGCCGATCTTCGGCATGAACCGGGGCTCGATCGGATTTCTCATGAATGACTACCGCGAGGACGCCCTGGTCGAACGGCTGGCGGCGGCGCAGGCGATCCACCTGCACCCGCTGCGCATGCGGGTGGAATGCACCAGCGGCGAGATGCACGAGGCGCTGGCCATCAACGAGGTCTCGCTGCTGCGCTCGACCCGCCAGGCGGCGAAGCTGCGCATCAGCGTCGACGACGTGGTGCGGCTGGAGGAAATGATCTGTGACGGGGCGCTGGTGGCGACACCGGCCGGCTCCACCGCCTACAACCTGTCCGCCGCCGGGCCGATCGTGCCGCTGGGCGGCGAAGTGCTGGCGCTGACGCCGATCAGTGCCTTCCGGCCCAGGCGCTGGCGTGGGGCGCTGTTGCCGGCGCGGGCGCGCATCACCTTCGATGTCCTGGATGCCGAGGACCGCGCCGTCAGCGCCACCGCCGACTTCAACGAGGTGCGCGACGTGCGCCGGGTCAGCGTCGCCGAGGACCGCTCGGTGGCGCCGACCATCTTGTTCGACCCGGAACACAATCTCGAGGAGCGGGTGCTCAAGGAACAGTTCGCGCCGTGACCGGACGCGACGAGGAGACGCAACTCGACGGCGCGCCGGCGGGTCCCATCGGCGACGCCGCGCCGCGGCGGACGCGCGGCCAGATCGCCCTTTGGACGGTGATTACACTGGCGCTCGGCGCCGGCGGCGGCTGGCTGTTCGAGCTCTGGCGCATGCCGCTGGCGTGGATGATCGGCTCCATGGCGCTGACCACCGTGGTCTCGCTCGCCGGTGTGCGGCTGCATTCGTCGACAAGCTTGCGCCCGGTGATGATCGCGGTGCTCGGCGTCATGCTCGGCAGCGCCTTCACCCAGGACACCCTGAGCAACGCCGGCGCCTGGGTCTGGAGTCTGGCGGCGATGATCTGTTTCATCTTCGTCATCGCCGGCGGCCTGGCGACGATGTTCCACCGCATGGGCTGGTCGCCGGTGACATCATATTTCGCCGCCATGCCGGGCGGTTTCGGTGTCATGGTATTGCTGGCCGAGGATTTTGGCGGCGACATCCGCCGCATCTCGCTGGTGCACGCCATCCGCATCATGCTGACGGTGATGATCATTCCGTTGTGTTTCCGCTTTTTCGAGGGCTACGCGCCGCCCGACATCAGCGCCATGGGCAGCCTGGCCAACACCGGGCCGCGCGATCTCGGCATCCTGCTCGCCTGCGCCATCGGCGGGCTGTTCATCGGCAAGCTGTTGCGGCTGCCCAACGCGGCGCTGCTCGGGCCGGTGTTGCTGAGCGCCATCGTCCATGTCAGCGGCCTGACCGAGGCGCGGCCGCCGGGCGAGGTGCTGGCCGTCGCCCAGGTGGTCATCGGCGTCAGCATCGGCTGTCGCTTCGTCGGCATTTCGCTGCGTGAGGTGTTCGACGTGATGCTGATCGCCGTCGGCTCGACGCTGGTGATGATCGTCGTGGCGGCCGGGTTCGCGCTGGCGTTGGAGCCGGTGGTCGGTGTGTCGTTCGGCGCCCTGTGGCTGGCCTACGCGCCGGGCGGGCTGGCGGAAATGGCGTTGGTCAGCCTCGCCATGGGCATCGACGTCGCCTTCGTCTCGACCCATCACATGGTGCGGGTGCTGTTCATGGTGACGGTGGCGGCGGTGCTGTTCCGCTGGCTCGACCGGCGCTTCGGCCTTATGGAGCAACCGCGGGCGAAGAGCAACTAGGCGTGGTCGGCGCCGACCGCCTGGCTGACGCCGGTAAAGCCGTCGCGGCGCAGCAAGCCGGCGAGGTCGCGCTTGATGCGGCCGACCAGGCCGGGGCCGTCGAACACCAGCGCGCTATAGAGCTGCACCAGCGAGGCGCCGGCGCGGATCTTGGCGTAGGCATCGGCGCCGGACGCAACGCCACCGACGCCGATCAGCGGCAGCCGGCCCTCGAGCCGGGCGTGCAGGCCGGCGAGGATGCGCGTCGACGGTTGCATCAGCGGCCGCCCGCTCAGTCCGCCGCCCTCCCCCGCATGACGGTCCGTGAGGTCCGGCGGCCGGGCGATGGTGGTGTTGGTGGCGATCAGGCCGTCCAGTTTCATGGCGAGGGCGGCGGCGGCGATGTCGTCGAGATCGGCGTCCTCCAGATCGGGCGCCAGCTTGACCAGCAGCGGCGGTGCCTTGTGGCCGCCGGCGGTCAGCGCCTGGCGCACCGCATCGACGATCTCGACCAGCCGCGCCGGGTCCTGCAAGGCGCGCAGCCCGGGCGTGTTGGGCGACGACACGTTGATCACCGCGTAGTCGGCATAACGGCCGAGCAGCTTGGCGGCGCGGGCGTAATCGGCGGCCTCGTCGGTGGCGTCCTTGTTGCGGCCGAGATTGACGCCGAGGGGAATGGCGCGCGGCGGCGGCGGCAAACGCTCGAGACGTTCGGCGACGGCGATGGCGCCCTCATTGTTGAAGCCCATGCGGTTGATCACCGCGCGCGCCGCCGGCAGGCGGAACAATCGCGGCCGCGGATTACCAGCCTGCGGCTTCGGCGTCACCGTGCCGATCTCGATCAGCCCGAAGCCGAGCGCCGGCGCCCGATGCGCCGCGCGGGCGTCCTTGTCGAAACCGGCGGCGAGACCGATCGGATTGGCGAAGCGCCGGCCCCACAATTCACTGGCGAGAATGGCATCGTCGCTATCGCCGCCGACGACGACGCCCAGCGCCAGGGCGCGGATCGCCAGATCGTGCGCCGCCTCCGCGTCCAGGCAGCGCAACAACGGCGCGGCGAGACGCCACGCCAAGCTCACGCCTCGTCCTCCGGCGGCGCCACATGATCGGGAAACACATGCAGACCCTCGTCGCCCAACGGCAGCGGATCGACCCGGCGGACCGCCGCGACCGGCAACGGGCCATAGAGATGCGGGAACAAAGCGCCGCCGCGCGACGCCTCCCACTTCAACGCCGGCCCAAGCGCTTCCGCGTCGACACAGAGCAGCACCAGCCCAGCCTGTCTGGCGCGATGCTTGGCGGCGCTGACGCGCACCTGGGCGGCGGTGGAGAAATGGATGAAGCCGTCGACGAGGTCCTGCGACGAGCCCAAATAACGACCGCTGGCGGCGGCCTCGGCCCATTCCGCCTCGCGGCACATGTGATAGATCGGATCGCTCGCCATCGTCGGGGAAACCTAGCCGAACCGGCCGGCCATGGCGAGACCCGGCGGCCGCGTTGCCAGGCGGCGTGTCAAATTGACACGCAGAATGACACGACGATCATTTCCGCATCGGATCAGACCAGGCACCTTCAATAGTAATCCCGGCAAAAATTCAACAATATCCGAACCTTCATTTAATGGTGTGGCATACATTAATATTCTACCCCCGGCTGGCACGATCATTGCGCGGAAGGCTCCCAAACGAACAGCAAGCGGGGAACCAGCATGACCATTCAATCCTTGAAGCGCGCCGCCAACGAGAACACGCCCGGCGACTCATCGCGCCTGTCGGCGGCGGCGGAGATGATGTCGGCGTTTTCCGACGCCGGTCTCGCCTTCGTGCCGGCACTGCCGCACGCGGCGATGATCGCGGCGGGGGCTCGCGCCGGCGGCGTCGATGCCGCGACGGCGCGGCGCATCTATCTCGCCATGCTGGCCGCCGAGGATGACGACGAAAACGACGTCGAAAACGACGGCGATCTGGGCGATCACGCCGAGGCGCGCTGAACCGCCTCCGCTGGCTCTCCCTCGCTGGGCCTCCTTTACGCTCCGTCTCCTTCTCTCGGCCTCCCGCTTCGCCGGCATCGCCAACGCCGATCCGCCGCGATAAGCTTGGCGCTCCGATCATTCCGAGGAGCCGCCAACCATGGGCAAGCGCACGCTCGACCTCGACGACACCCTCTATGACTACCTGCTCCGCGTCTCCCTGCGCGAGCCCGACATCCTCGCCCGCTTGCGCCGGCGCACCCTCGAGCTGCCCGAGCACGGCATGCAGGTGTCGCCGGAACAGGGCCAGTTCCTGGCGCTGCTGATCGATCTCACCGGCGCCAAGCGGCATCTCGAGGTCGGCGTGTTCACTGGCTATTCATCACTCGCCGTCGCCCTCGCCCTGCCCGCCGACGGCCACATCACCGCCCTCGACATCGACCCCGACTTCACCGCCATCGCCCGCGAATATTGGCGCGAGGCCGACGTCGCCGACAAGATCGAGCTGCGCCTCGGCGCCGGCCTGGACAGCCTCGACGGGCTGATCGCCGATGGCCGGGCCGGCACTTACGACAGCGCCTTCATCGATGCCGACAAGCCCAACTACGCCGGCTATTTCGAGCGCTGCCTGACCCTGGTCCGCGGCGGCGGCCTGATCGCCGTAGACAACGTGCTGTGGAGCGGCAAGCCCGCCGACCCCGGCATCGACGACGACAACACCAACGCCATCCGCGCCTTCAACGCCGCCCGCGCGGACGACCCGCGAGTGACGCTTTCCATGGTGCCCATCGCCGACGGCCTGACCCTCGCCATCAAACGCTAGGCCTCACATTCCCTCAGCGGTGTGACCATTGGGCCTTGCGCTTCTCGGCGAACGCCGCCATGCCTTCCTTCTGGTCCTCGGTGGCGAAGGCGGCGTGGAAGGTGCGGCGCTCGAACAGCACCCCCTCGGCGAGCGACGATTCGAAGGCCCGGTCGACGCATTCCTTGACCATCATGACGGCCGGCTTGGAAAGCGAGGCGATGGTCGCCGCCGCTTCTTCCGCCGTCGCCAGCAGGTCGTCGGCCGGCACCACTCGGCTGACCAGGCCGGCGCGCTCGGCTTCGTCGGCGTCCATGAAGCGCCCGGTCAGGCACATGTCCATGGCCTTGGCCTTGCCGACGGCGCGGGTCAGCCGCTGCGTGCCGCCGGCGCCGGGCAGGATGCCGAGGTTGATCTCCGGCTGGCCGAACTTGGCGGTGTCGGCGGCGATGATGAAATCGCACATCATGGCCAGCTCGCAGCCGCCGCCCAGCGCGAACCCGGCGACCGCCGCGATCACCGGCTTGCGACAGGTGGTGACCCGCTCCCAGGTGGCGATGAAGTTGGCGCGGTAGACCTCCATATAGGAGCGCGACTGCATTTCCTTGATGTCGGCGCCGGCGGCGAAGGCCTTTTCCGAGCCGGTGATGAGAATGCACCCGACCCCGTCGTCGGCCTCGAAGCCATCGATGGCGGCCCCCAGCTCCTCGATCAAGGCGTTGCACAGGGCATTCATGGCCTTCGGCCGGTTCAGCGTGATCTTGCCGACGCCGCCGCCGGTGGTCTCGACGATGATGTTTTCATAAGCCATGCGGGTTCTCCATCACTGAGGTGAGGCGCCCCAAGGACTCCCAAATAAGCCCTGGCCGGCGCCGATCATTGGCCGGCGTTCTCGCATATCCCGGCCGCCCTGACCAGCCGCCTTTCGCACCTGCACAACGCCACCCCGAACCATTGAGCCAAACGCCCGCATGTCAGCAAAACGAACGCCGCAAAACCCGCATTTTGCCCACATTAACGCGATAAAAGCCCATTTCGAAGCGTTAAAAGGCCGATGTAAACAGGCCAACACATTGATATAAAACAAAACATGCCAAAATCACCCAAAAAATGTCAGCATATGTCAGCATCTGTCAGCATTTCGTT
>JAYOFM010000044.1:0-465 GCA_038117225.1 Rhodospirillales bacterium
GTTGTTTACCTGCGTCAATCTGGCCCGCAAGCTGGGGATCGATCCGGAATCGGCGTTGCGCCACACCAACCGCAAATTCGAAAAACGGTTTCGAGAGGTGGAGCGTTTACTGGATGTGGGCGGCCGAGAGATGCCGGAGGCTGACCTTGATGAGTTGGAAGCGCTTTGGCAGCGGGCGAAATCGGTGGATTGATTTTCAACTCCCTTCCCGTTCGCTATCACCTTCGATAATCTACTAGTAGATAAACCACCGCTTGGCCATAGACGGGCGGCGCTCTATCATCGTTCGCTACATTGCTATGTGACGGCGCATAGCTCGCGTACCCGAGGGAGCAGATTTCTTGAGCCCAGTCCGACGCCTGCCGATCCTGAGGTTTCTCGCCGTGGCGGCCGTGATGCTGGTCGCGACCGGTTGTTACATGCCGATGCGCTTTGACGCGGAAATCACGCTGGAACGCACCGGCC